>NZ_JASJPC010000052.1:0-54151 GCF_031426875.1 Sulfuritalea sp.
ACGACCTGCCGCCGCGGCTGAAGACCGAGCCGGCCAAGACCGGGCCGGCCAAGGGTCTGGTGAATGGCATCGACAAGATGCGGCCGGAGTACTACAAGGTCCGCGGCTGGACGCCGGAAGGCGTGCCGACCAAGGAAACCCTGGACCGCCTGGGTCTGTAATTCCTGCCCCACCCCTCAGGGGATCGGCGTTGCCGATCCCCTGATCGTTTAAGGAACAAATTTGGCCCCCACGCTGCTCTGCATGCCTGGTATTCCGCTTCGCGGGCAGGCAATTTCATTCGCTGCCCCCACAGGGGGCCGCATTTTGCGACTAAGCTCCCTCGGGACGGCCCTTCGGGAGACATTATGAAACACGTCATCATTGGTAACGGGCCTGCCGGCGTTGTTGCTGCGGAAGCCTTGCGCAAGGCCGATGCCGCGGCCGAAATCGTTCTCATCGGCGCCGAGCCGGAGCCCGCCTATTCACGCATGGCGATTCCCTACCTGCTGGAAGGCGACATCGACGAAAGCGGCACTTATCTGCGCAAGACGGAAGGCCATTTCGCCGGCCTGCGCATTCGCGAACTGCAGGGCCGGGTGGTCTCCATGGATACCGCGCAGCGCAAGCTGCTGCTCGCCGACGGGCAGTTCGAAACCTACGACCGGCTGCTGGTCGCCAGCGGTTCGCACCCGGTGCGGCCATCGATTCCCGGCATCGACCTGCCGCAGGTGCAAACCTGCTGGACCCTGGCCGATGCGCGCGCGATCGCCAACCTGGCCAAGCCGGGCACCCGCGTACTGCAACTGGGCGCCGGCTTCATCGGCTGCATCATCATGGAAGCATTGGCCGCGCGCGGCGTCGAGCTGACCGTGGTGGAAATGGGCGACCGCATGGTGCCGCGCATGATGACGCCGAAGGCCGGCAACATGATCCGTAACTGGGTCGAAAACAAGGGCGTGCGCGTGCTGACCGGCAAGGGTGTGCAACGCATCGCCGCGGTAGCTCCCAATCCGGGTCTGCTCGACCGGCTGGCGCAGGCGGTCGGCGTCGGCGGCAAGGCCGACACCGGCGGACTCACGGTGACCCTCTCCGACGGCGAGGAGATCGCCTGCGACCTGGTGATCGTCGCAGCGGGTGTGGCACCGAACGTGGGCTTTCTCGACAATACCGGGGTGCAGGTGGCCAAGGGTGTGCTGGTCGATAACCGGATGCAGACCTCGGTGCCCGGCATCTACGCGGCCGGCGACGTGGCCGAAGCCCCGGACCTGTTCACCGGGGCCCACCTCGTTGCGGCGATTCAGCCCAATGCCGCCGACCAGGCGCGGGTCGCCGCGCTCAACATGGCCGGCCGCGAGGCGCGTCTGCCGGGCGTCCTGGCGATCAACGTGCTCGATACGCTGGGCCTGGTGTCGACCTCCTTTGGCCAGTGGTGGGGCGAAACCGCGCAAAACGGCGGCTCGGGCGTCGAGCTCGCGGACGACGCCAATCACCGCTACATTTCGCTGCAGTTCAAGGACGACGTGCTGATCGGCGCCACCTCGATCGGGCATACGGAACATGTCGGGGTCTTGCGCGGCCTGATCCAGACGCGAACCCGGCTCGGCTCGTGGAAGGACTCGCTGCTGCAGGATCCGAACGGATTCATGGCGGCCTACCTTGCCAGTGCGCAGAGCGCGGCATAGCGGTCAGCGATAAAACATGAGGGTGATATTCAAGCTGTTTGCGACCTTGCAGGATTACCTGCCGGCCGAGGCGAAGAAGACCAATGCGCTGACGCTGGAACTGGACGCGGCGACGACCATACAGCAGATCATCGAACGCTTCGCCCTGCCGCAGAAGCTCTGCCATCTGGTGCTGATCGACGGCAACTTCGTGCCGCCCGGCGAGCGTGCCGCGCGAGTGCTGCAGGAAGGCGAGACGCTGGCGATCTGGCCGCCGGTGGCGGGCGGCTAGAGGCTAACGCTCATGGCTTCGGCAAACCACCCCGCATTATGAAATCTCTCACCTTCGATGGGCCCCAAGCTGGCAAATGGGCCCGCCCCTCCCATCCTCCCCTCACGGGGAGGCTACTGATTGGCTCGCTGCGCTCGAACCAGACAAGTCGCGCTTGGCGATGTATTTCACGTTAAGGCAGCAACGCAGCGCGACCCGCGCCGCCGGGTCTTTGAACAGGTTTCTTGTTGAGGAGTTGGTATGAAACGCATGACCGCAATCCATCTGTTGCCGCTGCTTGCCGCGGCACTCGCCAGCAGTCCCGCTTTTGCCGATGCAAAGAAGGACGACGCGGCACGTCAATTGGCCACCAAGTCGGGCTGCTTCATCTGCCACGCGATCGAACTCGATGCGAAGGGGCCGGACGGCCTCAAGCCGGTCGGCCCGCCCTGGAAGGCGGTCGCGGCACGCTACAAGGGCGACAAGAATGCGAAGAAGAACCTGACCGCGGCCATCATGGGCGGCACCTCGGTGTACAACCGGCACTGGAAGGAAGAATCCAGCGGCGTGGCGATGCCGCCCAACGGGGTCGCGATCTCGGAAGCGGACGCGCGCAAGCTCGTCGATTGGATACTCGCGCTGGAGAAGTAGTGCCTCGCAGGGTGGCCTGATCGCGGCCGGCGGCGCTATCATCGGTCCCTGCGCCAACTCCGTGCCGCCGTAGCGCCAGCGCCAACTCTTGCGGGCGCGGCGCGGCAAGGTGGCGCCGCAGACCGACTCCGGACAGCCCCCTGAAACCGCCATGGAAACCCGCATCGCCCGCCTCAAACGCATCAGGATTCTGGCGCTGGTATTGACCGCGCTGTCGCTGGTGATCCTGCTGGTCAGCGCCTACATCCGCCTCAACGGCGCCGGCCTCGGCTGCAGCCCATGGCCCTACTGCTACGGTCAGGTGCTGGTCGGCGGCTCGTATCAGCACAGCGACGCGGCCCGCATCCTGCACCGGGTGGTGGCGTCGACGGCGCTGCTGCTCGGCTTCGTGCTCGCCTGGCAGTGCCGGCGCCCGCACCCGATCGAGCCGCCGGGACGGTATGCCAAGGCACTGCTGGTGCTGATGATCCTGCTCACCTTCGTCGGCATCTGGAGCGCCGATCCGCACCGGGCGTGGGCCAGCTTCATCAACATCCTGGGCGGCGCCGGCCTGGTCCTGATCGCCTGGCGCACCGTGCTCGCCGCCGGCAGCGGGCAGGCGCCTGCGCCCCGCCGCCGTCCCGCCGCGTTGCTGCATGCGGGGCTGGGCACACTGGCATTGACCATGGCGCTGGGCGCCCTGATCGGCGCGCGCTACGCGGCGCTCGCCTGCCCGCTGCTGACCGCCTGCGGCGACGCTTCCTGGCCCGCGGCCGCCGGCTGGAGCGCGCTCAATCCCTTCGTCCGCGTCGCCGTCGCGGCATCGCTCGGCGATGAGGGCGGCGTGGCGCTGCACCTGCTGCACCGCTACAGCGCCGTCGCGACCCTGCTGCTGCTCGGTTTCGGCGGCCTGCGGGCGCTGGCGCAGCCGGCATCGCGCCGGAGCGCGGCGCTGTTGCTGGCGCTGCTGTTGCTGCAGTTCGCGCTCGGTGTGCTGACCGTGCTGAGCGGGCTCAGCCTCGGCCTGGCGATCGCCCATAGCGTCTGCGCCGCGCTGCTGCTGGCGGCCGCCATGCAACTGATGGTGCGGGTCAAGGCCGCGCCGGCCTAGCGCCGCCGCGGCGTGCCGGCGTCGCCGTGTCGCCAGCGGCAACTCTCGGGCAGCCGGCGTCAGACCCGCAGGATCTGCAGCAGCGGCGCGTTGCGCGCCACGTCGTCGCTGAAGCCGGAGACCAGCAGCACGCTGTGGCCGGTGCGGGTCAGATCGCAACTGCGCGCGACGCGCCGGCACAGCGTTTGCGAGTCGCGGTACTCGGCTTCGGTGGTGGTCATCGGCACCACGCCCCAGTTCAGCGTGAGGCGCCGGCACACGGTTTCGTTGGTCGACACCGCGATCAGCGGCGCGGTCGGGCGATGCGAGCAGATCACGCGCGCGGTGGTGCCGCTGCGGGTCGGGATGATGATGCCCTGCAGCTTGAGGTCGTGCGCCAGCGCGGTCGCGGCATTGGCGACGCCGTCGCGCAGGTCGAGGTCGAGGTGGCTGGCCGGCTCGTCGCCGAGGAAGCTGCCCTGGCGCCACTGGTAGCCTTCCACTTCGCGCAGCACGCGGTCCATCATCTGCACCGCGCGCAGCGGGTACTTGCCGCTGGCGGTCTCGGCCGAGAGCATCACCGCATCGGCGCCGGTCAATGCCGCGTTGGCCACGTCGCCCACTTCGGCCCGCGTCGGACGCGAATGATCGATCATCGATTCCAGCATCTGCGTCGCCACGATCACGGCGCGGTTGTGGCGCCGCCCGAGGCGGATCAGTTCGCGCTGGATCAGCGGCACCTGCTCGGCCGGCATTTCGATGCCGAGGTCGCCGCGCGCGACCATGATGGCGTCCGAGGCCTGGACGATGGCCTCGATGTTGTCCATCGCTTCCGGCGTCTCGATCTTGGCGATGATCGGCGTGTCGGCCCCGGCGCGCGCGATCAGGCGACGCAGGCCGGCGACGTCCTTGGCGGTGCGGACGAAGGACAGCGCCAGGTAATCGACGCCGAGCTCGATGGCGAACTTGGCATCGGCGATGTCCTTCGGCGGCAGCGAGGAGGCGGACACCTTCGAGTCCGGCAGGTTGATGCCCTTGTGGTCTTTCAGCAGGCCGCCGAAGACCACCTTGCAGCGGATGCGATCGCCCTCGATTGCCAGCGCCTTGAGTTCCAGGTTGCCGTCGTCGAGCAGGATGCGATGCCCCGGCTGCACGTCGCGCGCGATGGCCTTGTATTGCGAGGCGATCAGGCCCGGCCCGCCCTTGTCCACGTGCGGATCGATGATCACCTCCTCGCCGGGCGTGAGCGTGAGCGGCCCGTCGGGGAACTTGCCGCAGCGTATCTTCGGCCCGCACAGGTCGGCGAAGATCGCCACGTGGCGGTCGAGCTTCTTTGCCGCGGCGCGCACCTGGGCATACACCTCGCGGTGGGCTTCGTGGGTGCCGTGGGACATGTTGAGCCGCACCACGTCGACGCCGGCCCTCAGCAGTTCCTCGATGATCTTGCGTTCGGAACTGGCCGGGCCCAGCGTGGCCACGATCTTGGTGCGGCGCCAGCGCAGCGCGATGCGGTTCTTCAGCAGTTCCATCGCCGTACCCTTTCTTCGAGGAAGGCACATGCCCGGTGGCTATGCTACGCGAGCCGGCGATTTCCTTGAAGTTTCATTCAAGTGACGGCCGTCGCCGGCCGGCCCGCGGCGGCGTCAGGGTTTCGCCTTGCTGCCCAGCGCAAACTTGATCCCGAGCAGCGCGGCCGGCAGCAGATGCCAGAACACGTCGAAGATGTCGATCGGCCGCGAGAGCCGGCCTTCCGCCAGCATGCGCGCCTTCTCGACCAAGTGCGGCTCGGGCAGGAAGGGCGCGCCGAGCATGAACAGCGCGGCGGCGATCAACAGGGAATACGGAATCCGGTCCAGCCAGCGCATCGATGCTTCTCCATGGATTTCCCGTCGGTCGTTCTTGCGGGGGCGCGCGCATTATCTCCCGGCCATCACCGGCAGGCCCGCGGCTCCGTCGGATTATTGATTCCTCCGCCCCGGGGCTTGCGGCCGCGCCGCCTCCCGCACAGCCATGCCTCGCGGCTCAGCAGCCGGCGACGCACTTGCCGCCGCCGTCGAACTCCATGGTCTTGCCGCTGAGCGGAACATGGGCCGGCACCTTGACGGCCTTGATGAAGGTCTCGGTGCGCGAGCCCGGTCGCAGCTTGCCGCCGACGGTGGCGACTTCGTTGGTGTGCGAGGGGATCACCGAGGCGGGCTTGACCAGCTCGTTGATCACGTAGGCGGCTTCGGTCGGGCCGGTGGTGAAGGTGTCGCCGATGTTCATCACCGTCAGCCTGGCCGCGTAATGGCCGCGCACGACTTTCTCCTGTTCGCCGGTGATGCCGGTGTCGCCGGAAAGATAGGCCACCAGGCCGTTGCTGAACTTCAGCACGTAGCCGGTCGCCTCGCCGACGTAGCCGGCGATGCCGGCGTCCTTCATGTGCTTGCCCAGTTCGCCGCCGATGAAGTCGGGGTCGAGGCCGTTGCTGTGGATCGCCGGCACCGTGGCGATGGTGACGCCGCCGATTTTCACGCTGGCGCCGAAGCGCGCAAGAATCGAATTCTTCGGCTCGCCGCCGTTGGTCTTGAGCTTGTTGGCGAAGAAGGGCGGCATCTCGCTGCCGGTCACGATCCTGGCGTTCTTCGCCAGCGCGATGTTGACCACGTTCGAATTCGGCATGGCCGATACCGACATGTCGGGCTTGTCGCAGGCGCCCGAGTTCGGCGCCTTGTTGTGCGAGTTGCCGACGTGGTCGCCATGCATGTGGCTGACCAGGATCACGTCGATCCTGCCCAGGCGCGGATCGCCCGCGCCGGCCACCGTGCGGCCCGGATCGTAGAGCACGCGGGTGCCGTTGGGGTCCTCGAAGATCATGGCGCGGTCGAGCGGGCACAGCTCGCCCTCCTGGCCGCCGAGCGGCGTGATTTTGACGTTGGCGGCCAGGGCCGGCTGCGCAAGCGCCGCGGCCAGGCAGCCGGCGGCTGCCAGCGAAAACAAGGAATGGATTTTCATTTGTCTTCTCCTATGGGGGTGCATATTTTTGGACTCGGACTGCGCCAAAACGGTAGCACGATTTTGACGTCATAGGATTCCATGTATTGAATATGGGTATCCGGTGCGCCCGGCACGCCGCGGTTTCTGCGCCGGCACCGGCCCGAGCGCCGTGGAGTCAGCGCCAACTCTTCGAAGCGCGTCGCCTGCTATAGTCGGCTCGCTGCCACCGGGCCACGCCCGAATCGCAAAGGAAACCCCATGAACGCCGACGAACTGAAGGCATTGCAGGCCCCGATCAAGGCCCTGTACAAGGAAAACCCCGAAGCCGCGAAACGCATCTTCCGCGCCGAAGGCACGCTGCTGCCCGACCGCCCCGTCTGCCGCATCGAAACCCGCTTCGGCATCATCGATGCGGGTCTGCATCCCGCTGCCGGCGGCGACGGCAGCGAGGCCTGCTCCGGCGACATGCTGCTCGAAGCGCTGGTGGCCTGCGCCGGCGTCACCTTCAACGTGGTCGCCACGGCCATGGCCATTCCCTTCCGTTCGGCGAAGGTCATCGTCGAAGGCGACGGCGATTTTCGCGGCACGCTGGGCACCTCGAAGGAAGTCCCGGTCGGCGTCACCGACATCCGCCTGCGCTTCGAGGTCGATTCGACCGCCAGCGACGAGCAACTGGCCACCCTGATGCGGCAGACCGAGCGCTACTGCGTGATCTTCCAGACCCTGCGCACCCCGCCGCGCATGGCGGCGACGCTGGAGCGCGTCAGCACCTGAACCGCGCGCCGCGCCGCCGCCTTGGTCGCCCTCGTCGCCGTGTCGCCAACGCCAACTTTCAGAGCTTGTGAAGAAATCGTCCCCCAAGGGGACTTCCTTCGGGGCGTAGCCGCTGGGCCGCAGCGGGGTGTGGCCCAGCGGCTACCGGAATGTACGTCGTTGTACATGAGGATAGCCGGGTTTGCCAAATGAGCCGCCCAAGCCCCGATCCGGTACGCGCAGTAGATTTATTCACAAACTCTTAGCCAGCGATCAAGCGCCCCAGCCGCCTCATGCCGTCCTCCAGCGTCTCGCTCCACGGCTCGCCGCAGGCCAGACGCAGGCAGTTTTTGTACTGGCCGCTGGCGGAGAACATCTCGCCCGGCACGAAGGCGATGCGCTCCTGCACGGCGCGCGCGTGCAGGGCCGTGCAATCCACCTCGGGCGGCAGCTCCAGCCAGAGCACGAAGCCGCCCTGCGGATCGGTGACGCGGGTTTCCGCCGGAAAGTGGCGCGCCACCGCGTCGCGCGTGCGCGCGATCTGCTCGGCAAAGCGCCGCCGCAGCGTGCGCAGATGCACGTCGAAGCCGCGCGACTCCATCAGCTCGGCGATCACATGCTGGGTCAGCGGATTGGTCTTGCCGGAGTTCAAGGTCTTTTGCAGCACGATGTCCGCCGCGCGCCGCCCGGCGGCGACGAAGCCGACGCGCAGGCCGGGGCTGACGGTCTTCGAGAACGAGGTGCATAGCATGGTGTTGCCGCTGGCATCGAAGGCGTGGATCGGCCGCGGCCGCGCCCCGGAAAAGCAAATGTCGCCGTAGATGTCGTCCTCGATCAGCGCCATCCCGCGCGCCGCCAGGAGCTTGGCCAATGCCGCTTTGGCAGCGTCGGGCATCACGCTGCCCAACGGGTTGGCGCCGTTGGGGATCAAGAGGCAGGCTGCGACGCCGCCGGCCTCCGGCGGCTGGCGCGTCGCCAGGTCCAGCGCATCGAGCGAAATCCCGGTCACGGGATGGGTCGGGATCTCCAGCGCGCGCAGGCCCATCGCCTCCAGCAGTTGCAGCATCACGTAATAGGTCGGCGATTCCACCGCCACCGTGTCGCCGGGCCGGGTCACCGCGCGCAGGCACAGCGCCATCGCCTCGGTGCAGGAATTGGTCACCACCACTTCCTCGGCCGCCAGCGGGCAGCCCCATTCCAGCGCGCGCCGCGTGATCGCGCGCAAGAGCGGCGCTTCGTTGAGCCCGCTGTGGCTGCTGGTCGACAATAGCTGCGGCTGGCGGCGCGCGATGCTGGCGTAAAGGCGGTTCAGGCGCGGCGCCAGCAGCAGGCCCGGCGCCGGCAGCGCCGAGCCGAAGGGCACCATCTCCGGCGCTTCGTTCACGCGCAACACATCGACCAGGCGGCGGCTGACGCCCACCGCCACCGGCTGGCCGCACTGCCCCGGAAGCGCGCCGGCGGGCGCGGTAGCCGCCTCGATCATGCGCATCGGCCGGTGCCGTACGTAGTAGCCGGACTGCGGCCGCGCCTCGACCATGCCGCGGCTTTCCAGCGTGCGCAGCGCCTGCACCACGGTCGAGATCGACAGCTTGCGCTGCCGCGCCAGGTGGCGCACCGAAGGCAGGCGGTCGCCCGGCCGCATCTGGCCGTCGCCGATCAGGCGGGCGAATTCGTTGGCGAGGTTTTCGTAAAGCATCGTCGGCGCATTGTGATCCCGGCCGCCGCCGGGCGACCCGTACAGTTGCCCGCATTATCGAACGGCACAGCCGGGTTTTGGAAGAACTGTCACGGTCACAATTTCGCCGCTGTGCATCTGTATCGGCGGTGTGGCGCTGCCTAGCATGGTGGCATCAACCCCAAGGAGGCCGCGCCATGCATGCCGACGAACCACTGCTGCTGCAACCGGACCGGCCGCTGCGGGTGGATGCGCAGCGGCATCGGGAGTTGCGCGTCGAATCCGGCACGGTGTGGATCACCGCCGGCGGCGCAGCGGGGGATTTGTTTCTATCCGCGGGCGAGAGCTATCGCGTGCCTCGGGGGGAGAAAGTGCTGGTCGAGGCGGTGCGAGGCCAGGCCGGCGTGCGGCTGCTTGCTGCCCCGCTGCGCCTGCCGGCGATGCTGGCCCAGTGGGGGCGCGCTTTGCTGCCCGGCGCCATCGCGCGCCGGTCGATCGCCGTGTCGCCATCGCCAACTCCTGGGCGATCCGCTGCGAGCCCATTCCCTGTCTTTGGTGTTTCCCGCCGCGCCGCGATAAGCTCTTGCGAAATCGGAAGGAGACGGACATGAAGATACTGATCCTTGGCGCCGGCGGCGTCGGCGGCTATTTCGGCGCCAAACTCATGCGTGCCGGAGCGGACGTGAGCTTCGTGTTGCGCGACAAACGCCGGCAACTGATCCGGGAGCACGGCCTGCGCATCGAGACGCCGCAGGACAGCTTTACCGTGTTCCCGCGCTGCCTCGGCAGCCAGGAACTGGCGCCCGACTACGACCTGATCATGCTGGCGCCCAAGGCCTACGATCTCGACGACGCGCTGGCCTCGATCGCCGGCGCCAGCGGCAAGGGGGCGCTGCTGCCCTTCCTCAACGGGCTGAACCACATCGACCTGCTCGACCAGCGCTTCGGCCGGCAGCGGGTGATGGGCGGCGTCGCGCACATCGCCGCCATGCTGACCGAAACGGGCGCCGTCAGGCGGCTTTCCGACCTGCATTCGCTCACCGTCGGGCCTCGCCATGCCGGGCACGAAGCGCTTGCCAGGGAGTTCATCGCACTTTGCGCCGGCGCCGATTTCGACAGCCACTATGCGGATAACATCGATCAGGTGCTGTGGGACAAGTGGGTGTTCCTCGCCGCCCTGGCGGGCATGACCACGCTTTGCCAGGGCTCGGTGGGCGAGATCGTCGCCACGCCCTACGGCGCCGACCTGGCCCGCAAGGTCTATGACGAGTGCTGCACCATCGCCGAGCGCTGCGGCTATCCCGTCAATGAGTTGTCGCGCGGCAAGGCGCTGGCCACGCTGACCCAGGCAGGTTCCGCGTTCACCGCCTCCATGCTGCGCGACCTGAAGGCTGGGCAACGTACCGAGCACGAACACATCCTCGGCGAGATGGTCCGCCGCGGCATCGAGCACGGCGTCGCCTGCGACCTGCTCGCCATGGCCTACACCAGCATGGCGGTACGTTCGCCGGATCCGCGCTAGCGGCGGCGCCGGCCTCGTCGCCGTCTCGCCGGCGCCGACTTCTGACCGGTTTCTTCATTGGGGCCGCTCATCCGACCGGACCGGCTCTAACCTCCGGCGCGATTCACTCTATCAGCGCAGCGCCGCGCAGACATCCCTGACGAGGCTGCGCAGCCAGCGATGTGCCGGATCGGCATCCAGCCTCGGGTGCCAGAGCAGTGAAATCGTGATCTCCGGCGCGGCGATCGGGAGCGGGAAGCTATGCATTCCGTCGCGCAGGTTTCCGGTGTGTCGTTCGGGAACGCTGGCAATCAGGTCAGAGGCGCGGGCCAGGGCCAGCGCGGTCGAAAAGCCGCCGACGATGGTGACGACCTTCCGTTCCAGGCCGAGCGAACTCAAAGCTTCATCGATCGGTCCCTTGTCGAAACCCTGCCGCGAGACGTAGATATGCCGGCCGGCCGCATAACGCGCAGGCGTGATCTCACCCTGGCCCAGCGGGTGCCCCATGCGCACGACGCCGATGAAACGGTCGCGGAACAAGGCCTGCACACGCAGCTCCGGCGCCGCCGTGTTTCCCACGACGCCGGTTTCCAGATCGACGATTCCGTCACGCAGCCGAGCGCTGTCCTTGTCGGGCTTCTGCAGGAAACACAGCCGCACGCCCGGCGCTTCTTCGCCGGCGCGGGCAATCAGATCCGGTCCGAAGTTCTCCACAAAGCCGTCGCTGGTCCGCAGCGTGAACGTCCTGACCAGCTGCTTGAGCCTGAGTTTCCTGGCGGGACGCAAAACCGCTTCGCCATCCTGCACCAGTTGGCTGACCCGCTCGCGCAGTTCGATCGCCCGTGGCGTGGGCACGAGACCGCGTCCGGCCCGGACCAGCAAGGGATCGCCGGTCGTTTCGCGCAAGCGCGCCAGCGTCCGGCTCATCGCCGAGGGGCTGAGCCGCAAGCGTCGGGCGGCGCGCGCCACGCTGCCCTCCACGAGCAGCACATCAAGGGCGACCAGCAGGTTCAGATCGGGAGTCGACATGGTTCAAACATAGCAGTGCCGGACCTATACATGGCGTCAGACGCACGAACAAAGTGCAAATGCTGCGCCTTCCGCCATGTCATGTAAACAACTACGATTCCGGCATCCCCGTTTGGGGTCGAAAAAAGGAGCTTACGGTGAAGGCAATCAAGTCAGAACGAGATCAGGCCGCAGCGGGAGTTGCGCAAGGGACAGCGTCTGTCCGGGGAGCCCTCGCCGGCCTGTCGCTGGCCGTGTTGCTGTCGTCGCTCAGTACCAGTATCGCCAATGTTGCCCTGCCGAACCTGGCGCAGGCCTTCGCCGCCTCCTTCCAGGAAGTCCAGTGGGTCGTCCTTGCCTATCTCCTCGCCATCACCACCTTGATCGTCGGCGTCGGCCGGCTCGGTGACATCATCGGCCGCCGACGCTTGCTGCTGGGCGGAATTGTCCTGTTCACGGCGGCCTCGGTGCTGAGCGGCCTCGCCTCCACGCTCTGGCTGTTGATCGCCGCCCGGGCCGTACAGGGGCTGGGTGCGGCCATCATGATGGCCCTCGCCATGGCATTTGTCGGCGAGACGGTGCCGAAGGAAAAGACCGGCAGTGCCATGGGCCTGCTCGGAACCATGTCGGCGATCGGCACGGCGCTCGGTCCGACATTCGGCGGCATGCTGATCGCCGGATTCGGCTGGCCGGCCATCTTCCTCATCAACGTACCGCTGGGCGTTGTGACCCTGTTCTTCGCGTATCGCTACCTGCCCATCGACCGCCAGCAAGCGAAGACTGATCGGGCCGGCGTCGACACCGGATTTGATACTGCGGGCACGCTCTTGCTGGTCGTGACGCTGGCGGCCTACGCACTCGCCGTCACGATCGGGCGCGGCAGTTTCGGCGCGCTCAACCTGGGCCTGCTGCTGGCTGCCGTCGCCGGCCTCGGCCTCTTCGTGCTCGCCGAGACGAAAGCCGCATCACCCCTGATCCGCCTGGCGATGTTCCGCAATCCGGTGCTGGGTGCGGGTTTCGCCATGAGCACCCTGGTCACCACGGTGGTGATGGCGACGCTGGTGGTTGGTCCGTTCTATCTCTCCGGCGCGCTTCTTCTCGACGCCGCCAGTGTCGGACTCGTCATGTCGTCCGGTCCGCTTGTCGCCGCGCTGACGGGCGTGCCGGCCGGCCGCAGCGTGGACCGCTTCGGCGCACAGTGCGTGAGCATCGTCGGGCTGGTCGGCATGGCGCTCGGCTGCGCCCTCCTGCCCATGCTGCCGACAGGCTTCGGCGTACCGGGCTACATCGCCCCGCTGGTCGTCATCACCGCCGGCTATGCGCTGTTCCAGGCGGCCAACAACACCGCCGTCATGACGGCCATCCTCCCGGAGCAGCGCGGCGTCATCTCCGGCATGCTCAACCTGTCGCGCAATCTCGGCCTCATCACCGGCGCATCCGTCATGGGCGCCGTGTTCGCGTTCGGATCGGGGGCAACCGATATCACCGCGGCGCGCCCCGAGGCCGTTGCCATCGGCATGCGGTTCACGTTTGCGGTTGCGGCGGCCCTGATCGTCGTCGCGCTTGTCATCGCGGCCGGCGCCAGGCGCATCACATTGCGCAATGGCGCAGCCGGGGCCACGGCAGGTTGAGCGGCAGGCCCGTCATTACCAATCCTCAGGCGCGCTTGTCCAGCGAATGGATGGCGCCGTGGATGGCGCGCTCGAACAGCGGCCGGTCGGGCGCCACGATGCGCACGGTCTGGTTCCTCAGGCGCACCGCCAGGGCTTCCGGCGTGATGGAAATGGCGCAGGCCGAGGCGCTGTTGGTGAACAGGAACAGCGTCCGGCTCGGGTTGATCCAGGTCAGGCGCTCGCGGCGGTTTTGTCCCGCCGTGATGAAATCGACCCAGTCGCCGCGCACGAGTTGCCTGACGCGGCGCAGGTCGGCGCGATCCGGCGTGCTATCCGCGTCGAGCTCGCCGGCGCCGGGGAGCGAGATGTCCTGCACGCGCACGCCCTGGTCGGTGGCATGGCTGACTTGCAGGGTCGGCCCCGCGCTGCGCGCGCGCGGCTTTTCCTCCGGCGCCGGCATCGACGTCGGCTTGGCCTTGGTGGCGGGGCGCGGCTGTTTTTCCGCGCGCAGCGCGGCGAGCTGCAGCTCGACCAGCGTGTCCATGAACGTCTTGCGCTCGTCGGGCGCGGCGCCGATCTCGTCGAAGCCGGCGTTGAGCTTCTTCAGCAGCCCGGGCAGCCTGGCGGCATGCCGTTTTTGTTCCCCCGGATCAAGCTTCGGCATCACGGCCCAGATCAGCGCGACGGCGGTTTGCAGGGCCTCTTCGGTGGGCGGGCCATCCTCCCCGAACTGCGAGATCCGTCCCTGTACCACGTCGCGCCAGTAGCTGCGCAGGAACTCTTCGATCTCGCGCGGCACCGTCGGCCCCAGCAGCCGCTCGATGCACTGGTTCGCCGCCCGTTGCGCGCGCATCTGGGCCACGCGGGTGAGGCGCATTTCTTCCTCGCGGGCGTGCACGGCGGCGGCCAGTTCGCGGTCCTGCTGCTCCTCGATCTTCTCGCGCTCGGCGAGGAAGGCATCGAGCTCTGCGTTCGCGGCGTCGAACACGCCCAGGTCGCCGTCGTAAGTGGTCTGGACCTTGTTGACCAGCTCCGACAGCTTGACGAAGAAGGGATCGTCGGCATTGACCACCTTGCCCCAGCGGATGGCGACGGTCGAGATGCTGTCCAGGAAGCGCCGCGCCGGGTGACTGCGATCGGAGAAGAAGCGCTGGTTGGACAGCGCCGCCTTCAGTACCGTGGCCTGCAGGCGGCCCACCAGTCCCTTGATGCCGTCCGCGACGTTCGGATCGCCGAAGATCTGGTCGAACAGTTCGGCGACGATATCCAGCGAGACGGCGTCCTGCGGGCGCACGTCGCGCGCGGCGGCGCTGTCGCGCGCCATGCGCACGAGGTTGGTATGGGTACCGGCGGGGGCCTGCGGCGGCGCCGTCTGCAGCGTCTTCAGCGAGTCGAAGAGTTCCAGGCTGCCGCCACCGGACCCGCTGGCGGCGCCTGCGCCGTCCCTGGTGCGCGCCTTCACCAGCCGGTCGAGGGCACTCGTCATCCTGGCCGATTCGGCGGCCAGCTCCTGGGGGTCGACCAGCGTCATCTCGCGGTAGCTTTGCTTGAGGCGCGGCAGGATGTCGGCGTCGATCAGGACTTCGTTGACGACGCGATAGAGCCGGGGCAGTTCCGCAGCGAGATGTTCGCCGACCAGTTGCAGCAGCAGGATGCCTGCCGCCGCGTCGTCGCTCACCTCGGCGCAGGCGGCCTCGATGCAGGACCACAGCGACGAGACCTTGAACGTCGTGTCGCCCGGGATCATGGCGCTGCGCAGCACCAGGTAGGAAATCCGCCGTTCCAGCGGGTTCGTCTCTTCGCGGCAGGCCGTGGTCAGGCGCTCGAGGATCTCGCGTGCGGCCAACTGCAGGGCGACCTCGGCATCGTTGACGATCTTCAGCGCCCGCGCGTCGCCGTAGCCCGGCTTCGCCGCCTGCACGGTACGCCCGGCGAGGCTGGTCTTCAATGCCGGCGTCACCTTGCCCCAGTGCGCTTGCAGCGCGAGCTTGAGGGTAGCGGCGGCGGCGCGATTGGTAGGGTCCTGGCTGGCATTGTCGCGCTCGCCGGCTTCCCTGATCAGCGCAGGCCCGAGTTCCTCGACCAGCTCGCACAAGTCGCTTTCCATCTGTTCGCGGCAGCCGGCAACCAGCTTCGCCAGCGTTGAGGCGTCTTTTTCCGTCATGTCAGGCGTGGTCGGAGTGTCGAGGTGCCGAATTATTACATCGGTAGCCGGCGCGCATATTTCGGGAATGAAAGGATTTCCGGTCCTCCAAGGGCTTTCGGGGCGCCGGAATCCGCCTGACCCGACCAGCCTCGCCGTAGCGCCATCGCCAACTTTTGGTCAGCCGCGTGCGGCCAGTACCGTGCGCAGCTTGGGCCACAGCAGGTTGATCGCCAGGCCGGCCATCACCAGCGCGGCGGCGGTCAGCTTCCAGAGCGGCAGCGATTCGTCCAGCCACAGGGCCGAAGCGCCCATGCCGAACACCGGTACCAGCATCGCCATCGGCGTGATCGTGGCGGCCGGGTGGCGCGCCAGCAGCCAGCCCCAGGCCGCGTAGCCGAACAGCGAATTGCCCCAGGCCTGCCAGGCCACCGCCGCCCAGGCCGCGGCATCGGCCGTCCGCAGCGCCGCCGAGATCGAGGCCCAGCCTTCGACGGCCAGCGACAGCGCAATCAACGGCGGCACCGCGAAGGCGCTGGACCAGACCACGTAGGCCAGGATGTTGGCCGGCGCGCCCTGTTTTGCCGCGATGTTGCCGCCGGCCCAGGCCAGCGCCGCCAGCAGCACCAGGAACAGGCCGAGCGGCGTGGTGCTGCCGTCGGTATGCAGGACGATCACGGCGATGCCGCCCGCGGCCAGCAGCAGGGCGATCCACTGGAAGCGCCGCACCCGTTCGCCGGAAAGGCGCATCGCCAGGCCGATGGTGAAGAACACCTGGACCTGGATCACCAGCGAGGCCAGGCCCGGCGAGATGTGGCCGTTCATCGCGACATACAGCAGCCCGAACTGGCCGGCGCCGATCAGCAGGCCATAGAGCGCGAGGTTGCCCAGCGGCACCGCCGGGCGCGCGAAAAAGAACAGGCCGGGCAGCAGCACCAGGCCGAAGCGCAGAGCCGCCATCAGGATCGGCGGCAATTGCCCGAGCGCGAACTTGATGACCACGAAATTGATGCCCCAGACGGCGACCACGGCGAGCGCGAGCAGGAAGTGTCGCAGGGGAAGGGCGGCGGGCATGCGGCGATTGTCGCACGCGGGTTCAAGGCGAGCTTCGTTGCGTCGAGTTCCGCGTCGGACGGCGCCGGCAGGCCCGTGGCTCCGTCAGATTTTTGATTCCTCCGCCCCGGGCCTGCCGGTGCCGGCTGGTTGCCGTGTCGCCAGCGCCAACTTTCAGCCTGCCGGTGGCCGCCCCGGTCGCGTCCGTTCTGTCGTCACTGCGGCGATTCGGGTCGAATCCATTAGACTCGGCAGACATGGCAAGGCTCAAATCGACGATTGCAGGTTCGGCCATCCCCGACGAGCTTCCTTTCCCAATTTCAAACACTGCCTGAACTATGCATCCGGATCGTGAGCGTCAAATTCGCTCGTTGTTCGACGAGTACATCGAGATGTATGCCGCACGCGATGACCGCCTGACAATGCGCTTCAGTGAGAACTTCAGCGGCTATACGGGCGGCGGAAATGTTCTGGTCAAGGCCCGTGACGAGTGGGTGAAGATCACCCGTCAGGATTTTGCACAAGTGCCGGGCCGGATTCGCATCGAGATGCTGGATATCTCGCTGCAGGATGTCAGCGACAGGGTGGTGGCCGTCACCGCTTTCTTTCATATTCACCTGCCCGTGCCCGACCACATTCTGTCGCGGGAGGTGGCGCGGCTGGTGCTGATTTTTCGCCTCGAAGGCGACGACTGGAAAATCGTGCACAGCGGCATCTCGATTCCCTATCACCTGGTGCAGGAGGGCGAGGTATATCCGCTCAAGAGCCTGCAGGAAAGAAACAGCGCCCTCGAAGCGCTGGTCGCGGCGCGGACCCAGGCGCTTCATGAAAGCCAGGCGCTCTATCGCCTGCTGACAGAAGACACGCTGGACGTGCTTTGGAAGACCGACCGCAATCTTTGCCTCACGTATATCAGCCCGTCCGACGAGCGCCTGCGGGGCTACAAAGCGGAGGAAGTTGTGGGCCACCACGTCTTCGACCTGTTTACCGACGAAGGGGTGGCCGCCGTCAAGAAATTGATGCGCGACAGCCAGGCATCCGGAGAGCCAGCCAGCCAGGCCGGCTTTCTGACTTTCCAGGTCCAGCACCGCTGCAAGGACGGCCGGCTGCTATGGGGCGAGGTCCTGTCGAAACCCGAGCGCAACGCGGAGGGCGCGATTGTCGGGTATCACGGCATCACTCGGGAAATCACGGAGCGCCGGCGCCTGGAAGATCAGGTGCGCCAACTGGCATTCCACGATCCCCTCACCAATCTGCCGAACCGAAGATTGCTGCGCGATCGCCTGGGCCACGCCATGGCCGCCAGCAAGCGCAGCGCTTGCCATGGCGCGTTGATGTTCCTCGATCTGGATGAGTTCAAGACCCTGAATGACACCCATGGGCACGAGGCGGGCGATCTACTGCTGCTGGAAGTGGCCGGCCGTCTGAAAGGCTGTGTGCGCGAGGTCGACACCGTCTCGCGTTTTGGCGGCGACGAATTTGTCGTGCTATTGGCCGAGTTGAATACCGATCGAGCCGAATCACATCTGCATGCACAACTGATCGCCGAAAAGATCCGCGCCGCGCTGGCTGAGCCGTATGTCTTGGTCCTGCACAAGGAAGGCAAGGCGGAATGCACGATCCAGTATCGCTGCTCCGCCAGCATCGGCGCAGTGATATTCGCCAATCATGCCGCCAGCCAGGACGACGTCATGAAGTGGGCGGATGCCGCGATGTACCGGGCGAAAGACGCCGGACGCAACACGATTCGGTTTTACCAAGCCGAAAGCTGATATGCAATACGTGGGTCTGGGTGTCGGGGATCTTCAGCCGATGGGCTCGGCAAAATCTCTGCATCGAACCGATTGCTCATCGCCTGTCCCGGTGTCGTCTTGAAGTGCCCGGCTTGCGTGCGCGGCTACGGTGGTGACGCCAACGCGGCGCAGGCAGTCGGCGAAATATCGATCCGCCCCGGAAAATCTCAGGCCACCACCAGCACCGACACCAGGCCTGCCGCATGATTCGCCGCCTTTGGGCGGATCACGATTTCCACATCCTTGTCGAGCAGGGTGATGAAGTGCAGCAGGCGCTCGGATGAAAAGCGGCTGAGCTTGTAATTGCGCAGCTCGGAAATGTGCGGCTGGGGAATGCCGAATATCCCGGCGATCGCCGTCTGGGTGAGCTTGCGTTCCTTGATCAGATCGTTGAGGCGCATCGCCAGTTGCGTGCGCAGCTTGCGTTCGTCGGCGTCGGCAAAGCCGAGGTCCTTGAACACGTCGCCAGTGCCCACGTCCACCAAATCAGTCTTCTTTGCCATAGCGCACCTCATAGTCATTGCGAGCCAACTTCAAACGTTCATGAATCAGGTCGATATCGGTCTTGGCGGTGCGGATACCGGAAGGCGATTTCTTCTGGAAACAGTGCAACACATACACCGCTTTCGCGAACCGCACCGTGTAGGCCACTCGATAGGTGTCGCCACGATGATCCTCGACCAACTCGAACACGCCCGGTCCCTCGCCGTTCCAGGGCTTTGCCGCTGGCGGCTGGCCACCCTGTTGCACCACGCCCAGCCCGTAGCCAAAATCACCGACCACGTCGTCGGGAAAATCCAGCAAATCGCGCTTGGCGGATGCAATCCAGTGCAGCGGCCGTTCATGTCGCGGTGAAGAACTCATGGCCAAAGTATACCGTTTTCGATATTGGGTGGGAATCTGGCTGGAAAGCGACCCCGTTTGCCCTTATTGCTGCCTTGCCGGCCGTCACCGGCAGGCGAGGCGGCTCCGTCAGGGTTTCACATTCCTTCGCTCCGGGCCTGCCGGCGCCGGTTTCGTCGCCGTGTCGCCAGCACCAACTTTCGGAGGCAGGTCGCAAATCGCGTGGGCGATTTGCACTCCGGCTCGGGTCCGCATAGACTAGTCAGATAACTGGTCAGTGGAGATGCACTATGAATACTTGGCCCGTGCAAGACGCCAAAGCCCGTTTCAGCGAACTGCTGGATGCCTGCGTAAGCGAAGGCCCGCAGGTCGTCACGCGCCGCGGCACGGAAACGGCTGTGCTGATTCCCATCGCAGAATGGAAGCGGCTGCGCGACGCAGCGCGCCCATCGTTGAAGGAACTGCTGCTGTCCGCCTCTGCCCGGGCGAACCTGGCGCTACCTGCGCGCGGCAAGGCAAAGCGTCGCGCCCCGCCCGCGCTTTGATACCGCGATGTATCTGCTCGACACCAACATCGTTTCCGAATTGCGCAAGCCGCGTCCACAGGCGGCCGTGATTTCCTGGCTGGAAAACGTCGACGACTCCGATCTGCACATTTCCGTGGTCACACTGGGCGAAATCCAGGCCGGCATCGAAATCACGCGCGAGCAGGATGCGGCCAAGGCGGCCGAGATCGAAGCCTGGGCGGACCAGGTTGCCGCTGCCTACAACGTACTGCCGATGGATGCCGCAACCTTCCGGCAGTGGGCGAAGCTGATGCACCGCCAATCGGATACCGTGTATGAGGACGCCATGATCGCGGCCACCGCGCTGGTGCACAAGCTAACCGTGGTGACGCGAAACGTAGGCGACTTCAGGCGTTTCGGCGTGCCCATGTTGAATCCGTTTCGTTGAGCGCAATCTGTCGCGCTCAAATTTGAAGCTGACCCTTATTGCTTCTCTGTCGAAGGTTATCAGTAGCAGTTATGAATCTTCAGATCCTTGGACTCAAGCTGTCACGTTATCGGGACCAGCTAACTGAATCGCTTGATGAGGTAGCGATTGCCACTGGCATTGACGCTGAGCGCCTGCGGCTGATCGAGGAGGGTCAGCTTGAGCCCTCGGGTGATGAGATTCTCATCTTGGCGGATCATTACCACTGCGACTTCAAGTTTTTCATTTCCAATGAACAAGTCGCCCCCTTCGAGCAGACAGACACCCTTTACCGAGCGCACGGGAGAGAGTTCTCTAAGAATGACCGCATCGCAGTCCAGGAGTTTCTCTACCTCTGTGATACCGAAGAGTTTCTGATGCAGGAACTCAATCGTCGACCGACCGATTTCTCCTATCGCCCTTCAGGAAACTACTTCAAGGGCAATGGCGAGGGGGCTGCGGCTGCATTTCGCAAAACTATGGGTCACGATGACAGACAGGTGCCTCGTGACATCTACGCCGAGTTTCGTTCGGTCGGCGTGCATGTATTCCGACGGAAGCTTGGCAACTCAAACATTTCGGGGCTTTTCATCGTTCATCCGACTGCGGGCAGGTGCGCGCTGGTGAACTACAGTGAGGACGTATACCGGCAGCGCTTCAGCGCTGCTCACGAAATGGCTCACGCTATCTTCGATAGCAAGGAGGGACCTAGCGTAAGTTTCTATCGCCACGAACAGGTCGACAGGCGCGAGGTTCGCGCGAACCGATTCGCCTCCTGCTACCTCATGCCACCAGCGTTTCTTCAAAGGCTCCCGGCGCCAAGCGGTTGGAGCGAAGCTGACGCACAAAAGTGGGCCAATGAATTGCGCGTGAGCTGCGACGCGTTGGGC
The DNA here is from genome assembly GCF_031426875.1 of Sulfuritalea sp. Classification (NCBI taxonomy): domain Bacteria; kingdom Pseudomonadati; phylum Pseudomonadota; class Betaproteobacteria; order Nitrosomonadales; family Sterolibacteriaceae; genus Sulfuritalea; species Sulfuritalea sp. Next base: position 20,855 of record NZ_JASJPC010000052.1, read on the forward strand.
ATCGCGCTAAAGGAAGCCGAGTTGGTCGACGCCCGGATAAGCGCCAAGATCCGTGGGTTTCGAGTACCCCGGGAGTCGAAGATAGATCCCGAATTGCCCGAGAATCTGACTGAAATCCAACGAGCAAGAAAGACCGCGCTTCTGGAGCGCGGTCTCTCGGATCACTACGTTGGACTCTGCCTCGACGCGCACAGCCAGAGTCTAATCAGCTTAGGCAGGCTCTCTGAGGCGCTCCTGTGCAGCCACGGCGAGCTAGCCGAGATTGCTAGCCTTTATGGACGGCGCATTCATGGCAATTGATCCGTCCAAGTTTCATCCGATCAATGTTGCGGACACCTGTTCAGTGTGGAACGTTCTGTCTTCGGCCCGCTTGCATATGGCAGCGAAGGAAGCAAAGTGTGAGTTCTGTATTACGGCCTTTGTGCGCTACGAGTGCTTGGTTAAGCCGCGCAAAGCTCCTACAGCTGCGGATATAGAACTCCGCGAGCGATTGCTTCGGGAGCAAGCTCGCGGAGGGTTCCAACCGCACTCCTGCGGGATCGGGGACTTGCAGGCCATTCGGGTACTTGAGAGCCGCAAGAAACTTGGAAAGGGTGAGCTGTCCTCAATCGCATTTGCCATGAAAATAGGCCAAGCAGTGCTCACGGACGACCAGAAAGCACGTCGGCTTGCTGAATCATCCGGTCATTTGCTCACCCAGACAACGCCGCATCTCCATTCATGGCTGATCTTTACTGGTCACTTGACCGACGTCGATCACACTCTGGTGGTGAGTCAGCATAAGGCAATGGAGGGGTCGCTGGAACCGCATCTTCAACGCGCTTACGAGCTTGCGTTGCAGTGCAGATTCAACGCGACGCGGCCTGTTGGTCAGAAAAGCAATGTCCATCTGACCTGAGCGATAGAGCTATTTGGGAGCTATTTGGGGTCAGCGTGAATTGATTTCCAAGACAAGCTGAATCGCCGTATCGCCAGCGCCGACTTTCGATGAATCAAAGGGCGCGGCTCGCCCCATCGTCAGCCCAACAAGGATTCGATCAGCGCGTTCACCTGCGGCAGATCGTTCTTGACCGTCTCCCATACCACGGCTGCATCGACGCGAAAGTATTCGTGGGTTAGGACGATGCGCATATCGTAGGCGTCGCGGAACTGCTGCCACGCATCGGGGCTGCGCCGTTCGAGGTCGGGATCGAGGCGCATGACGAGCTTGGCGGCTTCGCCGATGACGATCAGGCTTTCGATCACGGCGCGCTGGGTTTTACCGTCAGCGAGGAATTCCTCTTTGCTCAATGCGCCGAGGTCGCTGCGGGCATTGGTGATGGCCTCGCGGATGTCCTGCAGTCGCTCGGGTACGCGGTGAGCCTTGTCGTTCATACGGGCAACGCTTCGGCCAGCACGGCCTGGCGGAAGCGCTCGTGCAGCGACATCGGCGTGAGTACATCGGTGGCGACGCCGGTGATCGCCTCGATGTCGCGCTTGATGCGCACCAAGCTGAGCAGCGTGGTGCGGCCTTCGATGGGATCGACCAGCAAGTCGAGGTCGCTGGTTTCGTCGTCCGTACCATGGACGACGGAACCGAATACGCGTGGGTTGCTCGCGCCGTGGAGTTCAACTACGGTTCGAATCCGGTCTCGATGTGCCTGCAAGGCCACGGAAGGTTTCATGTATTCACCTGAGTGCTGGTTGTTTCGAGTATTGCGAATTGCGTTGATTCTATCGCGGCGCCTCGAATGAGATTCCTACGCATGCATCCGCAAAATTCGCCCTTGCTTACAAAAGGCGCGCGGACTGACCTGCCGCCTTCAAAAGCGTAACCGCCTTTTTGTCGAAGGAAACGAAGGTTTCCCCGCCGAGCCAGTTGCCCTCGTAGGCAATGACGCCATCGGCGAAATCGCCGCCTGCTTCGAGCGCCGACAGGCCAGCCTCGACGGCGGGCCGGTTGACTTCCACGTTTGCCGCGGCAAACAGTGTCCGGATCGCGATGGCCACATCGGCGGGGGTGAAGCCGTAAACCTTGCGCAGCACCCACGCAAACTCGCATAGGCATGGCAACGCGACCGCGATCAGTTTGGCTTTGGTCAAGACTTTGGCGGCGACGCTCGCTTGCGCGGGGTCGTCATGCACGACAGCACGAATCAGTACGTTGGTATCAACGGCGATTTTCATTTCTTGCCGGCCCAACCCTGTGCGGCTGCCTCGTTGATTTCTTCAATGGTGGCGACTTTCTTTGACCGGCCGGCGAGCAATCCGACGAAGTTGGCTATCGTTCCGGCGGGCCGAGCCGCCTTGAGCATGCCCCGACCGTCTGGCAGCAAATCCAGCTCGATCTTTTCTCCCGGCCTGATGCCGAGGTGCTGCAGCACTTCTTTTCTGAATGTCACTTGTCCCCGGGAAGTAACGGTCAAGGTGGTCATGGCGATGCCCTCATGGTTTCCTGATGGCTTGCAGTGTAATGCAAAATAGCCTTACTCTCAAGAACGGAAGCGGGGAATATTGCGTAACAAGTAGTTTGTCGGGGGCGCAACCTACTCCTGATTTGCCACCCCGCTAACCACATGCCCCGTCGGCACCAGCCTTGACGCCGGCTCGCAGTGTCTTGTCTGGTCGTCGAAGAAGAAGTCGGGTTCGAATTCGCGCAGGAAGTGGGTCTTCTCCAGGCCGCCGAGGAACATCGCTTCGTCGACTTCGACCTTCCATTCCATCAGGGTGCGGATCGCGCGCTCATGCGCGGGGGCGCTGCGCGCGGTGACCAGCGCGGTGCGGATTTTCATCGGGCCGCCGGCGCTGTCGGCGCGCAGGCGGTGCAGGGCTTCGAGCAGGGGCAGGAAGGGGCCGGGCGGCAGCGGGTGCAGCGCGTGGCTCTCTTCATGGTTCTGGAAGGCGGCGAGGCCCTGTTCCTGGAACACGCGCTCGGCCTCGTCGGAGAACAGCACGGCGTCGCCGTCGAAGGCGATGCGCACTTCCTGCGGGTGTTGTTCGGCCTCGGTCAGCGATGAGGAATACACGCGCGCAGCCGGGAAGCCGCCTTCCAGCGCGGCGCGCACGTCGGCTTCGTTGGCGGAGAGGAACAGGTTGGCGCCCAAGGGCTTGAGGTAGTGGAAGGGCGGCCGGCCGCGGGTGAACACGCCGCGCTCCAGTTGCATGCCGGCGGCGCTGGCGGAGCGGAAGATGCGCAGGCCGGAGACCGGGTCGTTGCGCGAGAGGATCACCACGGCCACGCGCTGGCGTTCGGGCGTGTTGAAGGCCAGCAGCTTCTGCACCAGCGGGAAGGCGACGCCGGGCCGCGCCGGCTGGTCCATGCGTTCGAGCTGCAAACGCATGTAGGCGGAATCGTCCTGGTCCTCGAAGACGCGGTTTTCCTCCTCGAAATCGAACAGCGCGCGCGAGGAGAGCGCGACCACGAGCTGGCCTTCGAGGCTGGCGGGCATCAGGCTTGCTCCTGATCGAAAGCGCTTGGCGTGGTGGCGGTCATTGGCTTTGGCGGGGGATTGGAATCACGTGGCGGTGAGTGTACAATGAAACCATTACGGTTCCATTCTGGTGTGAGGTTTCCATGCCGACTACGCTGACCCTGAAGAATATTCCCGACGATGTCTATGATCGCCTGAAGCTTGCTGCAGAGATGCATCGGCGCAGCCTGAACAGCGAGGCGATCGTGTGCCTGGAGGCCGTGCTTGCACCGACGCGGATCGCCACCGGCGAACGACTGGCCCGTGCCCGCGAGTTGCGGGCGAGCCTGAGCGCAACGAAGTTCAAGGCCAAGGACATCGATGCCACGAAGCGGCAAGGTCGCCCATGATCGTAGTAGATACGAACGTGGTGGCCTATCTGTACCTGCCAGGTGAATACACCCCGGCCGCCGAATCATTGCTGGAAAGGGACTCGGCCTGGGCGGCGCCGGTTCTGTGGCGCAGCGAATTCCGCAATATCCTTGCCGGCTACCTGCGAAGGGGAAGCCTGAGCTTCAAACAGGTGCATAGCATCCAGCGCGAGGCGGAGAACCTGCTGGCCGGTGCCGAATATGAGGTGGACTCACTCGGCGTTCTGGAGCTGGTACGTGAAAGCGATTGCTCCGCCTATGACTGCGAGTTCGTTGCGCTAGCCCGGACGCTGGGCACGAAGCTCGTGACCATGGATGCCAAGCTGCTAAGGGCGTTTCCCGGAATCGCGGTTGCGCTTGCCGCCGTTTGATTCGATGGGCGCGTTCCCGGCGCGCGCATTCAGTCAGTTTTTCCGGTTTGGTTTCGGCGCCGCGGCATACATCTGCGTCATCCTCGCCGCCTCGTCGGCGACTCTCTGCCGCAGGTCGGCCGGCGCCAACACCTCGACGTCGGCGCCGAACTTGAGGATGTCCATGATCAGTTCGCGGTGGTCGGCGTAGGGGAATTCGAGCAGCCAGGAACCGTCGGCTTCGTACTGGCCCTTCTGTTTCGGGTGCCAGGTTTCCTGCGCCACCCAGCGCGCACGCTTGGGGGTGAAGCGCAGTCTGGCGTGCTGCAGCTTGCGCCCGGAGAAGATGCCGTAGCCGGGGCCGAGCACTTCGTCGAGGCTGCGATGCGAGACCTCGCGCGCCTTCTTTTCGATGACATCGGCTTCGCGGATGGAATCGAGGGCGAAGTTGCGGATGTCGTTGCGCAGGTGGCACCAGGCGTCGAGGTACCAGTTTTCGCGGTAATACACCAGGCGCTGCGGCGAGACTTCGCGCTCGGTGGTCTGGCCGCTGCCGCGGGCGAAATAGGTGATGGCCAGACGCTTCCTGCGAAGGAGTGCGGCGCCGACCTTCTCGAAATGGGCGAGCTTGAGCTCGCGTTTGCCCAGGCCCACGATCAGCACGCGGCGGCGGATTTCCTCGGCGGTGTTCTCTGCCGTGCCGAGCAGGCTGTTCAAGCGCGCGATCAGCGGCTGGATGTGCGGGGTGAGGATGCCGCCGGGATCGAGGTCGGTGAGCAGGTGCTGCATGGTCAACAGCGCATGGACTTCGCCCGAGTTGAACCAGAGGCCGGGCAGTTCGTACTGGGCGCCGGCTTCGGCATGCGGCGAGTCGAAGCGGTAGCCGCCGCCAGTTCCCCCGTCCCGGTCCCAGACGATCGGCGCGTTGAGCCGGTTGCGCATGTATTCAAGGTCGCGCTTGAGCGTGGCGCGCGAGACTTCCAGCGCCGCCATGAGATCGACGAAGGGCACCAGCTTGCGGTCGTGGATCATCTGGTCGATCTTGTAGAAGCGCTCAGTGCGATCCATGGCGGCTTTCCGAAATGAACTGATGGAAGTGGTCGAGGCGGCGCGGGTGAATCACGCCGGCGGCGACGGCCTGCTTGATTGCGCAGCCGGGCTCAGCGTCGTGCTGGCAATCGCGGAAGCGGCACTGGCCGAGGAAGGGGCGGAACTCGGCGAAGCCGAATTCGATCTCTTGGGCGGTGAGGTGCTTGAGGCCGAATTCCTGCAGGCCAGGGCTGTCGATCAGGGTGCCGCCCGGGCAGGTGTCGTTGGGCAGCTTGTAGAGGCGGGCGTAGGTGGTGGTGTGCTTGCCGCTGTCGAGCGCGGTCGATAGTTCGCGCGTGGGGGCCGCGGCGCCGGGCACCAGGGCGTTGGTCAGGGTCGATTTGCCCATGCCCGATTGCCCCACCAGCACCGAGCTTTCGCCGACCAGCAGCGGCAAGAGCGGCGAGGCGTCGAGCTTGGCCGAGAGTTCGACGACGCGGCAGCCGAGTGCGACGAAGGGCGCCAGCAGCTTGCGTGCGCTTGGGAGGGCGGCGGTCAGGTCGCTCTTGTTGAGGACGATGGTGGTGCTGAGGCCTTCGTGCTCGGCGGCGACCAGCGCGCGGGAGAGCAGCATGTCGGAGAAGGAAGGATCGGTGGCGACCACCAGCAGCAATTGCGTGGCGTTGGCGGCGATCAGTTTCTGGCGGTAGAGGTCGCTGCGGTAGAGCAGGCTGCGGCGCACGGCGTGACCGGTGATCTGGCCGTCGGGCGTGAGTTCGACTTCGTCGCCGACGGCGAAGGGGCTTTTCTTGCCGCGCGGATAACCGGTGGCGAGTGTGCCGTCGGCCAACTCGATTTCGTAGTGCCGGCCGAAGGCGGCGACGATGGTGCCGTGCCTGTTCTTCGCGCCGCTCAACGCGCGTTACAGGCTGAGCAGCGCATCGATCTTGGCCGCGCAGATGAAGTCGTTTTCGCTCAAGCCGCCGATCGCGTGCGTGGTGTAGCTGACCGTGCACTGGCCCCAGCCGACGGCGACATCGGGGTGGTGGTCCTCGCGGTGCGAGATCCAGGCCGTGGCGTTCACGAAGGCCATGGTCTCGTAGTAGTTCTTGAACTTGTAGGTCTTGCTGATGACGGCGCCCTCGCGCTGCCAGCCCGGCAGCGTCGCCAGCAGTTGCGCGGCTTCGTCGTCGGTGAGCGGCGGCACGCCGCCTTCGCAGGGCTTGCATTTGCCCTTGGACAGATCGCAGACTTGGTTCATGGCTGGCTCCTTTTATGTCCCGGAGGGACTGGGTGTTTGCAGCCGCGCAATGCGCTGGCTGGCCGGTGGGTGGGAATCGTGGAACAGCGAGTGCAGCGGGTCGGGCGTCAGGGTCGCGGCGTTGTCGCGATAGAGCTTGACCAGGGCGCTGATCAGGTCGGCGGCGGCGGTCTGTTTGGCGGCGTAGGCGTCGGCCTCGTATTCGTGCTTGCGCGACAGGCCGGAGGTCAGCGGCGCCAGCGGAAAGAGGAACACCGGCAGGACCATGGAGAACAGCAGCAGGCCAATCGCCGTACCCATTGATGACGCCGTACCGTCAGCACCAACTCCCAGGCCGGCGAAGAACCACGGCTGGTCGATGAGCTGGCCGAGCAGCCAGAGAAAGGCCAGGCTCAGCACGCTGGACAGCGCGATGCGCTTTATGACGTGGCGATGTTTGAAATGTCCCAGTTCATGCGCCAGCACCGCCTCTATTTCCTCGGGGCTGAGTTTGTCCAGCAGCGTGTCGAAGAACACGATGCGCTTGGCGCGGCCGAAGCCGGTGAAATAGGCGTTGCCGTGCGCCGAGCGCTTCGAGCCGTCCATCACGAAGAGGCCCGAGGAGGCGAAGCCGCAGCGCGTCAGCAGGGCTTCGATGCGGGCTTTCAGCGAGACGTCTTCGAGCGGCGTGAATTTGTTGAACAGCGGCGCGATCACGGTCGGGTAGAGGAACAGCACCAGCAGGTTGGTGGCGAGCCAGACCAGCCAGACATACAGCCACCAGTAGCTGCCCATGACGTCCATCAGCCACAGCACGGCGAACAGCAGCGGGCCGCTGATCAGCACGGTGAGCACGGCGCCCTTGGCCAGGTCGGCGAACCACAGCGGCCAGGTCAGCTTGTTGAAGCCGAAGCGCGCCTCGATGCGGAAGGTGCGGTAGAGGCTGGCCGGCAGGCCGATGACGAAGCCGAGCAGGCTGACGCAGGCGAACAGGGCCAGGCCGTGCAGGTAGCCGCTGCCGAGCCAGGCGCGCATGGCCTGGTCGAGCAGGCCGAGACCGCCGCCGAGGGTCAGCGCCAGCAGCACGATGGCATCGACGGCGATTTCCAGCAGGCCGAGGCGCACCTTGGCCACCGTGTAGTCGGCGGCCTTGCGGTGATCGGCGAGGTCGATGCGATCGGCGAAGTTGTCCGGCACACGATCGCGATGCGCGCGGACATGGCGCAGGTGGCGGATGTCGAGCCAGAGGCGCAGGGCCGTCGACAGGGCGAGGGCGGCGAGAAAGACCAGCGTGAAGTGATATGGGGTCATGGGCAGTGGCCCGCTGTGCGAAAATGCGCCGACACAGAAACAGGCATTGGAAAATTATGGCACAGGATCAGAACGCGCTCGTCTGGCTGGACATGGAAATGACCGGCCTCAACCCCGACAGCGATCGCATCATAGAGCTGGCGCTGGTCGTCACCAACTCGAATCTCGACATCGTGGCCGAGGCGCCGACCTGGGTGGTGCATCAGACCGACGCGGTGCTCGGTGCCATGGACGAGTGGAACACCAACACCCATGGCCGCTCCGGCCTGATCCAGCGGGTCAAGGATTCCATTCTCGGCGAAGCCGAGGTCGAAGTGCAGGCGCTGGAGTTCATGCGGCGTCATGTGCCGCGGCTGGCGACGCCGATGTGCGGCAATTCGATTTGCCAGGACCGGCGCTTCATGGCGCGCTACATGCCGAAACTCGAGGACTGGTTCCACTACCGGAATCTCGATGTGTCGACGCTCAAGGAATTGTGCAAGCGCTGGAAGCCGGAAATCGCGAAGGGCCTCAAGAAGCACGGCAAGCACGAGGCGCTGGCGGACATCCTCGAATCGATCGAGGAACTCAAGTACTACCGCGAGCATTTCCTGAAAGTGTAAGGGGCGCAGGACGCTCATTCGGCGCGGCGGTAGAGCCTCAGGCGTTCGCCCTTGTCGCCGGGGCGGGAGGTTTCGCGGACCAGCGTCCAGTCGGGCAGGTCTCTTTCGGTGCCGGGCGCGGTCTGCATGATCAGGTAGCGGCAGTCTTTGGCCCGGCTGCCGCCGACGGTGCGGATGCCGTCGAAATAGTCGAGCGAGGCGCGCTGCGCCAGGCCCAGACCGCGCCGCGCGATGCAGCCGGGATGGCTGCCCAGGATCTGGCGAAAGTTGGCGCTGACGCTACGGTAACTCTTGCCGTAGTCGATCCACGGCAGCATCAGCAGCATCAGCAGCACCCAGACGGTGGTCAGCCCCACGCTCCAGCGTGCCGCCGCGCGCCACGGCGAGCGCGGCGTGCGCAGCATCACGGCGATCCAGGCGACGCTGACTGCAATCGCCAGCACGATGATCAGCGGCGAGGCCTCGGCGATGAAGCCGGGGGCGGGCTTGGTGAAATTCTTGGCCACCCGCGCCGGTTCCCCGGTCAGCATGGAAATGCCGCCCAGCCAGATCAGCGCCGCGACCAGCGTAAAGGTCATCATGCCGAACCAGTCGAAGGCGTTGGCCGCGCCACGCCGCAGGCGGCCGGCGCTGGTCGCGGCGAGCAGGGTCAGCGGCAGCAGCGCCGACATCAGCGCCGTCGGCCGCGGCGCGTCGGTAAAAAACGCCAGCAGGGCGATCAGGGTGGCGGCCAGCGGCAAGGCGGTTTGCGCCTCGAGCAGATGCCTGCGCTCCAGCCACAAGGCCCACAGCGCCAGGGGCCATGAGGGCCAGGCGGCCCAGGCCAGCAGCTCGAGATGATCGCGACTGAAGCCGGGGCGCAATGTCAGGCTGGCCTCCTCGGCGGTCCACCAGATGTCGAACAAGGCAGGCGACTGCTGCCAGAGCAGGAAGGGCCAGGGCAGCATCAGCGCAAGCGCGACGGCTGCCGCCGCCAGCCCGGCGAGCCAGCTGCGCCGGGTTCGCCAGTCCGGGTGCAGCATCAGCAGCAGCCCGGTCGCCAGCTCGATGACGACGCTGTCGATGCCGGCGCCGAGGAAGCCGACGCCGATGCCGGCGCCGAAAATCAGTCCGCCGCGCAGGGGCTGTGCGCGCCAGAGCGCGAGTCCCCAGAGCGCGACGGCGAATCCGGTGATTGCCGCGATGGCGGGTTGGGCGTCGTGCAGCGGCACCAGCAGGCCGACCGTGCCGATCGCCAGCAAGGGCGCGGCGACCGCGGCGCTGGTGCCGAGCAGCAAGCCGGCCACACGCGAAAGTATCGCCAGAGTGGCGGCGCCGAACAGGACCGAGGCCAGGCGCGCCGCATCGTGCCAGGGCAGCAGCCAGCCCAGCAGCTTGCCGCACAGGGCCGCCACCCAGTGATACAGGGGCGGTGTGGTCAGCCAGGGATCGCCGGCGATGCGCGGCACCAGCCAGTCGCCGCCGGCCATGCCGAAGGCGACCCCGAGATGCAGGGCGTCGTCGGTCTTCCACGGGTCATGGCCGACGCTCCCCGCGAGCAGCCAGACGGCGCACAGCAACAGCGTGCCGTAGCGCGCCAGAATGGGCGCGGGGCTATGGTTGCGGTCGGTCAGGTCGGGCACGTTGCGAGCTTACCAGTGCGAATCCGGGGATACCGTTCTCGCCCGGAGGGCGGGAACATATCGCGAGGATACCGTCCCGGCCCGGAGGGCCGGACATATCACTAGGATACCGTCTCGGTCCCGGAGGACCGGGACATAAAAAAGGCAGCCCGCAGGCTGCCTTTTGGCCAGTAGGCAGGTCTGATGCAGGATCAGGCGGCCTTCTTGCTGTATTTCTGGCGGAAACGCTCGACACGTCCGGCGGTGTCGACGATCTTCTGCTTGCCGGTATAGAACGGATGGCAGGCGGAACAGACTTCGATGTGCAGCGGTTTGCCGCTGGTGGAACGGGTGCTGAACTTGTTGCCGCAGCTGCAGGTGACTTCGATTTCAGCGTAATTCGGGTGGATGCCGCTTTTCATTTCATGGTCCTTTCGGGTGCAGGCGCGGTTCGTGGATTTGGCGAACCGACAGAACGCGGCATTATCCGCTAATTTTGGGCTGTGCGCAATCAGCGCTGGCGCATGGCGTCGAAGAACTCGCCATTGTTCTTGGTCGCCTTGACCTTGTCGAGCAGGAATTCCATGGCTTCCATGTCGTCCATGTTGTACAGCAGCTTCCTCAGGACCCACATTTTCTGCAGCACGGCCGGTACCAGCAAGAGTTCCTCGCGGCGGGTGCCCGAACGATTGACGTTGATCGCCGGATAGACGCGCTTCTCGGCCATCTTGCGGTCGAGGTGGATTTCCATGTTGCCGGTGCCCTTGAATTCTTCGTAAATCACGTCATCCATGCGTGAGCCGGTTTCGATCAGGGCCGTGGCGATGATGGTCAGCGAGCCGCCTTCCTCGACGTTACGGGCGGCGCCGAAGAAGCGCTTGGGCTTTTGCAGGGCATTGGCGTCCACACCGCCGGTCAGTACCTTGCCCGAAGCGGGCTGCACCGTGTTGTAGGCGCGGGCGAGACGGGTGATGGAGTCGAGCAGGATAACCACGTCGCGTTTGTGCTCGACCAGGCGCTTGGCCTTTTCGATGACCATTTCGGCGACCTGGACGTGGCGCGTGGCCGGTTCATCGAAGGTCGAGGCGACGACTTCGCCCTTGACCGTGCGCATCATTTCCGTCACTTCTTCGGGCCGCTCGTCGATCAGCAGCACGATCAGCGTGACGTCGGGATGGTTGGTGGTGATGGCGTGGGCAACGTGCTGCATCAGCACGGTCTTGCCGGCCTTGGGCGGCGATACGATGAGGCCGCGCTGTCCCTTGCCGATCGGCGCGATCATGTCGATGACGCGGCTGGTGATGTTTTCCTCGCTGCGGATGTCGCGCTCCAGCAGCATATGCGTGGTCGGATGCAGCGGCGTCAGGTTCTCGAACAGAATCTTGTGTTTTGCGGCCTCCGGCGATTCGCCATTGACGCGGTCCACCTTGACCAGGGCGAAATAGCGTTCGCCTTCCTTGGGGGTGCGGATCTCGCCTTCGATGGTGTCGCCCGAATGCAGGTTGAAGCGGCGCACCTGGCTCGGACTGATGTAGATGTCGTCGGTGCTGGCGAGGTAGGACTCCTCGGGCGCGCGCAGGAAGCCGAAGCCGTCGGGCAGGATTTCGAGGACGCCGTCGCCGAAGATGGTTTCGCCCTTCTTGGCCTGATTCTTCAGCAGGGCATAGATCAGCTCCTGCTTGCGCAGCCGGTTGGCATTCTCGATGTTGTTGGCGGCCGCCATCTCCAGCAATTGGCTGACATGATGGGCTTTGAGCTCGGATAGGTGCATGGACTGCCTGCGAGGAGATTCCGGCGGAATGCGCCGGAACAGAGTGGTGTAGGGGATGAATTCAGGAAAGAATTCGATCAGGAGGGGAATCGAATCGGCGCCCTCAGGGCGTGGGCGCCTGTCTTGCTGGTCGGCGGCCCGGAATCAGACTCCGGGCGCCAATGTAACGGGATCAGAGATTGCTGTCAATGAATGCGGTAAGTTGGGATTTCGACAGGGCGCCGACTTTTTGCGCCTCGACGGTGCCGCCCTTGAACAGGAGCAGGGTCGGGATGCCGCGGATGCCGAACTCGCCGGGAACCTTGGGATTGTCGTCGATGTTCAGTTTGGCCACACGCAGCTTGCCGGAATAATCCTTGGCCACTTCGTCGAGTATCGGGGCGATCATCTTGCAGGGGCCGCACCATTCGGCCCAGAAGTCGACCAGGGTCGGTATCGCGGAGTCGAGCACTTCGGCTTTGAAAGTGCTGTCGGTGACGTGGTGAATGTGTTCGCTCATGAATTCCTCGGGGATGTTTGCGTTCCGGTGGGCGCGTCTGCGGCCGGGTGTCGCGATGAATTGCCGCGAAGCGCTCGCTGGCATGGCCGAATCCTAGCAAAAAATTTCCACCCTGGCGACTCCGGCCCGCACCAAGGCCGCGCAGCAATGGTACATTGTTCGCCAATTCTGGAGCGTAATCATGACCTACGTCGTCACCGAAGCATGCATCAAGTGCAAATATACCGATTGCGTGGATGTCTGCCCCGTGGATTGTTTTCATGAGGGACCGAACTTTCTGGCGATCGATCCCGAAGAGTGCATCGACTGCACCCTTTGCGTGGCCGAATGTCCGGTCGAAGCGATCTTTGCCGAAGATGACGTTCCCGCAGGACAGGAGCATTTCATCGCGCTGAATGCGGAATTGGCCAAAACCTGGCCGGTCATCATCGAGCGCAAGGAACCGCCGGTCGATGCCGACGAGTGGGCGGCGAAGAAGGGCAAGCTGGGAGAACTCGAGCGCTGAAACGGTCCATCGGGCGCGGCATGGCCTGATTGCACCAGCGCGGTCCGGCGCCGCCGCAGCGCCGGCGTTCAACGTCGGCGTTCAACGTCGGCGTCCAATTGTCCGTGCGGCCGCCATGGTAAGCTTTGCGTTACTTCCGGCTTCCTTCCCCGATCCAATTCGCATCCATGTCCGGCAATACTTTCGGTTCACTGTTCTGCGTCACCTCCTTCGGTGAATCCCACGGTCCCGCGATCGGCTGTGTGGTTGACGGTTGTCCGCCCGGCCTGGATATCTCCGCCGCCGATATCCAGCACGAGTTGGATCGGCGCAAGCCCGGAACCTCGCGCCACGTTACCCAGCGGCGCGAATCCGACACGGTCGAGATCCTCTCCGGTGTGTACGAGGGCCGTACCACGGGCACGCCGATCGGCCTCCTGATCCGCAACGAGGACCAGCGCAGCAAGGACTACGGCAATATCGCGGAAATGTTCCGTCCCGGCCACGCCGACTACACCTATTGGCAGAAATACGGAATTCGCGATCATCGCGGCAGCGGCCGTGCCTCGGCGCGTGAAACTGCCGTGCGCGTCGCTGCCGGAGCGATCGCCAGAAAGTGGCTGCTGCAGCGCTATGGGGTCACGGTGCGTGGCTGGATGAGCCAACTGGGGAGTATCGAAATCCCCTGGCAGGACGAGGCGGCAATCGACACCAACCCGTTCTTCGCGCCGAATGCGGCCATCGTGCCGCAACTTGAGGACTACATGGACGCCCTGCGCAAATCGGGCGATTCGGTCGGTGCCGAAGTCACCGTAATCGCACGCGGCGTGCCGGTCGGCTGGGGCGACCCGGTGTATGACCGCCTGGATGCCGATATCGCCTACGCCATGATGGGCATCAACGCCGTCAAGGGCGTCGAGATCGGCGCGGGATTCAAGTCGGTGACGCAAAAAGGCAGCGAACACGGCGACGAACTGACTCCGGAGGGTTTCCTGAGCAATAACGCCGGAGGCATCCTGGGCGGCATCACGAGCGGGCAGGATGTGGTGGTCAGGATGGCGGTCAAACCGACATCGAGCATTCGCTTGCCGCGCCGTACCATCAATCTCGCCGGGGAGCCGGCCATGATCGAGACCCACGGTCGGCACGATCCCTGCGTCGGCATACGCGCGACGCCGATTGCCGAGGCCATGCTGGCCCTGGTGCTGACCGACGCCGCGCTGCATCATCGCGCCCAATGCGCCGATGTCGAATGTCCCACGCCGCGAATTCCCGCACGAGCGCCGGTAAAATGATCGACACAGTAGTGAGAATAGTGAACCGCCCAGAATTGGACCAGCAATGAACGTCGAGCACCACGATCTGCACCACGAGTTTCCCGAGTACGCCGCGACCATCCAGGCCCTGAAGCTGGGCGACCATCATTTCGGCAAGCTGCTCGACGAGTACAACGGGCTGACTGCACAAATCGAGGAGCTGGAGATCAAGGATGCCCCCGTTGCCGATCCCTTGCTCGAAGACATGAAGAAGCTGCGCCTGAAACTCAAGGACGAGCTTTACGCCTTGCTGCAGGCGCACAAGGCCTGAGAGCTTGTGAATAAATCTACTGCGCGTACCGGATCGGGGCTTGGGCGGCTCATTTGGCAACCCCGGCTATCCTCATGTACAAAAACGTACATTCCGGTAGCTGCGCTCCGGCCGCACCCCGCTGCGGTCCGCTCGCTACGATTTCTTCACAAGCTCTGAGGGGAACGTTGCGTAGGCAGAGCCGCCGCTAGCGGTCGGCGGCAATCGTCATGGAGCAAAGCACTCGTCTGTCTGCGTGGTACTTCTGGTACTTCGCCTTCATAGGCGCTTTCCTGCCGTACTTCGCGCTCTATCTGCAATCGATAGGTCTCTCCGCGGGGCGCATTGCAATCCTGATGTCGCTCGGCCAGTTCATGCGGCTTCTGGCGCCCTTGTTGTGGAGCTGGCTGGCCGACAGCGGAGGCCGGCGCGTGCGCATCGTCGTCGCCTCGGCGGCGGCCTCGCTGGCGAGTTTCTCGGTGGTGTTCCTGACGCAGGATTTCGTCGGTCTGCTGATCGGCATGGCGATCCTGCATTTCTTCTGGAGCGCATCGCTGCCGCTGGTCGAAGCGCTGACCCTGGGCCATCTGGCGGCCGCTCCGGAACGCTACGGCCGCATCCGGCTATGGGGCTCGGTCGGTTTTATCGTCACCGTGATGGGCGTCGGCCTGCTGCTCGATGCGGCACCCATCAGTTCGCAGCTCTGGGTCAGTTGGGTCCTGCTGCTGGGGACCCTGGTCAGCGCGCTGACGCTGACCGAAGTACCTGCGCGCGCGGGGCAGGCTGCGGGTTCGATCCTCGTCGTCCTGCGTCAGCGCAAGGTGGTGTTCCTGCTCGGCGCGGGCTTGTTGATGAGTGCGGCGCATGGTGCGCTTTACGTCTTCTATTCGATCCATCTGGTGGCGCAGGGCTACGGCAAGACCCTGGTCGGGCTGCTGTGGACCCTGGGCGTGGTGGCCGAGATCTTCGTCTTCCTGTTCATGCCGCGCATTTCCAGGCGGGTCTCGCTGCGCCAGATCCTGCTGGCCTGCTTTGCCCTGGCGGTGCTGCGTTTCCTGCTGATCGGCTGGACCGTTGAATTCATCGGCCTGCTGGTGTTCGCGCAGTTGCTGCACGGCGCCAGTTTCGGCGCACACCACGCGGCGACCATGGCGGCGCTCAATCGCTGGTTCGTCGCCAGCCAGCAGGCGCGGGCACAGGCCTTGTACGGCAGCGTGGCCTATGGCGCCGGGGGTCTCGGCGGCGCCTTGCTGGCCGGCGCCCTGTGGGAAAGCGCCGGTGCCGCGATCACCTTCAGCGCCGCGTCGCTGCTCGCTCTGCTCGGCCTGGCCATGGTCTGGCGCGGCGTTCCGGCTGATTCGGCGGGCGCGCCTGTGCGATAATCCAAGACCCGCGCGGACACTATGCAAATCATGTCAAAAACGCTTTACGAGAAACTTTGGGACAGCCACGTCGTGCATGTCGAAGAGGACGGCACGGCGCTGCTCTACATCGATCGTCATCTGGTGCATGAAGTCACCAGTCCGCAGGCCTTCGAAGGCCTGAAACTCGCCGGACGCAAGGTCTGGCGCATTTCCTCGATCGTCGCCACGGCCGACCACAACACGCCGACCTCGCATTGGGAGCGCGGCATCCTCGACCCGATTTCGCGCCAGCAGGTGGAAACCCTCGACGCCAACATCCGCGAAACGGGTGCCCTGGCCTATTTCCCGTTCAAGGACAGGCGTCAGGGCATCGTCCATGTCGTCGGCCCGGAAAACGGCGCGACCCTGCCCGGTATGACCGTGGTCTGCGGCGATTCGCATACCTCGACGCACGGCGCCTTCGCCTGCCTGGCGCACGGTATCGGCACCTCCGAAGTCGAGCATGTGCTGGCGACCCAGTGCCTGCTGCAGAAGAAGTCGAAGACCATGCTGGTCAGGATCGAAGGCAAAGTTGGCGCTGGCGTCACGGCGAAGGATCTGGTGCTGGCGCTGATCGGCCGCATCGGCACCGCGGGCGGCAACGGCTACGCCATCGAGTTCGGCGGTTCGGCCATTCGCGCGCTGTCGATGGAAGGCCGCATGACGATATGCAACATGGCCATCGAGGCAGGCGCCCGGGTCGGCTTCGTGGCGGCCGACGAGACCACCATCGCCTATCTCAAGGGCCGCAATTTTGCGCCCAAGGGCGCCGACTGGGACAAGGCAGTGGCTTACTGGCGCACGCTGGTCTCCGATGCGGATGCCCGCTTCGATACCGTGATCGACATGGATGCGCGCCAGATCGTGCCGCAGGTGACCTGGGGCACTTCTCCGGAAATGGTCACCGGGATAGATGGCGTGGTGCCGGCACCCGAGGACTTCAAGGATCCGGTCAAGAGCGAAGGCGTGGCGCGCGCGCTGCAGTACATGGGTCTCACGCCGCGCATGCGCATCGACCAGATTGCGATCGACAAGGTCTTCATCGGCTCCTGCACCAATTCCCGCATCGAGGACTTGCGCGCGGCTGCCGCGGTGGCCAGGGGGCGGCGAGTGGCTGCCAATGTCAAGCTGGCGCTGGTGGTGCCTGGCTCCGGCCTGATCAAGGAGCAGGCCGAGGCCGAGGGACTCGACAAGATCTTCATCGCCGCCGGCTTCGAGTGGCGCCAGCCGGGTTGTTCCATGTGCCTGGCGATGAACGACGATCGCCTGAATCCCGGCGAACGCTGCGCCTCGACCTCGAACCGCAATTTCGAAGGCCGGCAGGGCGCCGGCGGCCGCACCCACCTGGTCAGCCCGGCGATGGCAGCGGCGGCCGCGATTGCCGGCCGCTTTGCCGATGTTCGTGAATTGTCTTGAGGAGGAAATTTATGTCCCGCATGCTTATCGCTTCGATCCTGATGCTTGCCCTGTCGGCCTGCAATACCGTGGAAGGCATCGGCAAGGATCTCAAGAAGGGCGGCGAAGCCATCCAGAAGTCGACCAAGTGATGGAAAAGTTCATCACGCTCGATGGCCTCGTGGCGCCGCTGGACCGCGCCAACGTCGATACCGACGCGATCATTCCGAAGCAGTTCCTCAAGTCGATCAAGCGTTCCGGTTTCGGCCCGAATGCCTTCGACGAGTGGCGCTATCTGGATCACGGCGAACCGGGCCAGGATTGCGCGAAGCGGGCCAGGAACCCCAATTTCGTGCTCAACCAGGCGCGCTATCAGGGCGCCTCGATCCTGCTCGCGCGCAGCAATTTCGGTTGCGGCTCGTCGCGCGAACACGCACCCTGGGCGCTGCAGGACTTCGGTTTTCGCGCCATCGTCGGCGAATCCTTCGCCGACATATTCTTCAACAACTGCTTCAAGAACGGCCTGCTGCCGATCGTCCTGCCCAAGACGGAAGTGGATGCCCTGTTCGGCTTGACCGAACATACGCCGGGCTATCGCCTGACCATCGACCTGTCCGCGCAACGGGTGGTGCGTCCGGACGGCCACGCGATCCCGTTCGAGGTCGATGCCTTCCGCAAGGAATGCCTGCTCAACGGCTGGGACGACATCGGCCTGACCTTGCGCCACGCAGAAAAAATTCGCGAGTTCGAGGCGCGTCGCCGCGTCGAGCAACCCTGGTTGTTTGCCTGAAAGAAATTCAATGAAGATATGTGTTCTGCCCGGGGACGGCATCGGCCCTGAAATCGTTGCAGAAGCCGTAAGGGTTCTGCGTGCGCTCGATCTTGGCATCGAAATGGAAGAGGCCTTGCTCGGAGGTTGCGCGGTGGATGCCACCGGCGATCCCTATCCGGTGGCAACCCAGAAGCTGGCGCAGGCAGCCGATGCCGTGCTGCTCGGCGCCGTCGGCGGCCCGCAATGGGACAACAATCCGCGCGAGCAGAGGCCGGAGCGGGGCTTGCTGGGCATCCGCAAGCAGCTCGGGCTGTTCGCCAATCTGCGTCCGGCGATCCTCTATCCGGAACTGGCCAACGCGTCCACCCTCAAGCCGGAAGTGGTGGCCGGGCTGGATATCCTGATCGTGCGCGAACTGACGGGCGATATCTATTTCGGCCAGCCGCGCGGCATAGAGACGCGCAACGTGGATGGAAAAATGCAGCGCTTCGGCTTCAACACCATGCATTACACCGAGAGCGAGATCCGGCGCATCCTGAAGGTGGCCTTCGAAGCGGCGAGGAAGCGCAACAGGAAGGTCTGCTCCGTGGACAAGATGAACGTGCTCGAATGCACCCAGCTGTGGCGCGACGTGGCCATCGAGACCGGCCGGGAATATCCGGATGTCGAACTGTCGCACATGCTGGTCGACAACGCGGCGATGCAGTTGGTGAAGAATCCCAAGCAGTTCGACGTCATGGTCACCGGCAACATGTTCGGCGACATACTGTCGGACGAGGCTTCGATGCTGACGGGCTCGATCGGCATGCTGCCGTCGGCCTCGCTGGATGCCAACAACAAGGGGCTGTACGAGCCTTCACACGGCTCTGCGCCGGATATCGCCGGCAAGGGTGTGGCCAATCCGCTGGCGACCATCCTTTCCGCGGCCATGATGCTGCGTTACACTTTTGCCAACGAGGCCGCCGCCCTGCGCATCGAGGATGCCGTGAAGAAAGTCCTTGCACAGGGCCTCAGGACCGGCGACATTTTTGAGGCGGGAATGAAAAAGGTCGGCACCCGGGAAATGGGTGATGCCGTACTCGCCGCACTGTAATTCGATACTGAAAGATTAATCATGAAGCGTGTAGGTCTGGTGGGTTGGCGGGGCATGGTGGGTTCGGTGCTGATGCAGCGTATGCGGGAGGAGGATGACTTCGCCCATATCGAGCCGGTATTCTTCACGACCTCGAATCCCGGCGGCAAGGCGCCCGCGTTCGCCAAGGGAGCGCCGCCGCTCAAGGACGCAAAGGACATCGACGAACTTCGGCGGCTTGACATCATCATCAGCTGCCAGGGCGGCGACTACACCACCGAGGTCTTCCCGAAGCTGCGTGCAGCCGGCTGGCAGGGTCACTGGATCGATGCGGCGTCCAGCCTGCGCATGATGGACGACACGGTGATCATCCTCGATCCGGTGAATATGGACGTGATCAAGGACAGCCTGGCCAAAGGCGGACGCAACTGGATCGGCGGCAACTGCACCGTGAGCCTGATGCTGATGGCCTTGGGCGGCCTGTTCAAGGCGGGGCTGGTGGAATGGATGACCTCGATGACCTACCAGGCGGCCTCCGGTGCGGGTGCGCAGAACATGCGCGAACTGCTGGCGCAGATGGGCGAAACGCATCGCGTGGTGAAGAACCTGCTCGACGATCCGGCTTCGGCGATTCTCGATATCGATCGCGAGGTCGCCGGCATTCTGCGCGACGACGGTTTCCCCACGGCCAACTTCGGCGTGCCCCTGGCGGGTTCGCTGATTCCATGGATCGACAAGGACCTTGGCAATGGTCAGAGCCGCGAGGAATGGAAGGGGCAGGCCGAGACCAACAAGATCCTGGGCCGCTCCGCCTCACCGATTCCGGTCGACGGCCTCTGCGTGCGCATCGGTGCGATGCGCTGCCACTCCCAGGCGATGACCATCAAGCTCACCCGGGACGTGCCGCTGGACGAGGTCAATGACATACTGGCGGCGCATAACGACTGGGTCAGGGTCGTGCCTAACGAACGCGAGATCACCCTGAAGGAATTGACGCCGACGGCGGTAACGGGAACCCTCGGCGTCCCTGTCGGACGCCTGCGCAAACTCAGCATGGGACCGCAGTATCTGTCGGCCTTTACGGTCGGCGACCAGTTGTTGTGGGGCGCGGCCGAGCCTTTGCGGCGCATGCTGCGCATCCTGTTGCATTGATGCCAAGTGCTGTTGCGACTGGAATGTAATGGGAAGGTTGAGCTTGCATCGCTAACATCCTGATGTTATTTTGATAACATGATAAAAAGCCCGTCGGGAGTCACAGTGCCCAATACTGCCAAGCGAAATCCATTCAAGGCCACCGTGCTTGCGGCGGCGATTGCCGTTCTGCCTCTGGTCACACATGCTGCCGGGCTGGGAAAGATCACCGTGCTTTCGGCATTGGGGCAGCCACTCAAGGCGGAACTCGAAGTTTCCGCTTCCCGCGATGAAGCGTCTTCGCTGGTTGCCAGGTTGGCTGCGGTGGAAGCCTTTCGTCAGGCCGGGATCGATTACTCGCCGGCCTTGGCAACGCTGCGATTTTCCCGCGACATCAAGGAGCGTGGCGGCCGCCGCTACCTTGAAATAACGACCGATCGTCCGCTCAACGAGCCCTTCATCGACATGCTGGTCGAATTGAGTTGGGCCTCGGGACGCCTGGTGCGCGAATACACCTTCCTCCTCGATCCACCGGATCTGGCCGCGAAGACGACACCGGCGCCAATTGCGGCACCCGAAGTCCGAACCGGGCCGGCGGCGACACAACCGGTCGAAAGATCGGCGGCGGCAGTACCCGCGGAAACCCGTCCGGTGATCGAGAGCCGTCCGCCTGCACCCATGCGGCCGGCAGAAAAGCCGGCGGCGAAAGCTGTCGCTGCCAGTTCGCGCGAGGTGGTTCCGGGCGACACGCTGGGCAAGATCGCGGCGCAGACCCTGCCGGAGGGCGTCAGCCTCGATCAGATGCTGGTTGCGTTGTTCCGCAACAACAGTGATGCCTTTATTGCCGGCAACATGAACCGCCTGAAGGCCGGCAAGATACTTTCGATACCCGACGCCGAGACCGCAAGCCAGGTTTCCGCCGGCGAAGCGCGTCGGGAAGTTGTCGCCCAAGCGGCAGATTTCAATACTTATCGACGGCGTCTGGCCGCAGCTGCGGCAGCTTCCGAACCGGCCGGCGACCAGGGCGCCAAGCAGGCAGTGAGCGGCAGGATCTCGCCCAAGGTCGAAGACAAGCTGCCGTTGGCAACGGGCAAGGACAAGCTGCAGGTATCGCGCACGGAAGCGGCGCGCGGTGCCGGGGACAAGCCCTTGCAGGGGCGGATTGCCGCGCTTGAGGAGGACCTGGTGTCCCGCGACAGGGCGCTCAAGGAAGCCGGCGGCCGCATTGCCGAACTGGAAAAGAATCTCAGCGACCTGAAAAAGCTCGCCGAGATCAAGAGTCAGGCGGGTGCCGACCTGCAGAAGGCCGCTCAGGCAACGCAGCCTGCCGCAGCACCCAAGGCAGCAGAGCCACCCAAGCCGGTCGAAGTCGCCAAGCCCGCGGTAGCTCCGAAGCCGGCCGACGCAGTCCAGGTTGCCGATGCCGCAGCCAAACCGGCTGAAGCCGCGAAACCAGCCGAGGCGCCCAAGCCGCCTCCACCGAAGAAGAAGGCTGTTCCGCCACCCCCGCCTGAGCCCGAGCCCGACTTCATCGAGGAGAACGCGCCACTGGTGTTTGGTGGCGGCGCGGTGCTGGCCCTGCTGTTTGCATGGCTGGGGATTACGGCCTACCGCAAGAAGCGCGGAGCGGCGATTTCCAATGCGCCGATTGCCGAAACTGATCTTTCGGCGCACTCGGTGTTCAGCACGACCAGCGTAGCACCGCCCCCGAGCGAACAGGAGACCAGCCAGTTCAGCACGACCGGAATGGGCATGGCTGCAAACCACGAGACCGTCGATCCGGTGGTCGAGGCCGATACCTTCCTCGCTTTCGGGCGCGACGCCCAGGCCGAGGAAATCCTTCTTGAAGCCCTGAAGACGGATCCTCAGCGCCAGGCGATTCACTTGAAGCTGCTCGACATCTATGCGGCGCGCAAGAACGCCGGCCAGTTCGAGCTGGTCGCCCGCGACATGCATGCCCTGACCGGCGGCACCGGTGAGGTCTGGGACAAGGTGGCCGCCATGGGCGCTGCCCTCGATCCCGGATGTTCGCTTTACGCCTCCGGTTCCTCAGGCGTTCAGGCGGCCGCGCCGATTCCTGCCGCCGGGCCGGACATGAACGCGACGATGATCATCCAGCCCGGGTTGGTTACGGCCGAAGCGCAGCCCGCCGCTGCCGCAGAGCCTGCTCCTGCCCCGGCCGCGCCTGTAGCCCTGGATTTCGATCTGGATATCGGAACCAGTGATACGACGAGAGCCGTTATCCCGGCTGCCGAAATCAAGACCGAGTCCGCCGGATTGGATTTCGATCTGGATCTGGGTGCGTCCGCGGCCGCGCCTGCTCCCGCACCCGCCGCCAAGGCGGAGGTCAAGAGCGAGGAAGTCATACTCGATATCAGTTTCGACATGCCGACCAAGGAGGCACCCGCGCCTGCGTCGGGGCTTGATTTCCCCATGGCCGCGGAGACACCCGCGCCGGTCGCAGCCCCCGTAGCGCCTGTCGCCGCGGCGACCGATTCCGGCAGCATCGATTTCGACTTCGACCTGGGGACGTCGGAACCTGCCGCGCCAACTCCCTTGCCCGAGATGTCGATCGATGTTCCGACACCGGCGCCGGCGCCCGCCGAGTTCAATCTTGGGGACATCAGCCTGGAGCTGGATACGCCTGCCGGCACGGCGCCCGAGCCTGCCGCAGCCGCGGCCGTAGCCGATATGCCCGACAATCCGGAAGTCGCCACCAAGCTGGAACTGGCGGCGGCCTATGAGGAAATGGGCGACAAGGACGGTGCCCGCGAACTGTTCCAGGAAGCCCTGGCAGAGGGCAGTCCGGCGCAGCAGAAGGCGGCGCGCGCCAAACTTGACAGTCTCGCCTGAGCGACCCTGCTCTCCCGGCGCCTGTGCGTCGGGAGATGCTGTTCCAATGAAGCGCCCCGATTCCGCCAGCTTGCTCCTGCTGGGCCTGGCCGTACTTGTGGCCGCCTCCTCGCGCGCTGGAATGCCGCTGTTTCTGGCCTGCCTGGCACTCGCCCTGGCGGCACTGACAGTCGCCACTTCGCATTTGAGTTTGCTGCTGCGACGCAGCCGCTGGCTGATGCTCACCATGCTGGTCATGTTCGGCTGGCTGACGCCGGGGACACCGTTGCCGGAGATCCACGGGGCGAGCCAGGAAGGGCTGCTGCTGGCTGCCGAGAGCCTTGCCCGTCTGCTCATCGCACTGTGCACCGTGGCCTTGCTGTTGAAAACCCTGGCCCCCAACCAACTGGTCGCCGGCATGCGTTCGCTGCTGGCGCCCCTGGCGCTCCTGGGCATCTCCCGTGACCGGATTGCGGTGCGCCTTGCGCTGACTCTCGAAGAAGTGGAGGCGGCTCGGCAGCCGGATGACAGGCAGGGCGGCATTGCCGCCACGCTGTCCCTTCCCACGGCAGCTTTTGGTGCGGCGGACGCCTGTCTCGGCGTTCTGGCCGGGACCCTGCTGCTGGGCGCGTGGCTGACGTGAGAATTGCGCTCGGACTCGAATACGAGGGTTCCGGTTTTTGCGGCTGGCAGTCGCAGGCGGGCGGGGGTGCAGTACAAGATGTGGTCGAGGCGGCACTTTCCATTGTTGCCGACAGCCCGACGCGGGTCGTCTGTGCCGGACGCACCGACGCCGGAGTCCATGCCCTGGCGCAGGTGGTGCATTTCGATAGCGAAGCCGTGCGTCCGCTTACGGCGTGGGTGCGCGGCGTCAATGCCCATCTGCCGGCCAGCGTTGCCGTGCGCTGGGCGCAGCCGGTAGGCGACGAGTTCCACGCCAGATTTTCGGCGCGAGGCCGGCGCTACCGCTACCTGCTGCTCAACCGTGCCGAACGGCCCGGCCTCATGGCCCGGCGCGTCGGCTGGTTCCATCGTCCGCTGGATGCGCAGGCCATGGCCAGCGCCGCGAGTTTGCTCCTGGGCGAACACGACTTCTCGGCCTTCCGCGCGGTCGAGTGCCAGGCCAAGTCGCCGGTCAAGATCCTGCGCCGCGCTGATGTCGCACGTCACGGCGACCTGTTGGTATTCGACTTCGAGGCCAGTGCCTTCCTGCATCACATGGTACGCAACCTGGTCGGCGCGCTGGTCTATGTCGGCAAGGGCGCGCATCCGCCGGCGTGGCTGGGCGAACTGCTGGCCGGGCGCGATCGCGCCCGCGCGGCGCCGACTTTCGAAGCTTGCGGCCTCTACTTTGCGGGCGTCGATTATGATCCGGTCTGGCAACTGAAAGTTGGTGCTGGCGACACGGCGCTGATCCTGCTCTGAATCCATGAAACGCACGCGAATCAAGATCTGCGGCATCACCCGCGAGGAAGACCTTGCCACGGCCGTGGCGGCGGGCGCCGATGCGCTGGGTTTCGTCTTCTACGCGCCCAGCCCGCGTTATGTGACGCCGCAGCGGGCGGCACAACTCGTGGCGCAGGTGCCGGCCTTCGTTGCCCGGGTCGGGTTGTTCGTGAATGAGTCGGCGGAAGCCGTAGGCGCGATACTGGCGCAGGTGCCGCTCGACCTGCTGCAGTTTCACGGCGATGAAGACGCGGCCTTCTGCGCCGCTTTCGGCCGGCCTTGGATCAAGGCCGCGAGGGTAAAGCCCGGATTCGATTTGCTAGAATACGCGTCCGCATTTGCCGGGGCTCCCGGGATATCGGGCCTGTTGCTGGATGCCCATGTCGAAGGCTATGGCGGCGGCGGCAAAAGCTTCGACTGGTCCCTGATTCCGCAGTCGTTGCCGCTGCCGGTCATTCTGTCCGGGGGGCTGCATCCGGGCAACATTGTCGAGGCGGTGCGCGCCGTGCGGCCGTGGGCGGTGGATGTCAGCAGCGGCGTCGAGAGCGCCCGCGGCATCAAGGATGCGCAGAAGATCACCGAATTCATTGCCGGAGTGCGAGATGCAGATGCAGGACCTTCCCTATAACTTGCCCGATGCGAGCGGCCACTTCGGTCCTTACGGCGGCGTTTTCGTCGCCGAGACGCTGATGCCGGCCCTGACCGAATTGCGCGAAGCCTATGCCGCCGCCCAGGCGGATCCGGCGTTTCGCGCCGAGTACGAATATGACCTCAAGCACTATGTCGGGCGGCCGAGCCCGATTTACCACGCCAAGCGCTGGTCGGGATTGCTCGGCGGGGCGCAGATTTATCTCAAGCGCGAAGACCTGAATCACACCGGCGCGCACAAGATCAACAACTGCATCGGCCAGGCCCTGCTGGCACGCCGCATGGGGAAGCCACGGGTGATCGCCGAAACCGGCGCCGGCCAGCACGGCGTCGCCACCGCCACGGTGGCTGCCCGCTACGGCATGGAATGCGTGGTCTACATGGGCTCCGAGGACGTCAAGCGCCAGGCCGCCAACGTCTATCGCATGAAACTTCTGGGCGCCACCGTAGTTCCGGTCGAATCGGGCTCGAAGACGCTCAAGGATGCCTTGAACGAGGCCATGCGCGACTGGGTGACCAACATCGGCAACACCTTCTACATCATCGGCACGGTCGCCGGCCCCCACCCCTATCCGATGATGGTGCGCGACTTCCAGGCGGTGATCGGCGAGGAATGCAAGACGCAGATGCCCGAGCTTTCCGGCCGCCAGCCGGACGCGGTGATCGCCTGCGTCGGCGGCGGCTCCAATGCAATGGGCATTTTCTATTCCTATATCCCGGATGCCGGCGTGAAACTGATCGGGGTCGAAGCGGCTGGTCATGGTCTCGCATCGGGCCAGCACGCCGCCTCGCTCACCGCCGGCCGTTCGGGAGTGCTGCATGGCAACCGCACCTATCTGCTGCAGGACGAAAACGGGCAGGTGATCGAGACCCATTCGATATCGGCCGGCCTCGATTACCCCGGCGTCGGCCCCGAGCATGCCTGGCTCAAGGACTCCGGCCGCGCCGAGTACGTCACCATCACCGATGCCGAGGCGCTGCAGGCCTTTCATGACCTGTGTCATTTCGAAGGCATCATTCCCGCCCTCGAATCCAGCCACGCCCTGGCCTATGCGGCGAAGCTCGCGCCGACCCTGGCCGCGGATAAGCTGCTGCTGGTCAATCTTTCCGGTCGCGGCGACAAGGACATGCATACCGTCGCCGAAAAATCCGGCATCCAGTTCTGATTCGGTCCCATTCATGTCACGCATTCCTGCCACATTCGCCACGCTTGCCGCACAAGGCCGCAAGGCCCTGATTCCCTTCATCACCGCCGGTGATCCCGATCCCGATGCGACGCTGCCGCTGATGCGGGCGCTGGTTGCGGGTGGCGCCGACATCATCGAACTCGGTGTGCCGTTTTCCGATCCGATGGCGGACGGGCCGACCATCCAGCGCGCGTCCGAACGGGCTTTGGCGCATGGCATGAGCCTGCGCCGGGTGCTGGCGCTGGTAGGCGAATTCCGTCGGGAGAATGCGACGACGCCGGTGGTGCTGATGGGCTACGCCAATCCGGTGGAAGCCTATGGCGTCGAAGCTTTTGCCCGCGACGCGCAGGCCGCCGGCGTCGATGGCGTGCTGGTGGTCGACTATCCGCCGGAGGAGTGTGCCGGCTTCGCCGCCGCGATGAAGCAGGCGCAGATCGATCCGATTTTCCTGCTGGCGCCGACCTCCACCGAGCAGCGTTACGGGGAAGTGGCGCAGATCGGCAGCGGCTATATTTATTATGTTTCGCTGAAGGGCGTGACCGGCTCCGGCAGTCTCGATCTGGACGAAGTCGCGCGGCGTATTCCGCTGATCCGCGACAAGGTCGGCATGCCGGTCGGCGTCGGCTTCGGCATACGTGATGGCGCCACCGCCGCACGCATTGCCGCCGTGGCTGATGCCGTGGTGATCGGCAGTCGCATCATCGAGGAAATCGACAGCGGTGATGCCATGACTGCGCCACAGCGGGTCACCGCATTTTTGAGCGGGATCCGCGCAGCAATGGACGGAGTAACTTCATGACGACCTACCCCCCATCCCCCTTCCCGAGGAAGGGGGTGACGATGGTTCGCTGCGCTCCATGCTTATTGGCTGTCCCTCCTTGGGGCGGCCCTACGGAGGGACTATGAGTTGGTTACAGAAGCTGCTGCCGCCGAAAATCAAGCGCTCGGAAGGTGCACGCAAGTCGATCCCCGAGGGACTGTGGGCCAAGTGCCCGGCCTGCGAGGCGGTGCTCTACAGCACCGATCTGGAGAACAACCAGAACGTCTGTCCCAAGTGTTCCCACCATTTGCGGCTGCGTGCCCGCGTCAGGCTGGATGCGTTGCTCGATCCGGAGGGACGCTTCGAGATCGGCACCGAAGTCATACCCATGGATCCGCTCAAGTTCAAGGACAGCAAGCGCTATATCGATCGTCTGGCTGCCGCCAATGAGGATACCGGCGAGGCCGATGCCATGGTCGTCATGCAGGGCGCGATCAAGACCGTGCCGGTGGTGATCGCCTGCTTCGAGTTCGAGTTTCTCGGCGGTTCGATGGGCGCCGTGGTCGGCGAGCGTTTCGTGCGCGGCGTCAAGGCGGCGATCGAACTGCAGTCGCCCTTCATCTGCATCACCTCCTCGGGCGGCGCGCGCATGCAGGAAGGCCTGTTTTCCCTGATGCAGATGGCCAAGACCACGGCCGCCGTGACCCAGCTCGCGCATCACCAACTGCCCTTCATCACGCTGCTGACCGATCCGACCATGGGCGGCGTTTCCGCCTCCTTCGCCTTTGTCGGCGACGTGGTGATTGCCGAGCCCGGCGCCCTGATCGGTTTCGCCGGGCCGCGGGTGATCGAACAGACCGTACGCGAGACACTGCCGGCGGGCTTCCAGCGCGCCGAGTTCCTGCTCGAAAAAGGCGCGATCGACATGATCGTCGACCGGCGCGAACTGCGTGACAGGCTGGCATCGCTGATCACACTCCTGCAGCGCGTCCCGGCCGCCTGATGCCGCAATTGCAGCCCGATGCCGGGCTGGATGTTTGGCTGGCGCATCTCGAAGCGCTGCATCCGCGCGGTAGTGCCGGCATCGAACTCGGTCTGGAGCGGGTCGCCGCGGTCAAGTCGCGGCTGGGTCAGCGCGAGACCTATCCGCTTATCCTGGTCGGCGGTACCAACGGCAAGGGATCGACTTGCGCCATGCTGGAGCGCATCCTGCTCGCCGCCGGCTACCGCGTCGGCCTGTATAGCTCTCCCCACCTGCTGCACTATAACGAGCGCGTCAGGGTCAATGGCGTCGCGGTCGACGATGCCGGCCTGTGCGCCGCATTCGCTCGCGTCGAGCAGGCACGCGGCGACGCTGCACTGACTTATTTCGAGTTCGGCACCCTGGCGGCGTGGGAAGTCTTTGCCGCCGCCGGACTCGATGCGATCGTCCTTGAGGTCGGCCTCGGCGGGCGGCTGGATGCCACCAATATCTACCAACCCGCATGTGCCGTCGTCACCGGTGTCGACCTCGATCACATGGATTTCCTCGGCGCCGATCGCGAGGCCATCGGACGCGAGAAGGCGGGCATTTTCCGTAGCGGAATTCCGGCCATCTGCGGCGATCCGCAGCCACCCCTGTCACTGACCGATCACGCGGCAACGATCGGCGCCCGATTGCAGATACTGGGCCGGGATTTCGGCTACCTGAAACAGGAGCAGCAGTGGTTGTATTGGGGCCGCGCGGCCGGCGCTCCAGAGGCGGTCATGCGCCGCGGCGGGTTGGCGTTCCCGGCCTTGCGCGGCGAGCGGCAACTGGCCAACGCGGCCTGCGCGCTGGCCGCGCTCGACGCCGTGCACCAGGCTTTGCCGGTGGCCATGAAGGACATCCGCCAGGGGCTGGGCACGGTTGAACTGGCCGGGCGTTTCCAGGTTCTGCCGGGCCGTCCGGCGGTGGTGCTGGATGTCGCCCACAACCCGCAGGCGGCCCGTGTCCTGGCCGCCAACCTCGGTGACATGAGTTTTCACCGCAATACCTGGGCGGTGTTCGGCATGCTCGCCGACAAGGACATCGACGGCGTGATCGATGCCTTGCGCGACCGGGTCACGCACTGGCTGCCGTGCAGCCTCGAAGGCCGCCGTGCCGCCAGCGCCAACTCTCTGGCCGAACGTTTGCAGAGCCGCGGAATGAAGGTCGCGGGAGTGTTCGCCGCGCCCGCTGCAGCGCTCGCTTTTGCCCAGGAGCACGCAGGCGAAGATGATAGAATCCTCGCCTTCGGATCCTTCCTCACTGTTGCTGCGGCCCTGCAAACGCTTGGCCGCCAGAGCTAACCACGCGTAACCACGATGGCGGAACAAGACACGTCGCCTGACGCAGATTTGCAGTTGAAGAAGCGCGCTCGCCGCCGGCTGGTTGGCGCTGCCGCGCTGGCGCTGTTTGCCGTGCTGGTTCTGCCGATGGTGATGGATCGCGAGCCGCGGCCGCTGAATCAGGACATCCAGGTGCGCATTCCCAGCCAGGACGCGACCGGCCTTGCGGCCAAGGTCATTCCCGGCAAGCCCGTGGCAAGCCCGATGCCGGCGCCGGAAGCCGTGACCGAACCCAAGTCTGAACCCAAGCCCGAGGTCAAACCCGAGCCCGTTGCTGCGCCGGCCCCGGCGGCAAAGCCGGCCGAGAAGTCCGCGCCGCCGGAGAAGAAAGCCGCGACAGACAAGAAACCCGCGGCGAAAATCGCTGCCGACGCCAAGCCGGCACCAGTAGCTTCCGGCCAGTGGGTGGTGCAGCTCGGAGCCTACAAGGAGACCGGCAACGTCAAGTTGCTGCTGGCCAAACTGAAGGGCATCGGCGTGCCGGCCTACACCGAGAATTTCGATTCGCCGCAGGGCTCGCGCACCCGCGTTCGGGCCGGCCCCTTCCCCAGTCAGGAGGCCGCCGAAAAGGCGCGTTCGAGAATCAAGATCATCGGCGTGGACGGCCCGGTCGCCCCAAAGTAGCGCGATGACGGTGTTCGATTACGCCGTGCTGACGATCATTGCGGCGTCGGTGCTGTTGGGTTTGTGGCGTGGCGTGGTCAGCGAGATTCTGGCGTTGGCGGCATGGATAGTGGCTTTTCTGGCGGCGCGTGCCGCGGCGGCGGACGTGGCAAACTGGCTGGCTGCGCATATCGCTGAACCGGGCCTGCGCTTGCCGGTGGCGTATGTGCTGGTTTTTGTCGGGGTATTGCTGGTCTTCGCAATCGCGCGCATGCTTATTTCCTTGATGCTGAAGGCGGTTGGCCTGGGTTTGCTGGACCGCCTGCTGGGTGCGGGTTTTGGTGTCTTGCGCGGGACGCTGGTGGTATTGGCGGTGGTGCTGGTGGCGGGTATGACCCAGTTACCCAGGGAAGCGTGGTGGCGCGATGCGATGCTGGCGCCGCCGCTGGAGACTGTGGTGATTGCGGCAAAACCCTGGTTGCCGCCGGAAGCGGCAAAACGGATTCGGTTTCGATAGAGAAAGACGAGCATCTCCCCTTCTCCCTTCCCGGGGAAGGGGGCGATAATTGTTCGCGGGCGCTGCCCGCTTCATGTTTTGGCTGCTTCCCCTTGGGGCGGCCCTGCGGAGAAGGACCATGTGCGGAATTCTGGGTGTGGTGGCCACCACGCCGGTGAATCAGTTGCTCTACGACGGCTTGCAGGTGCTCCAGCACCGCGGCCAGGATGCCGCCGGCGTCGCCACGGCCGAGGGCGGGCGCTTCCACATGCACAAGGGCTCCGGCCTGGTGCGCGATGTCTTCCGTACCCGCAACATGCGCAACCTGGTGGGCAACTGGGGCATCGGCCATTGCCGTTACCCCACCGCCGGCTCGGCCGACAATGCCGCCGAGGCGCAGCCGTTCTACGTCAATTCGCCCTTCGGCCTGATGCTGGCGCACAACGGCAACCTGACCAACGCCGACCAGCTGAAGCAGGACATGTTCCTCCAGGATCTGCGCCACATGAACACCAACTCCGATTCGGAGGTGTTGCTCAATGTGCTGGCGCACGAACTGCAGGCCGCGTCGACCAAGTACCAGGTCGATGCCGAGACGATTTTCAAGGCGGTGGCCGGCGTGCACCGCCGCGTCAAGGGCGCCTATGCCGTGGTGGCGATGATCGCCGGCTACGGCCTGCTGGCCTTCCGCGATCCCTACGGCATCCGTCCGCTGGTGATCGGCAAGAACGAGACGCCGCAAGGCACCGAATACCTGGTTGCCTCGGAGAGCGTGGCGATCGACACGCTGGGCTTCAAGATGCTGCGCGACGTCGAGCCCGGCGAGGCAGTGCTGGTCGACATGCGCGGCAACTTCGTCAGCCGGCAGTGCGCCGAGCGCACCCTCCATGCCCCGTGCATGTTCGAGTTCGTCTATCTGGCGCGGCCCGATTCGGTGATGGACGGCATTTCCGTTTACGAAACGCGGGCCAAGATGGGCGACTACCTGGCCGACAAAATCCGCCTGACCATGCCGCACCTGGAGATCGATGCGGTGATCCCGATTCCCGATTCCAGCCGCCATTCGGCGATGGAACTGGCGGCGCGGCTGAACCTTCCCTACCGCGAGGGCTTCGTCAAGAACCGCTACATCGGGCGCACCTTCATCATGCCCGGCCAGGCGACGCGGCGCAAATCCGTGCGGCAGAAACTCAACGCCATCAGCCAGGAATTCAAGGGGCGCAACGTGCTGCTGGTCGACGATTCCATCGTGCGCGGCACCACCAGCCGCGAGATCATCATGATGGCGCGCGAAGCCGGCGCCAGGAAAGTCTATTTCGCCTCCGCTTCGCCGCCGGTGCGCTTCGCCAACGTTTATGGCATCGACATGCCGACGCGCTCTGAGTTGATCGCGGCCTTCCGCAACGACGAGGAAATCTGCCGCGAGATCGGCGCCGACGCGCTGATCTACCAGGATCTCGACGCGCTCAAGGCGGCAGTGCGATCGGTCAATCCGACCGTGACCCAGTTCGAGACTTCCTGTTTCGACGGCCAGTACATCACCGGCGACGTCAGCGCGGGCTATCTGCAGAGCATGGAGGACAAGCGCAACCTGCCGCCGCTGCCGAAGCAGGACGACCAGGACGGCTTCGACGGCCCCGACGGCGAACAGCTCGACCTGAATCTGGTGCAGTCGAGATGAGCCCGGTGGACGAAAATCCGCACTGGTCTTTCGAGACGCTGGCCGTGCGCGCCGGCCAGGAGCGCAGCCAGTTCAACGAACACTCGGAGGCGCTTTACCTCACCTCGAGCTTCGTCTTCGATACCGCGGCACAGGCGGCGGCGCGCTTTTCCGGCGCGGAGCCGGGCAATGTTTACGCCCGCTTCACCAATCCCACCGTCAGCACCATGCAGGAGCGGCTGGCGGCGCTGGAGGGTGCCGAGGCCTGCGTCGCCACGGCCACCGGCATGGCGGCAATCCTGTCCACCGTCATGGCGCTTATGAACGGGGGCGAGCATATCGTCGCCTCGCGCAGCATATTCGGCGCCACGCAGCAGCTGTTCGGCAACATCCTGCCGCGTTTTGGCGTTGAGACAAGTTTTGTCGACGGCGGCACGGTCGAGGCTTTTCGCTCCGCAATGCGTCCGAACACCAAGCTGGTGTTCATCGAGACGCCGTCGAACCCCCTGACCGAAGTTTTCGATATCGCGGCACTGGCGCAAGTGGCCCACGCCGGCAGAGCGCTGCTGGTGGTCGACAACTGCTTCTGCACGCCGGCGCTGCAGCGCCCGCTGCAACTGGGCGCCGACCTGGTGATCCATTCCGCCACCAAGTACCTGGACGGGCAGGGCCGTGTTCTCGGCGGTGCGGTCTGCGGGGCGAAACCGCTGACCGAGGAAATCTTCAAATTCCTGCGCACTGCCGGTCCGAGCCTGTCGCCGTTCAATGCCTGGGTAATCCTCAAGGGCCTCGAAACCCTCTCGGTGCGCATGCAGGCGCAGTCGACAAACGCGCTCGAAATGGCGCGCTGGCTGGAGGCCCGGCCGCAGGTGGCGCGGGTGTTCTATCCAGGTCTTGCCTCGCACCCCCAGCATGCGCTGGCAATGCGGCAGCAGACCAGCGGCGGCGCCATCGTTTCCTTCGAGGTGAAGGGCGAGCGCGCCGCAGCCTGGCGCGTGGTGGACAACTGCCGCCTGCTGTCGATCACCGCCAATCTGGGCGACACCAAAACCACCATCACCCATCCGGCATCGACTACCCACGGTCGCATTTCTGCCGAGGCGCGTGCCGCCTCGGGCATAGGCGAGGGCTTGTTGCGGATTGCGGTCGGCCTCGAAAGTCCCGCCGACCTGCAGGCCGACCTGGCCCGCGGCCTGGTCTAGTAAGCAGACATGCTGAAACCGATGGATGTAGGAGCGAGCTTGCTCGCGACAACGGCTTATCGCGAGCA
>NZ_JASJPC010000053.1:0-6239 GCF_031426875.1 Sulfuritalea sp.
TCGCGAGCAAGCTCGCTCCTACATCCATCGGTTTCAACATGTCTGCGTACTAGAATCTGGCCGGACAATCAGCCAGGAGCAGCGCCTATGCATAGCCATGGCCTGTCGGCGCGGACCCACAAGCACAGCTTCGACACGGGAAACCCGACCGCCGAGCGCGGCGCCCGGGCCGTGATGTGGATCACGCTGGGGATGATGGTGGTCGAAATCGTCGCCGGCTACGGCTTCAATTCCATGGCCCTGCTCGCCGACGGCTGGCACATGAGCTCCCATGCGCTCGCCGTCGGCCTGTCGGCCTTCGCCTATGCCGCGGCCCGGCGCCATGCCGACGATCCGCGCTTCGCCTTCGGCACCTGGAAGATCGAAATTCTCGGCGGCTACACCAGCGCCATCCTGTTGCTGAGCGTCGCCGCCCTGATGCTGGTCGGCTCGGTCGAACGCATCATCACGCCGCAGGCCATCCATTACCGCGAAGCCCTTGCTATCGCCGTCGTCGGGCTGGTCGTCAATGTCGTCTGCGCCCTGATCCTGGGCCCCCACGACCCGCAACTCACCGCGCAGCGCGTGCGCCAGCAACTGGCCGTGCATGAGGAAGTGGTCCATGTCACGGTCGAGATCCACCAGTGCGACATGGACCACGCTTCACCGGCTTGAACGTGCCGGCCACGGCCGACACCCGACATTCACAGTGGTCGCCGGGCTCATATTATTACGCTTGCACTGACTAACCTTATGGGTTAGTGTGTCCGCGATGGAAAAGCGTAAGCCGCACTACGATCTGGCTGCTGTGAAGCTCGCCGTGCGGCGGCGCGGCGCGGATGCTTTTACTGCCACCGCTTTGGTTGGTGCTCAGGCCATGGGCCTGGATTCTGCAAGCGCGATCGAAGTGGTGTGTGCGATGACGCGAACCGATTTTTACAAAAGCATGACGACTCATGCTGCAAGCCATGTGTGGCAGGACGTCTATCACCGCGTTACGCCGAACGGCAAAGTGGCTTATGTCAAGGTGACGTTGCGAGTGGATGGTTCGATTGTGATTCAGTTTAAGGAGAAATGAGATGCGCCGTGAATGCCTGAACTGCGAACAGGGAATTCTGCAGCATGCCGTCAAGGATGTGCCGTATGAATACAAAGGTCACGCAGCGGTGGTGCCGAAGATTGCCGGTTGGCATTGCCCTCATTGTCACGAGGTTGAGTTCGACGCGGGAGAAGGTGAGCGGTTTGCCGTTGCCATTAAACGCATCGCGGCCGAGATCGACGCCAAAGAGTCTGCCGAACTGGCGCGAATCCGCAAGAAGTTGAAACTGACCCAACTCGAAGCCGCGCGAATCACTGGCGGCGGTCCGAATGCCTTTTCGCGGTACGAGCGAGGCAAGGCCCGTCCGCTACCTGCCGTGACGAATCTATTTCGGCTTCTTGATCGGCATCCGGAACTGCTGGACGAATTGCAGAACTGATTACTTTGGGTCTTGGCGGTCAGGAGCTGCCTCTGGGAAAGTTTCCGCGAAACTGACGTTAGAGCCCTGTCCGTATGATTGTTGATTGATAAGGAGACCGGATTCGGATAATCTGCTCGTCATTCAATACCTTAAAGGCATTTCGACCATGCCCGTATTATTGGCAACAACTTGGACATCGCTGCTCCTAAATAACTGTTAGGAATGCCATGACTACTGACCCGGCAACCATATTCACCGCACTGGGTGGCCTCGCCAATCTTGGCAAGGCAATCGCGGAAGCCTCTGACGCCAGCCAGCGCAAAGCCCAACTTATAGAGTTCCAAAACGCGATCATTAACGCGAACACCATGATCGCTTCCGTACAGCAACAGAATGCGTTTTTGCTGCGCGAGAAAGACGGTCTTGAAAAGCAGATTGTGCAACTCAAACACTGGGAAGCTGAGAAACAACGCTATCGCCTTGTAACGGTCCTTGACGGGATTGCCGTTTACGCGGTGAAGGAAAGCATGAGCCAGGACGAGTCGCCGCATTGGCTTTGTACAAACTGCTTCAACGGCGGAAAGAAGTCGTTCCTCAACACCATTGATGGTTCGCGCGGCTTTTCCATGCTTACCTGTTCTGTCTGCAACTCGAAGTTGCAAACTGAATATCGCGGTATTCTTCGACCGGAATATGCGCCCGGCTAATTTCCGCATTCGTAACGTGGCGCTCGACCCCGCTCGCTTTGCTCGCTGTATGCGCCGCGATGACGCTGCGTCGCGCCGGTCAGCTCTACGTTGTGCCGCATCTTGAAGAGGAATCGCCGTGATCGAAAGTCTTGCCGATATCGAAGCGTTGGCAGTTCGTTGCCGCTCTGACCAATCGAAGGGTTACGTCGCTGAAGCTCTGCAATGCTATCGAGCAGGCGCCTATCGCGCATCAATTGTTAGCACTTGGATTGCGGTTGTCTTCGACCTAATCGACAAGATTCGAGAACTCGCCGTTTCCGGTGATTTAGCCGCAAAGACCATAGAAGGAAGATACGAAACGTACATCAAGCAGATCGAGCAGAACAATCCTTCTGGTATCAAGAGCGCACTGGAGTTCGAGCGTGAGATTCTTGAAACTTGCCGTAATCAGCTTCAGTTCTTTGACCCACAACAGTTTATTGACCTCACGCGGCTTAGAGAGGACCGACATAGATGTGCACATCCATCATTTCAGCGCATCGGCGTCCCCTACCAGCCGTCCGCAGAGCAAGCGCGTGTCCATGTTAGAAATGCTGTCGTACATGTCTTGGCACAACCACCTGTGCAAGGGAAAGCGGCCCTTGCCGAACTAAAGACGCTTGTAAGCTCCGCATACTTTCCGACCGATGACCAAAAGGCCGTCGCCCAGTTGCAGAACTCCGGTCTTAAAAATGGCACCGACGCGCTTGTGAGAGGATTCATCGACCTATTGGTATTTGGATTTCTCACTGACAATGATCCGTTGTACTTCAAGACGCAGGTCATTGCTGCAATTAATGCCACTTATCAGTTGTATCCAGGACTTACGGAAGACCGATTGCGTAAGCAACTGAATAAGGCAATTCGAGACGTACCTGACGACCGATTTCCCAGTGCAGCATGCCTCGTTACCTTTGTGACGGCCGCTTGGGGTGTCCTTGAGCAAGCATCCAAGGACAAGGTTGCTTACTTCATCAAAGAGGGGCCAGCAACTGACGTTTTGGGCGGGCTCGAGGTCTTAGGCGAGCTTGATGGGCTTAAATCAATTGTAGAACAGCGCGTCGGTACCCTGTCATTTGATGAACTTGCGCAGGCCATCAATTCGCATGGCCTCCGTACATATGCAAAAGAGCGGGCGATAGAGTTCCTGTCTCAAGCACGCTCCTGGGACCGGACCAATGATGTATTTAGTAAATCGATATTGCCATTGTTCTCTTGTCTTTCCGCTGAAGACATAGAACGCATTATTCAATTGCCTAGAGAAACAGGCGCTGATCTACTTGGCGCACATGGCTATAGGCTCTTTATTGAAAACGTACGAAAAACTGCGGTAGTTGATGACGCAAGACTCAATGCGCTCCTAACCGCAAATGGTGCCAGCTACCTGGTACCGCAGCCTGACGCGGCATAACCCTGCGCAGCGCCGGTGACCTCCAAGTTCCTGAGCGTCTGTTTTCCTAGCCTGGCTACCGCCGCTTTGGGCACAAAACAGCCCAGACGAACACCGGCGAGCACTCCCGCGCCGTACCGCCAGCACCAACTCTCTACCGACCTGAGCACGGACCGGATCACGAGTCCTTCCCGAAAATTCAGGAAAGACTCGGCCGGCGTTCGGCTCAGTCCTTGAGCGACGCCACCAGGTCGATGTAGCGCTGCATCGCATCGTCGCCTGCGGTTCCCTTGACGGCGGCCCAGGCGTCATACTTGGCGCGGCCGACCATGTCGGTGAAGCCGGGCCGCTTGCCCTCGACGTCGCCTTCCGTGGACTGTTTGTAAAGTGCATAGAGCTGCAGCAGCACGTCGTTGGAGGGCCGCTCCGGCAGCTTCTTGGAATCGGCCAGGGCCGCTTCGAATTGCTTCTTGAGTTCGCTCATGTCGTCCTTCGTCGCAATAAACCGGTCGCCGGGATTTGGCTTGAACTATTATATGTCTCCGCGTAAAGCGGGGACGGTATGCTAGCGATATGTCCTCGCCACAAGGCGCGGACGGCATCCCGGCGCCATGCCGTCATCTTGGAGGATCAGGGCAATGCTCCACCGCGAAAAAATGTCCCCCGTCGATACGGCCTGGCTGCGCATGGACCGTGCCACCAACCTGATGATGATCGTCGGCGTCATCGTCTTCGATCGGCGCACCGACTTCAAGCGTTTGCGCAACACCATAGAGAGCCGCCTGGTCGCCCGCTACCGGCGCTTCCGCCAATGCGCGGTGGCGGAAGTCGCCGGCGCCTGGTGGCAGGACGATCCCGCTTTCGATCTCGATGCCCACCTGCGGCGGCGCAGCCTGCCGGCCCGGGCCGGCAAACAGGAACTGCAGGCGCTGGCCAGCGAACTGGCGGTGCAGCCGCTCGATCCGGGCAAGCCGCTGTGGTGCTTCGACCTGATCGAGGAGTACGGCGGTGGTTCGGCGATGGTGGTCCGCATCCATCATTGCATTGCCGACGGCATCGCCCTGGTCGGGGTGATCCTCTCCTTGACGGATGCGTCGCCGCAGGCCGCACCGCAGAAACGCAGCGCCGCGAAAATCCACGCCGCCGAGACCGAGGAGCCCGCGGGCGGCATGCTGGAATTCCTGGCCGACGCGCTCGGCTCGGCCGTCAGCATGGGCACCGACCTGGGCAGCAAGGCGCTGCAACTGGCGTCGAACCCGGACCGGCTGTCCACCTATGGCCGCCACGGCATCGGCCTGCTGACCGAACTCGCCAAGCTGCTGGCGATGCCGGCCGATTCGCCCACCAGCCTCAAGGGCAAGACCGGCATGGCGAAGCGTGTGGCCTGGTCGGAGCTGATCCCGCTGGCCGAGGTCAAGGCGCTGGGCAAGGCGCTCGGCTGTTCGGTCAATGACATCCTGCTGTCCGCGGTCGCCGGCGCGCTGCGCGCCTACTTCATGCAGAAGGGCGAATCGGTGCGCGACGTCGAAGTGCGCGCCATGATTCCGGTCAATCTGCGTTCGGCGCGGCACGAAGGCACGCTCGGCAACCGCTTCGGCCTCGGCACGCTGTCGCTGCCGGTGCATGAGGCCAATCCCTTCGCGCGCCTGTTCCTGGTGCGGCAGCGCATGAACGAACTCAAGGGCTCCTACCAGCCGCCGCTGACGATGGCCCTGCTCGGCGCGGTGGGCATTGCGCCGAGAGTGCTGCAGCAGCAGTTCCTCGACATCCTGGCGGCCAAGGCCAGCACCGTGATGACCAACGTGCCCGGCCCCAGGCAGCCGCTCTACCTGGCCGGGTCGCGCCTCGACGAGCTGATGTTCTGGGTGCCGCAGTCAGGCGACATCGGCATCGGCGTCTCGATCCTGAGCTACAACGAGAATGTCCAGTTCGGCCTGATCACCGACCGCAATTTCGTGCCGGACCCGGAAACCATCGCGCCGCTGTTCGCCGCCGAGTTCGAAAAAATGCTGTTGGCACTGCTGATGCTGGACTGGGAACAGCCCTTCGATCCGGCCCGGGTCGAACAGATGCTGTTCGGCAAGCAGTTGCCGCCGCCGCTCAGCGGCGCCGCGCCGAAACCCAGGGCACGAAAGTCACGCACCACCGCGGGCGCCAAGCCCGTCGCCAGGAAAACGCCGCCGGTAAGTCCGCCGCCGGCCGAGACCCCGCAGCGGGTGCCGAAGCGGTTTCGCAACCTCGCTTAAACGACCCTAATAAGCAGACATGTTGAAACCGATGGATGTAGGAGCGAGCTTGCTCGCGACAACGGCTTATCGCGGGCAAGCTCGCTCCTACAGGGAATGCGCCTTTTCCTTGGTGACTGACTACTAGTCTTCCAGTTCGGACTTGGCCAGTTCGACGTCGAGCCGCTCCATGGCATCGACCGGAGTCGCCGCGGCGGCCTTCTCGTAGAGCTTGACGGCTTCGTCCATGCGGGCCTGGCCGAACAGCATGACCAGTGCATTGGCGTATTCGATGCAGGCGATGGCGGAATCGGGGGCGAGCTTGAGCGCCGACTCGAAGTGCTTCACCGCCACGTCCTTGCTCGCGCCATAGGTCAGCTTGCCGATCATGGCGCCGACCTTAGAGCCGGCCCCGTTTGATTGGACAGAATTTCCACGGCGATAAGTGGAGCCCTGC
>NZ_JASJPC010000054.1:0-23407 GCF_031426875.1 Sulfuritalea sp.
CACCAAGGTGGTCGAGCGCGGCAAGGGCGACGGCGTGTTCATCACCACCACCGGCGTCGGCGTGCTGCCCGACGGCCTCGAACTCGGCGGCGCGCGGGCGCGGCCGGGCGACGTGATCTTCGTCTCCGGTTCGCTGGGCGATCACGGCGTGGCAATCATGAGCAAGCGCGAGAATCTCAGCTTCGATGCGCCGATCGAGTCGGATACCGCGGCACTCAACGGCCTGATCGCCGCGATGCTCGCCACCGGCGCCGACCTGCACTGCCTGCGCGATCCGACGCGCGGCGGCCTGGCGGCGACGCTGAACGAAATCGCCGGCCAGTCCGGCGTCGGCATGATGCTCTACGAGAAGGCGATCCCGGTGAAGCAGGTGGTGGCCGCGGCCTGCGAATTCCTCGGCCTCGACCCGCTCTATGTAGCCAACGAGGGCAAGCTGATCGCCATCTGCGCCGCGGCCGATGCCGGGCGTGTGCTGGCCGCGATGCGCGCCCATCCGCTGGGGCGCGAGGCGGCGCAGATCGGCGAAGTCGTCGCCGACGACCATCACTTCATCCAACTCACCACCTCCTTCGGCGGCAAGCGCATCGTCGATTGGCTGGCCGGCGACCAGTTGCCGAGGATTTGCTGAAACGCCGATGCGCATCCTGCTCCTGACCCACGCCTTCAACAGCCTGACTCAGCGCCTCGGCGCCGAGTTGCAGCGGCGCGGGCACGAGATTTCGATCGAGTTCGACATCGCCGACAGCGTGGCCGAAGAAGCGGTCGCGCTGTTCAAGCCGGCGCTGATCGTCGCGCCCTACCTGCGTCGCGCGATTCCCGCCGCGATCTGGCAGCGGCACGTCTGCCTCGTGGTTCATCCCGGCGTCGTCGGCGACCGCGGGCCGTCGGCGCTGGACTGGGCGCTGCAGACACAGGAAGCCGAATGGGGCGTCACCGTGCTGCAGGCCGAGGCCGAGATGGACGCCGGGCCGGTCTGGGCCAGCGCCGTATTCCCGCTGCGCCACGCCAGGAAGGCCAGCATCTACCGCAACGAAGTCACCCAGGCTGCCACCACGGCCGTGCTGCAGGCCGTCGAACGCTTTGCCGCGGGCGACTTCGTGCCGACGCCGCTGGCCGCCTGCACGGATGCGCGCGGCAGCCTGCGGCCGTTGATGCGACAGGCCGATCGCGCGATCGACTGGCAACGCGAGGACACGGCGACGGTGCTGGGGAAGATCCATGCCGCCGACGGCTTTCCCGGCGTCGCCGACTCGCTGTTCGGCATCGCCTGCCATATCTTCGATGCCTGGCCCGAATCCAGCCTGCCCGGCGCAGCCGGAGCTGCGCCGGGCGAGCTGATCGCGCGGCGCGAGACCGCCGTGCTGCGGCGGACCATCGACGGCGCGGTGTGGATCGGCCATGTCAAGCGCGCGGGAGGGATCAAGCTGCCGGCGACCCTGGCCTTTGCCGCCGAGTCGTCCCTGCTGCCCGAGGCCAGGCTCGACGACTGGTGGCGGGTCGGCAATGAGACCTGGCAGGACATCGCCTACGAGGAGTCCGGCAGTGACGAAAATGCGGTCGGCTTCCTGCATTTCGAGTTCTACAACGGCGCCATGTCCACCGCGCAATGCGAGCGCCTGCGCGCCGCACTGGCCTGGGCCAGGCAGCGGCCGGTGCGGGTGCTGGTCTTGCTGGGGGGCGCCGACTTCTGGTCCAATGGCATCCATCTCAACGTGATCGAGGCTGCGGATTCACCGGCCGACGAATCCTGGAACAACATCAATGCGATGAACGACCTGGCGCTGGAACTGATCGAGGCCGGCGGCCAGATCACGGTCGCCGCGCTGGCCGGCAACACGGGCGCGGGCGGCTGTTTCCTGGCGCGGGCGGCCGACCTGGTCTGGGTGCGCGAGGGCGTGATGCTCAATCCGCATTACAAGAACATGGGCAATCTCTACGGCTCGGAATACTGGAGCTACCTGCTGCCGCGCCGGGTGGGGGAAGACGGCGCGCGCGACATCATGCGCAACCGCCAGCCGCTGACGGCGCAGGCGGCGCTGAGCAGCGGTTTCAGCGATGCCTGCCTGGCCGCCGAGGCCCAGGCTTTCCGCATCGACGTGGCGCGGCGCGCGGCCGAGATCGCCGCGGCTCCCGATCTCGCGGCGCGCCTGACGGCCAAGCGCGAGCGGCGCGCCGCGGACGAAGCCGCCAAGCCGCTGGCTGTCTATCGGGCAGAGGAACTCGCCCACATGCGGCGCAACTTCTACGGTTTCGACCCGAGCTACCACGTCGCGCGCCACCATTTCGTGCGCAAGTCGCTCGCCTCATGGACACCGCGCCATCTCGCGCGTCATCGCGACCTGGGCTGGACGGGATGAGGACCTATCCCCCAACCCGCGCCCCACGGTCGGCATTGCACTGCCGACCGGCTGCGGCGGCGCGGAGCAGTGCTCCGCGAAACCCCGCCTACGCCCCGAGGAAAGGGGTGACCAAGGTTCAGCCGCTTTGCGGCTTCCGGGTAGTTGGCTGCACGCCGCCTTGGGGCGGCCCTGCGCAGGCATGCGCATCATGAAAGCGCGCACCCCACTTACGGTACTGGTGGTCGACGACGAGCTGCGTTCGCTGGAAACCCTGCGCCGCACCTTGGAGGAAGATTTCACGGTGCTCACCGCACCCTCGGCGGAAGAGGGCGAAGCCATCATGGGCCGCGAGTTCGTCCATATCGTGCTGTCCGACCAGCGCATGCCGGGCATCCAGGGCGTCGAGTTCCTGCGCCGCGTGCGCGCCCAGTGGCCCGACACCGTGCGCCTGATCCTCTCCGGCTACACCGATGCCGAGGACATCATTTCCGGCATCAACGAGGCCGGCATCTGGCAATACCTGCTCAAGCCCTGGCATCCCGACCAGTTGCTGCTGACCCTGAAGAGTGCGGCCGAGCTGTGGCGTTTGCAGCAGGAGAACCAGCGCCTGTCGCTGGAATTGCGCGACAGCCCGGAACAACTGGTGAAGCAGGTCGCCAGCCGGCGCGGCCGGGTCCGCGCGCGGTCCGGCTTCGATCGCCTGACGCGCGCACCCGACAGTCCGCTGAACGGCATCTGCGAACTGGCGCAGCGCATCGCCGGGCATGAGCTCTCGGTGCTGGTCACCGGCGAATCCGGCACCGGCAAGGAGCTGCTGGCGCGGGCGATCCACTATGCCAGCGAGCGCGCCGAGCGGCCCTTCGTGGTCGAAAACTGCGGCGCCATGCCCGACACCCTGCTCGAAGGCGAGCTGTTCGGCCACAAGCGCGGCGCCTTCACCGGCGCCCACGAGGACCGCATCGGCCTGTTCCAGCAGGCCGACGGCGGCACGCTGTTTCTCGACGAGATCGGCGACACCTCGCCGGCCTTCCAGGTCAAGCTGCTGCGCGCGCTGCAGGAAGGCGAAGTGCGTCCGGTGGGCAGTCCGCGTCCGGTCGCGGTCGATGTGCGCATCATCGCGGCGACCAACCGCGACCTCGAAGCCGACGTCGCCAGCGGTCGCTTCCGCCAGGATCTCTATTACCGCATCGCCGGCATCACGCTGCACATGCCGCCGCTGCGCGAGCGGCCGCAGGACATTCCGCTGATCGTCGCCACCATGTTCAAAGAGTCGGCGTTGGCGGGACGGCACTTCTCCGATGGCGCGATGAAGGCGCTGGTCGCCCATCGTTGGCCGGGCAATGTGCGCGAACTGCAGAATGAAGTCTTGCGTGCGCTGGCGCTGGGCGATGGCGACCTGCTCGACGCCGGCCTGTTTTCGTCGCGCGTGCGCCAGATGGCGGCCTCCGCCAAACCCGCAGCGACCGGGTTCGACCCCCAGGGCGCGACGCTCAAGGAACTGCTCGACCAGGTCGAGGCGCAAGTGATCGACGCCGCCCTGCGCCGCCATAACGGGAACAAGACGCGCGTCGCCGAAGAGCTCGGCCTGACCCGCGTCGGGCTGCGCATGAAGCTTTCCCGCCTGGGCTTCGGCGACGCTGAGCCATGAACCTGCTCTGGCTCCAGTCCGGCGGCTGCGGCGGTTGCACCCTGTCCTGGCTGGGCAGCGAACACGGGCCGCTGTTTCGCGAACTGGCCGACGAAGGCGTCGAACTGCTATGGCATCCGAGTCTTTCCGAAGCATGCCTCGACGAAGCGCGCGATCTGATCGCACAATGCGCCGACGGCCGCACCGCCGTCGACGTACTCTGCATCGAGGGCTCGCTGCTGCGCGGACCGCTCGGCAGCGGCGGCTTTCATCGCTTCGGCGGCGGGGCGCAGCCGATGATCGACTGGGTGCGGCAGATCGCCGCCCGGGCGCGGCATGTGGTCGCCATCGGCAGTTGTT
Organism: Sulfuritalea sp.; assembly: GCF_031426875.1. NCBI lineage: Bacteria > Pseudomonadati > Pseudomonadota > Betaproteobacteria > Nitrosomonadales > Sterolibacteriaceae > Sulfuritalea > Sulfuritalea sp. Next base: position 4,327 of record NZ_JASJPC010000054.1, read on the forward strand.
CCGCATGGGGCGGCATCACGGCGGCCGGCATCAACCCGACCGACGCCTGCGGCCTGCAGTACGACGGCGAAGCTCCGGGCGGTTTGCTCGGCCCGGATTTTCGCGACGCCACGGGCTTGCCGGTGATCAACGTCGCCGGCTGTCCGCCCCATCCCGACTGGATTACCGAAACCCTCGCGGCGCTGGCGCATGGCAGCCTGCGCGCCGAGCATCTCGACGACTACGGCCGGCCGCGTTTCTTTGCCGACCAACTGGTGCATCACGGCTGCCCGCGCAACGAGTATTACGAATTCAAGGCCAGCGCCACCAAGCATTCGGACCAGGGCTGCCTGATGGAGCACATGGGCTGCAAGGGCACGCAGGCGCATGCCGACTGCAATCAGCGCCTGTGGAACGGCGAGGGCTCCTGCCTGCGCGGCGGTTATGCCTGCATCCGTTGCACCGATCCGGGCTTCGAGGAGCCCGGTCACGCCTTCGAGGCCACGCCCAAGGTTGCCGGCATACCCATAGGCCTGCCGTCCGACATGCCCAAGGCCTGGTTCATCGCACTGGCGGCCTTGTCCAAATCCGCGACGCCGGCGCGCGTGCGCGAGAACGCCACGGCCGACCATCCGCTGCGCGCGCCCTCGGTCAAGCGCGGTAAAAGATGACGACACGGCGCGTCGTCGGTCCCTTCAATCGTGTCGAGGGCGACCTCGAAATCAGCCTCGACATCGAGCAGGGCAAGGTCGCGGCGGCCTACGTCAATTCGCCGCTGTATCGCGGTTTCGAACAGATCCTGCAAGGCAAGCTGCCGGCCGACGCCTTGGTGCTGGTGCCGCGCATCTGCGGCATCTGCTCGGTGGCCCAGTCGGCCGCCGCCGCGCTGGCGCTGGCCGACGCCGCCGGCATAGCGCCGCCGCCAAACGGCAGGCTGGCCGCCAATCTGACGCTGGCGACCGAGAACATGGCCGACCACCTGACGCATTTCTACCTGTTCTTCATGCCCGACTTCGCCCGCGCCGACTATGCCGGCCGCTCCTGGCACGCGGCGACGGTCGAGCGCTTTCGCGCCACCGTCGGCAGCGCGCCGAACCAGATCCTGCCGGCGCGCGCCGGCTTCATGCGCATGATGGGATTGCTTGCCGGCAAATGGCCGCACACCCTGGCCGTGCAGCCGGGCGGTTCGACACGCCCGCTGCAAAGCTCGGAGATTTATCGCCTGCATCGCAGCCTGCGCGAATTCCGCGGCTTCCTCGAAAGCGTGACCTTCGGCGCCCGGCTGGAGGACGTCGCCGCCATCGCCAGCCGCGCCGAACTCGACAACTGGCGGGGGCAGGGCGGCGGCGATCTGCGTTCCTTCCTTGCCATCGCCGAGGATCTCGACCTGTGGCGGCTCGGGCGCGCCACGGACCGTTTCATGAGCTACGGCGCCTATCAGGAGGAAGGCCGGCGTCTGTTCCCGGCCGGACTCTGGCACGACGGCGCGGCCGCGCTCGATATCGCCGCGATCGACGAAGACATCAGTCACGCCTGGTACGCCGCCGCCGGCCTGCCGCAGCGTCCGGCCGCTGGCAGCACGCTGCCGGTGACGGAAAAGGAGGGCGCCTATTCCTGGTGCAAGGCGCCGCGCCTGGCCGGGCAGGTGGTCGAGACCGGCGCCCTGGCGCGTCAGGTGGTGGCCGGGCATCCGCTGGCGCGCGACATGGTCGCCGCGGGCGGCGGCAGCGTCGCCGCGCGCGTCGTGGCGCGCTTGCTGGAACTGGCGCTGGTGCTGCCCGCCATGGAGCGCTGGCTCACCGAACTGGCGCCCGGCGAGCCCTGGTGCATCGCGACCCAGCTCGCCGACGAAACCTCCGGCATCGGCCTCATCGAGGCTGCGCGCGGTTCGCTCGGCCACTGGCTCACGGTGCGCCGCGGCCGCATCCACAATTACCAGATCATCGCGCCGACCACCTGGAACTTTTCGCCGCGCGACGCGGCCGGCCAGCCCGGCGCCCTGGAACAGGCGCTGGCGGGTTTGCCGGCAGATGCCACGGCGCCGCTGCCGGCGGCCATACATCACGTGGTGCGCAGCTTCGATCCCTGCATGGTGTGCACGGTGCATTGACCCGGTCAAGAGTTGGCGCTGGCGCCACGGCGTTCGATCAAAGATGGTCGCGGTTAACCGGAACCTCGCTGCGCAACTGTTCCAGCGCCAGCAGCAGCTCGTCGCGCCGCGCATGCAGGCTGGCCAGCTGTGCGCATGCGGCGCTCCGATCGTGGTGCGCCAACTGCTCGATGCGGCGGCCGGTGGCATGTACCGCATCGTGGGCCCGCACCAGTTGCGCAAATCCCGGATAGTGGCCGTAGCGGTCATGGCCCATGGCGTCCAGCCAGTGGCCGAAACGGCAATTGTGCGGGTCCAGCGGCGGCAGCGGCGGCGTCTCGCCGGCCGGCGCCCTGATCGACTCACTGAGCAACTGGATCCAGCGCAGGTGGTCGACCTCGACGGTCAGCAGGGGCAAGTCCTGGCGCGGCCAGAGCGGGACGTTCTTCCATTCGGTGGGCTGTTGCCAGGCGGCGATCCATGCCGGCAGATCTTCGGCCGGCATCGGCCGCGCGATGCCATAGCCCTGGGCCAGCTCGCAGCCGAGCTGGAGCAGCAGCTCCCCATGACGAACGGTTTCGACGCCCTCGGCCACGACGCGGCGCCGGAAGGCGGTGGCCAGCCCGACAATGCTGTCGACGATCGACAGGTCGTCGGGATCGTCGAGCATGTCCTGCACGAAGGACTGGTCGATCTTCAGCGTGCCGACCTGCAATTGCTTGAGGTAGGTCAGCGAGGAATAGCCGGTGCCGAAGTCGTCGATGGTGAATCCGATGCCGAGCGCACTGCAGGCTTCGATGACCTGGGCGACCTTGCCGAGGTCCTTCAGCGTCGCGGTTTCGAGGATTTCCAGTTCGATGTTGCGCGGCTCCACGCCGGGGTGCCGCGCCAGTGCGTCGCGCAGGGTGGCGACGAAATCGACGGATTGCAACTGGTCGGCAGCGACGTTGACGCTGATGACCAGGTGCAGACCGGCCTGCGCCCACTCTTCGGCCAGGCGCAGGCTGTTGTTCAGCACCCAGTCGCCGATCGGCCCATGCAGCCGGACCAGGTCGACCTGCGGCAGGAATTCCGCCGGATCGAGCAGACCGCGCTCCGGATGCTGCCAGCGGATCAGGGCTTCGGCGCCGACCACCTGGCCGCTGCGCATATTGACCTTGGGCTGGAAGTACAGCCGCAGCTGATTCCTGGCGATGGCGTCGAGTATGCTTCGCTGCGATTCGCGGCGGCTTGCCGAAAGCCGGTCGTGCTCCGCGTCGAACAGGGTGTAGCGGTTCCGGCCGCTTTGCTTGGCCAGGTACATGGCCTGGTCGGCATGGCGAATCAGCGTGTCGGGGTCGGCGCCGTCGAGCGGAAACAGCGTGACGCCCATGCTGGCGGAGACGCGGGCTTCTCCCTCCTTGAGCATGAAGGGTTTGTTCAAGGCGCTGCGGACGCGTTCCAGCGCCACCTCGCATTCGTCGAAATGGGCGAGGTTGCCCAGCAGCACGACGAACTCGTCGCCGCCGAGCCGGCTCACCGTATCGCCGGCGCGGACATTGGCCATCAGGCGTTGCGCGGCCTCGATCAGCAGGCTGTCGCCGGCGGCATGCCCCCAGGTGTCGTTGATCGGCTTGAAATCGTCCAGGTCGAGATAGCAGATCGCCAGCAGGCGGTCGGCACGTTGCGCCTGGGCGATCGCGCGCTGCAGACGGTCGGACAGCATGCGGCGATTGGGCAGGCCGGTCAGTGCGTCGAAATAGGCCATCTGCTCCAGCCGGTCCTGGGATTCCCGGAGCGCACTGATGTCGCTCGACAGGCCGATGTAATGACGAACTCTGCCCTGCTTGTCGCGAACGGCGGAAATGCTGGTCTGCTGCACGTAGACCGTGCCGTCCTTGCGCCTATTGATCATTTCGCCGCGCCAGACGCCACGTTCGAGCAGGCTCTGCCACATCGCGCGATAGAACTCCGGGGGCTGTTGGCCCGAAGACAGAAAGCGCGGATTGCGTCCCAGCACTTCGTCGCGCCGATAACCGGTCAGGCCGAGAAAGGTCTCGTTGGCATCGACGATGTCGCCTTTGGGATTGGTGATCATGATGCCTTCCTGCGCATGCTCGAAAACCCCGGCGGCAAGCCGCAGGCGATCCTGGCTGCGGCGCAGGGCTCCGTTGCTGCGGGCAATCGCCCACAGCGCCGCCAGCAGCAGCGAGACGAAGGCTGCAGCGCCGAGGACGATGGTCCGGCCATAGCGCGCCATGATGTCGCTCAGCTTGACCGGCAGGTCGGCATAAGGGCCGAGCCGGAATTGGAGAAAGAGATCGTGCACCGACTGGTAGTTTTGCGGCAGGGTCCAGCCGTAGATGCCGGCCGCGACCGCCGTCGCATCCTCGGGCCGCATGCTCAGCAAGGCGATCAGCAGGTCGCGCGCGAGTTCCTCGGAGACATGCTCGGCTTTGGCGAAGGCCCAGTGCGGATAGAGCTGGGTGCTGTGCCAGTAAGGAAAATTCGGCGTCTGGCGGGCGCCGATGACGCGCAGTTGGCCCAGGTCGAGCTTGTCCGCCGCCGCCAGCGATTCGACCAGGTCGGAGCGCACGAAGCCGGCGTCGACCCGTCCGGCGAGGACGCTCTCGACCACCTTGTCATGGGACTGCAATTCGAGGATTTCGGCCAGGTCGCTGCCGAGGTCGAGTCCGGCCGCCTGCGCTTCGCGCAGATGCACCTGCCAGCCGCCGAAGCCGTGCACGTCGGGTACCGCAAGGCGCTTGCCGCGCAAGTCGGCGTAGGTCTTCAGGTCGCTGCGCTCGGCGCGGGCGATCGCCACGCCGCCGAAGCGATCCACCGGGCCCTGGGGGCCGGCGATGCGCATGGTGGCGATGCGGGAAACCCGGCCGCCGGCTTCGAGCTCGACGTAATGGCCGGTGTTGGTGATCACCAGATCGATACGGTGCGCGATCAGCGCCGGGCCGAACTCGGCCAGCGTCAGCGGCACGATGCTGAAACGGTGGGGCGCGAGCTTCCGCGTCAGGAAGTCGGCGTGCGCCTGCCATTCGGCCAGGGCCTTTTCCTGGCCGCGAAAAGCCAGGATGCCGATACGCAGCGTCGCTTCCGGCGGCTCGCTGCTGGCGGGTTCCGCCGCCGACGGCAAGCCCGGCAGCAGGAGGCAACAACTCAGCGCCAGCCAGCGCAGGGCGGCGATCGTGGAATTGAAAAGGGACATGCCTGCAATGCTACCCGATCGGGATGCGGGCGATGTGGGCCCGATGCTGGCCCGAGGCTGGGCTTGTGAGACACTTCAGCCTTCATCCCGCCTGCGTATTGCCATGCCCGAACTCAAGGATATCGACCTCAGCCGCGACGCCGCGGCCGCACTTTATGTCAAGGACGAAGTCGTCGCCGCGGTTTTTGCCATCACCGCCGGCGAACTCGCCAGCCGCGAGGGTCCGAATCGCTACAGCGTGGGCGACGCCTTGATCACCGGTTCCACCGGCGACCGCTGGAGCGTTTCCCGTCAGCGCTTCGAGGCCAAATACGAGTCCGTGGCGCCGCTGCCGGCCGGCGCCGACGGACTCTATCGCGCCCGGCCGGTGCCAGTCTTCGCCCGCCAGATGACGCAGGCATTCAGCGTGGCGCGCTGTGCCGGCGGCGATCTGCTGCAGGGCGCGGCGCAGGACTGGCTGCTGCAATACGCGCCGGGCGACTTCGGCATCGTGCAGGACGCCCGCTTCCGCCAGGTCTATCGCCGCCTGGCGCAGGCCTGAAGCGCCGGGCGCGCCCGCGCTGAGGTACATTGCCGCCATGAGCCGCAAACCTGCCCCTGCTTCGACCCTGCCGGACGCCGCAGCCGCGGAGCCGCGCTCGGCCCTCACGGTCGAGATGCTCGCGGCGGCGGCCGGCGCCTCGGCCGAAGACGGCATCTGGCTCGACGTGATCCGCAAGATGGACGAGGTCTATAACGACCTGCTGCAGTACGAAGTCGCGCTGGAGGAAAAGAACGCCACGCTGGAGGACACCCAGCAGTTCATTTCCTCGGTGCTGACCTCGATGTCCGACCTGCTGATCGTCTGCAGCCGGGCCGGGGTGATCGAAAGCGTCAACGCCGCGCTGGCCTCGCTGCTCGGCGTCGATGCCGATGCGCTGCCCGGGCGCACGGTATTCGACCTGTTCGCCGACGAGGAATCGCGCCAGCGCGCCGGACGCCTGTTCGCCGACCAGGGCAGCCATGCCGTGGAAGATATCGAGATGCTGCTGAAGGCCGCCAACGGCAGCGCGATCCCGGTGTCGCTGAACTGCACGCCGCGCTACAACGGCGTCGGCAAGATGCTCGGGCTGGTCATCACCGGGCGGCCGGTGGGCGAGCTGCGCCGCGCCTACCAGGCGCTACGGCGCGCCCACGAAGACCTCAAGACCACCCAGCAGCAGCTGATCCATTCCGAGAAAATGGCTTCCCTGGGCCGGCTGGTCGCCGGCGTCGCGCATGAACTGAACAATCCGATCAGTTTCGTCTACGGCAACACCCTGGCCATGAAGCGCTATGCCGAACGCCTGACGCGCTATCTGGCAGCGGTGCATGGCGCGATGCCGCGGCCGGAACGCGAGGCCTTGCGCGCCGAGCTGCGCATCGACCGCCTGCTCGACGACCTGCCCTCGCTGATCGACGGCACCGTGGAAGGCGCCGAGCGCACCCGCGACATCGTCGATGCGCTGAAGCGCTTCTCGGCCACCGATCGCGACGAGCGGCGCGCCTTCGACCTGGTCGAGGTCATCGAGCGCGCCGTGCAATGGGTCAGCAAGGCCACGGCGAACCAGTTCGAGGTCAGGCTCAACCTGCCCGCCGCGCTCGAAGTGATCGGCTCGCCGGGCCAGGTGCAGCAAGTGGTGATGAACCTGGTGCAGAACGCGGCCGACGCGACCGAGAATGCGCGCGAGCGGCGCCTGGAGATTTCCGGCGGCATCGACGAAGGCGAAGCCGCGATCGAGTTCCGCGACAGCGGGCCGGGCATCCCCGCCGAAAACCTCGACAAGCTCTTCGATCCCTTCTTCACCACCAAGCCAGTCGGGCGCGGCACCGGGCTGGGCCTGGCGATCAGCTACGGCATCGTCGAACGCCATGGCGGCAAGCTGACGGCCGGCAACCATCCGAAAGGCGGCGCGCTGTTCTGCCTGCGCCTGCCGCTGGCATGAGCGGTGGCATCGATCCCGGTTGCGTCAGGCTGAGCCTGGCCAGCGCCGACGGCCGGATCAGCGCGGTCAATGTCGCCAGCGAACGCCCGCAGGTCGCCCAGGCCCTGCGCGGCCGGCCCGACGCCGCCGCGGTGCGCCTGGTGCCGCTGCTCTTCGCGCTGTGCGGCAAGGCTCAGGGCCGCGCCGCCGAACTTGCGCTGGCGGCGGCGCGCGGCGAGGAAATGCCGGCGCAGATCGATTCCGCGATCCAGCACGAAGCACTGCGCGAGCATCTCTGGCGCTGGCTGCTCGACCTGCCGCCGCTGCTCGGCGAGCCCGCGCTGAAAGACGAATTCGTCGCCGCCGCAGGCTGGGTCGCCGGCGGGCAGAGAGCCGAACTCGCGGCGCTGCTGGATGATCAGCGCATCGAGCATCTATGTCGGCGGCTTATCGCAATGGAAGACTCCGCCGTTGGCGCGCCGCGCTGTTTGCCGCCGCTGGCTGCGCGAGCTTCGCTGGGACTGTGGCCGCAGCTCGACGCCGGGTTTTGCGCCCGCCCGCACTGGCAGGGCGCCGCCGCCGAAACCGGCGCCATCGCAAGACGGCAGGGCGGGGCGGAAAGTGTGGGCGACGCGGCAGCAGCGGGCGCCTTCGCCGCGCGCTGGCTGGCGCGGCTGGCCGAGCTGCGCGACTGGGCGCATGGTCATGCAAGAGTTGGCGCTGGCGGCACGGCGAGCGCGGTGCCGGTGGGGCCGGGACGGGGCCGTGCGCTGGTCGAAACCGCACGCGGCCTGCTGATGCATGAGATCGCGCTCGACGGCGAGCACGAGGAACGCATTGCCGATTACTGCATCGTCGCCCCGACCGAATGGAACTTCCACCCGCAAGGCCCGCTGGCCGGCTGGCTGCTCGGCCGCGCCGCGACCGACCGCGCCGCCCTGCAAGGCTTCGCCGCACGCGCCGTGGCGGCGCTCGATCCCTGCGTGCGCTGGGAAATCGAGTGGCTGTAGACCCAGCTTGAGCCGCCCAAGGTGGATGGTTTTGTAGGGCCGACTGTAGGGCCGACTTCAGTCGGCCAGGGGTGGATGGCGGACTGAAGTCCGCCCTACGTCCGCCCTACGTCCGCCCTACGGTCCGCCCTACGTCCGCCCAGTCCGTCCTATGCCACTTTCCCGCACAGGCTCAGCGCCACGGCCTCGGCCACTTTAATTCCATCGACCGCTGCCGAGAGGATGCCGCCGGCGTAACCGGCGCCTTCGCCGGCGGGAAACAGGCCGCGCGTGTTCACGCTCTGGAACTCCTCGTCGCGCGTGATGCGGATCGGCGACGAGGTGCGCGTCTCGACGCCGGTCAGCAGCGCATCCTCCATGGCGAAGCCGGGAATTTCGCGGCCGAAGGCCGGCAGCGATTCGCGCAGCGCGGCGACCACGTAATCCGGCAGGCATAGCGCAAGATCGGTCATCTTCACGCCCGGCGTGTAGGAGGGTAGCACCTCGCCCAGCTCGGCCGACGGCCGTCCGGCGAGAAAGTCGCCGACGCGCTGAGCCGGGGCCTTGTAGTCGCCGCCGCCGGCCTCGAAGGCGAGGCTTTCCCAGTGGCGCTGGAAGGCAATTCCAGCCAAAGGCGCAGCCAGCGGATCGCCATTGTCACCTTGGCTGCCCGGATAATCGGCCGGCGTGACGCCGACCACCAGCGCGCTGTTGGCGTTGCGCTCGTTGCGCGAATACTGGCTCATGCCGTTGGTCACCACGCGGCCCGGCTCCGAGGTTGCCGCGACCACCGTGCCGCCCGGGCACATGCAGAAGCTGTAGGCCGAGCGGCCGTTGCCACAGTGATGTACCAGCTTGTAATCGGCCGCGCCGAGCAGCGGATTGCCGGCGTTCCGGCCGAAGCGCGCGCGGTCGATCAGCGACTGCGGATGCTCGATGCGCACGCCGATCGAGAAGGGCTTGGCCTCGACATGCACACCGCGCGCATGCAGCATCTCGAAGGTGTCGCGCGCGCTGTGGCCGACCGCCAGCACTACGTGGCTCGCGGCAATGTATTCGCCGTCGGCCAGGCGCAGGCCACGCACCCGGCCCTGCTCGATGTCGATGTCCTCGACGCGGCTGCCGAAGCGTATCTCGCCGCCCAGCGACTCGATCTCGGCGCGCATGTTCTCGACCATGGTCACCAGCTTGAAGGTGCCGATATGCGGCTTGGCGACGTAAAGGATTTCGGCTGGGGCGCCGGCCTTGACGAATTCGGTCAACACCTTGCGCCCGCGGAACTGCGGGTCCTTGATCTGGCTGTACAGCTTGCCGTCGGAAAAGGTGCCAGCGCCGCCTTCGCCGAACTGCACGTTGGATTCCGGATTGAGCTGGCCTTTGCGCCACAGGCCCCAGGTGTCCTGGGTGCGCTCGCGCACGGACTTGCCGCGTTCCAGGATCAGCGGCCGAAAGCCCATCTGCGCCAGGATCAGCCCGGCGAACAGGCCGCAGGGGCCGGTGCCGATCACCACCGGCCGCGGCAACTCCGGCGTCTGCGGCGCGCGGGCGACGAAGCGGTAGCTGGTGTCCGGCGTCGGCCCGACATGACGATCGCCGCGCAGGCGCTTCTGCACAGCCGCCTCGTTTTTCAGCTCGACATCCAGCGTGTAGATGAAGACGATGGCCGCAGGTTTGCGCGCGTCGTAACTGCGGCGAAAGATCGTGAAGCCGAGCAGCTCGTCGGCCGCAATTCCGAGCCGCTTGAGGATCGCGCCCTGCAGTTCGCTTGCCGTGTGATCGAGGGGAAGTTTGAGTTCGGTCAGGCGCATGAATTGGCGGCGATGGGCGGATTGGCGAAATGGCTATTTTAGCTTCCCGCTTCGCTGTACCCGCCCGTCGCTGCGCTGCGGTATGGCAAAAGCTGGCCGTGATGAAGTTCCTTGATATATGAATGCTTTAGGGTTAGCCTTTATGGATCGGTTGGTTGGGCATGCCCCGGTCATTGCGGGGCGGCGCAGTGCTGGGGAGGTTGCCCTTGTCGAAGTCAGTTCGCCCCTGTCGGTCCCGTGCTTTGGCAAGCTCGCTGTCCGTGCGCCAGCGTTTGTCCTGCCTGGCGATTGCGGCCTGCTTTGCCACCGCAGATGCCCTTGCCCTGCCGGTCGGTGCGCAGGTGGTCAATGGTGCCGCGTCCATTGCGCAAACCGGCAACGTCCTTACGGTCACCAACAGCAACGGCGCCATCATCAATTGGCAGCAGTTCAATATCGACGCCGGGCAGACCGCGCGGTTTGTCCAGCCCTCGGCGTCCAGCAGCGTCCTGAATCGGGTGCTGGCCAACGACCCATCGGTCATCCTCGGCAATCTCACCTCCAACGGTCGCGTCTGGCTGGTCAATCCGGCCGGCATTTTCGTCGGGCAGGGGGCCCGCATCGATGCCGCCGGATTTGTCGCCAGTACGCTGAACGTCACCAACGCCGACTTTCTGGCCAACCGGCTCAAGTTCGACAACAGCCTGGGCAGCGCAGGCAATGTCGTCAACCAGGGGCAGATCACCACGCCGATGGGCGGCAGCGTCTATTTGATCGGCAGCAACGTCAGCAACGAAGGCATCATCACCACGCCCAGGGGCGAAACCATTCTTGCCGCCGGCAACACGGTAGAGCTGATAGACAGCGCGACCCCCGGGGTCAAGATGGAAATCACCGGTGCGGCGGGCAACGTCACCAACCTCGGCGAAATCACGGCCGAAGCCGGACGCATCGGCATCGCCGGCATGGTGGTCAGGAACAGCGGCAAACTGAATGCCAGCAGCGTGGTCGAGGAAGGCGGCCGGATCTTCCTGCGCGCAACGAAAAAGATCGAACTGACCGACACCTCAAGAGTTGGCGCTGACGGCACGGCAGGCGGCAACATCACCGCCATCACCAGCGAGAACGGACAGATCAGCGGCGAGCTTGTCGCCCGCGGCGAGATCAGCGCGCAAGGCGACGGCCAGGCGGGCAGCGGCGGATTCGTCGAGACCTCCGCGGCGAAACTGGATATCGACCGGATCACCGTCCGCACCCGGGGCGGCGAATGGCTGCTCGACCCCAACGACATCATGATCCAGGCCAGCGGATCGGATACCAACGTCAGCGGCAACCCGAACTTCACCAGCACCGCCGACAGTTCCATCATCACCACCGGCACCATCCAGACCGCGCTGAATGCCGGCACCAGCGTCAACATCACGACCGGAGCGGGCGGCGCCCAGACCGGCAACATCACCGTGGCCGACGCTATCGCCAAGACGGCCGGCACCGATGCCACGCTGACCCTGAACGCCCACAACAACATCAATCTCAATGCCGGCATCGGTTCGACGGTGGGACTGCTGAGCATGGTGTTCAACGCCAATTCCGATGCCACGGGCGGCGGCACGGTCAACTTCGGCACCATGACGCTGAATGCCAATGGCGGCGGCATCGGCATTCCCGGCATTGCGTTCATTTCGTCGGGTACGGCCACGCTGGATTCGGCGACCACCATCGGCAGCCTGAACATCGCCGGCGGCACGCTGACCGGCGCCGGCAACATCGCGGTGGCGACCGGCGGCAGCTTCAGCTGGAGCAACGGGGTGATCGCGGGCACCGGCACGCTGACCACGCAGACCGGAGTGGTGACGACGCTCACGCCGGGATTTGCACAGCAGGTGGCGCTGCGCGACAGCCGGGTCTGGGACAACTATGGCACGGTGACCTTCACGCCCAATTCGGGAACGCTGTCGACCTTCCAGATCGACGACACGCTGACCGGCGGCACGGCGGTGTTCAACAACAAGGCGGGCGCGCTGTTCGACATCAACGCCTCGTTCACCGACACGCACATCGTCGGTGTCGGTACCTTCAACAATGAGGGGGAACTGCGCAAGAGCCTGAACACGTCAGCCGCAACCACCGGTTTCACGCCGGCGTTCAACAACCTGGCGGGTGGCGCGGTCAACCTCAACTCCGGCAGCTTGCGTTTCGACACCGGCGGCACCGATGCCGGCAACTATGCCCTGGCCAACAACGCGACACTGCAATTCCACGGCGGCCCGCGCTCGATCAGCGGCAACATCGGCGGCGCCGGCAACGTCACGTTTTCCAAGCCGCTGACCGCCACGGCGGTCTATACCCTGACCGGCGATTACAACATCAGCGGGGCGACCACCGTGGCCCTCGACGCGCTGGGTACCGGCAACTTGCTGTTCAACGGCACGGTGAGCAATCTGGGCAGCAGTTATGCCCAGTCGGGCGGCGTTACCAGCGTGTCCTTCAGCGGCATGACCGCGGGTGCCGCAACGGGCTTCCAGAACCTGGCCTCGATTGCCGTCAACAGCGGCAGCCTGGTCTTCGCCGACAGTACCAGTTTCAGCGGCCTGACGAGCCTGACGCGGGCCGGCAGCGGCACGCTGGACCTGGGCAACAACTCCTTGTCGGTGACAGCGCTGAACGTGAGCGGCGGCACACTGACGGGGTCCGGGGCGGTCGCGGTGAGCACGGGCGGAGTCTTCAACTGGAGCAATGGGGCAATCACCGGCTCGGGGACGCTGACGACGCAGTCCGGGGTGGCGACCACGCTGATGCCGGGATTTGCGCAGCAAGCGGCGCTGCGCGACAGCCGGGTCTGGGACAACTATGGCACGGTAAGCTTTACACCGAATGCAGGAACGCTTTCGACTTTCCAGATCGATGACACGCTGACCGGCGGCACGGCTGTGTTCAACAACCGGGTGGGTGCGCTGTTCAACATCAACGCATCGTTCACCGACACGCACATCGTCGGTGTCGGCAACTTCAACAATGAGGGCGAGCTGCGCAAGAGCCTCAACACGACGGCCGCCAGCTCCGGCTTTGCGCCGACGTTCAACAACCAGTCGGGCGGTATCGTCAACGTCAATTCGGGCACGCTGAACCTGGCTGGCAGCAATACCTACAACAATGGCAGCGCTATCAATATCGCAAGCGGCGCCACCCTGCAACTGTCGGGAGGCACTCATGGCTTCCTCGGCAATGCGGCGATCAGCGGTTCCGGCGGCAGCGTGCTGTTCTCCGGCGGCACCATCAACACGGCCAGCACCAACGATTTTGCGCTGCTGAACGGCAATGCCTGGAGCGTGGCCGGCGGCACGGTCAACCTCCTGGCAAGCAACGTCACCGATTTCACGGGTGCGGTGTCTCTCACCGGCGGCACGTTGAACCTGAACACCGGTAATGACCACAGCTTCAATGCCGGCCTGACGATGGGTAATGCCAGCTTTAACGCGACCGACAACGTGACCATCCCCCTGGGGCAGGTATTGACTATGTCGGGCGCCGGCACTCTCACCGGCAGCGGGGCACTGAACACCAACGGAACGACCAACCTGGGCACCAGCGGCGTCTGGCTGAACGCGAAGACGTGGAACAACAATGGCGTACTCAATCTCAACGGTGCGAGCAGCGTCAACATAGCCATGCAGAACAACGCCGTACTCAACAACAATGCTACCGGCTCGATCAATATCCAGGCCGGTGTTTATACCGCACCACTCAACAATGCCACCGGCAGCAACACGATAAACAACTACGGCACGATCACCAAGGATGTAGGTTCACCGGCATCCAGTTCGATCACTGCCGCCTTCAACAATCTTTCCGGCGGCGTGGTCGCCGTCAACTCGGGCACGCTGGTGTTGAGCGCTACCAACACATACACCAACGGCAGCACAATCAATGTGGGCAGTGGCGCTACGCTCCAGTTTTCGGCGGGCACCCATGGCTTCACAGGCAATGCAGCGATTGCCGGCATCGGCGGGTCGCTGCTGTTCTCGGGCGGCACCAACACCTTCAATGCAGGAACGAATCTGGACTTCGATGCGGCCGTGACATTTTCCGGCGGCACCACCACCTTCGATACCGGGGCCACCAAGACCAACACCGGCACCGTCACCCTGACCGGCGGCACGCTGACCGGTTCCGACAATTTCGTCTTCAACAACCTGACATGGACCAGCGGCAACATTTTCGGCACCGACTCCTCGACCATGACCACGGCAGGCACGGTCACCATGGCCGGCGCCCAGGGCGCAACCCGCCTGTCACAGCGCGACTGGACCAACCTGGCCAGCGGCATTGTCAATCTCACCGGAACCGCCAGCGAGATATCGCTGCAAGGCGCTACCAGTACGACGACCGTCTTCACCAACAACGGCGCCATCAACTACTCCGGGACCACCGCCAACGCCTGGCCGGTGGCATGGCGGAGTAGTTCGGCGGGCACCAGCTTCGTCAATAGCGGCAGTTTTACCAAGACCAGTTCCAGTGCCTCGAAGATCGAGGTCGCAGCGGTTACCAATTCCGGCACCTTGAATGTCGATTCCGGGTCGCTTTCGGTAGTCGGAGGTACGTTCACCCAGTCGGGCAACATCAACCTGGCTGCTGCCACGACCTTTGTCCGATCTGGCGGCTTCACCAATGCGGGTGGCGTGCTGGCCGGCAGCGGCACGATCGATATCGGCGGCGGTGCCAACCTGCTGACCAACGACGGCACTATCCGTCCCGGCGGCGCGGGTGCGGCGGGCGGCCTCAACCTGACCGGTTCCGTCACCTTCGGTGCCGGCGGTGCGCTGGAAATCGACCTCGCGGGCACTTCGCCGCTTACCCAGCACGACCAGTTCAATGTGACCGGCACCGCCGTGACGCTCGGCGGCAACCTGAACGTCATCGAACTGGCCGGCTACAAAGCCCGGTTCTCAGACGGCACCTATGTGGTGCTCAACAATACCGGCACCGTGGGCGGCTCGTTCGCAGCCATCAATGCGACGGTGGCGGGCGGGGCCGCCACATTCGGCGCGGCAAACACAGGCACAACGGCCGGCATCAATCTCACGAGCGGCACCACGAGCTACATTGCGACCGGGGCCAGCAACTGGAACATTGGCGGCAACTGGGACCGCGGCACGCCGACGGCGAATGCCGACGCCATCATCGATCTGGGCAGCGGCCCCAACACCATCACCATCAATACCGCGGAATCGGCCAGGAGCCTGACCGTGACCAGTCCTGGCGGTGGCGCGAACATCAATACCGTCGCGATGACCGGCGGTTCGCTTGCCCTGGCACAGAACTCGTCGCTGGATGCGAATTCCGTCTTGAGCCTGACCGGCGGCTCGCTTGGGGGAGCGGGCAGCCTTACTGCCAACGGCGCCGTCACTTTGGGCGGCACCAGCTTCACCGGTGCCGGCACCCTGACCACCAGCGGTGTGACCACGCTCAACGGCTCGCCCGCCTTCAACGGCGTGGTGACCTGGAACAACAGCGGCACGGTGGACATCGGCGGCGCGAACCGGATCCTGATGTACAACGGCGCGGTGCTCAACAACCTGGCCGGCGGCATCATCAACGACACGACGACAGCGGCCAGTCCGCTCGAAGGCAACGGCACGCCGTCCACCTTCGTCAATGCCGGCAGCTTCAACAAGAATGCCGGCTCGGCAGCGACGCAGAGCTTCAGCATTAACGCCTTCGCCAACAGCGGCAGCTTCAATGTCAATGCCGGCAGCTTCCAGCTCACATCGAGCGGCACGGACACCGGCACCTACGCCATCGGCGCGACCACTACCCTGGCCGTGACGGCGGGTACCCGCAGCTTCAACGGCACCAGCTTCAGCGGCAGCGGCGTGCTCGGTTTGACTGGCGGCACCATGGACTTCGCCACCAACACCACCTTCCTGGCGGGCGGGCCGACCCTGTCGCTGACAGGCGGCACCGTGTCCGGGATCGGCAACCTCACCGTGAATAGCGCCCTGACTCTGGGCGGCACCACGTTCAATGGGGTGGGCGGAGGCAGCTTCAACACCAGCGGCACCACCACGCTCAACGGCTCGCCCGCCTTCAACGGCGTGGTGACCTGGAACAACAGCGGCACGGTGGACATCGGCGGCGCGAACCGGATCCTGATGTACAACGGCGCGGTGCTCAACAACCTGGCCGGCGGCATCATCAACGACACGACGACAGCGGCCAGTCCGCTCGAAGGCAACGGCACGCCGTCCACCTTCGTCAATGCCGGCAGCTTCAACAAGAATGCCGGCTCGGCAGCGACGCAGAGCTTCAGCATTAACGCCTTCGCCAACAGCGGCAGCTTCAATGTCAATGCCGGCAGCTTCCAGCTCACATCGAGCGGCACGGACACCGGCACCTACGCCATCGGCGCGACCACTACCCTGGCCGTGACGGCGGGTACCCGCAGCTTCAACGGCACCAGCTTCAGCGGCAGCGGCGTGCTCGGTTTGACTGGCGGCACCATGGACTTCGCCACCAACACCACCTTCCTGGCGGGCGGGCCGACCCTGTCGCTGACAGGCGGCACCGTGTCCGGGATCGGCAACCTCACCGTGAATAGCGCCCTGACTCTGGGCGGCACCACGTTCAATGGGGTGGGCGGAGGCAGCTTCAACACCAGCGGCACCACCACGCTCAACGGCTCGCCCGCCTTCAACGGCGTGGTGACCTGGAACAACAGCGGCACGGTGGACATCGGCGGCGCGAACCGGATCCTGATGTACAACGGCGCGGTGCTCAACAACCTGGCCGGCGGCATCATCAACGACACGACGACAGCGGCCAGTCCGCTCGAAGGCAACGGCACGCCGTCCACCTTCGTCAATGCCGGCAGCTTCAACAAGAATGCCGGCTCGGCAGCGACGCAGAGCTTCAGCATTAACGCCTTCGCCAACAGCGGCAGCTTCAATGTCAATGCCGGCAGCTTCCAGCTCACATCGAGCGGCACGGACACCGGCACCTACGCCATCGGCGCGACCACTACCCTGGCCGTGACGGCGGGTACCCGCAGCTTCAACGGCACCAGCTTCACCGGCAGCGGCGCGCTCGGTTTGACCGGCGGCACCATGGACTTCGCCACCAGCACCACCTTCCTGGCAGGCGGGCCGACCCTGTCGCTGACCGGCGGCATCGTGTCCGGGGTCGGCAACCTCACCGTGAATAACGCCCTGACTTTGGGCGGCACCACGTTCAATGGAGCCGGCGGAGGCAGCTTCAACACCAGCGGCACCACCACCCTGAACGGTTCGCCCAGCTTCAACGGCGCGGTGACCTGGAACAACAGTGGCACGGTGGACATCGGCGGCGGCGACCGGATCCTGATGTACAACGGCGCGGTGCTCAACAACCTGGCCGGCGGCATCATCAACGACACGACGACAGCGGCCAGTCCGCTCGAAGGCAACGGCACGCCGTCCACCTTCGTCAATGCCGGCAGCTTCAACAAGAATGCCGGCTCGGCAGCGACGCAGAGCTTCAGCATTAACGCCTTCGCCAACAGCGGCAGCTTCAATGTCAATGCCGGCAGCTTCCAGCTCACATCGAGCGGCACGGACACCGGCACCTACGCCATCGGCGCGACCACTACCCTGGCCGTGACGGCGGGTACCCGCAGCTTCAACGGCACCAGCTTCACCGGCAGCGGCGCGCTCGGTTTGACCGGCGGCACCATGGACTTCGCCACCAGCACCACCTTCCTGGCAGGCGGGCCGACCCTGTCGCTGACCGGCGGCATCGTGTCCGGGGTCGGCAACCTCACCGTGAATAACGCCCTGACTTTGGGCGGCACCACGTTCAATGGAGCCGGCGGAGGCAGCTTCAACACCAGCGGCACCACCACCCTGAACGGTTCGCCCAGCTTCAACGGCGCGGTGACCTGGAACAACAGTGGCACGGTGGACATCGGCGGCGGCGACCGGATCCTGATGTACAACGGCGCGGTGCTCAACAACCTGGCCGGCGGCATCATCAACGACACGACGACAGCGGCCAGTCCGCTCGAAGGCAACGGCACTCCATCCACCTTCGTCAATGCCGGCAACTTCAACAAGAATGCCGGCTCGGCAGCGACGCAGACCTTCAGCGTCAATGCCTTCGCCAACAGCGGCAGCTTCAACGTCAATGCCGGCAGCTTCCAGGCAAGTGGATCGGCGAATGAGGCAGGCATCATCAACGTTGCGTCCGGGGCCAGCTTCGAGAAGGCCGCTGGCTTTACCAATACGGGCACCTTGAGCGGTGCCGGAACCATTTCCGTCGGCGGCAATGTGTTGACCAACAACGGCACGATTTCCCCGGGAGTTGGCGCTGGCAACACGGCGACACTGAGCATCACGGGCAACCTGTTGCTGGGAGGCAGTTCGGTAGTCGAGGCGGATATCGGCGGCACGACAGCCGGAAGCCAGTACGACCAGATCAGCCTGAGCGGCAATCTGACCCTGGGTGGCGACATACGTTATCAGGCGGTCGGAGGATTCACTGGTGGATCGGGAAATTCCTTCGCGCTGATCAACCCCGCCGGAACCAACTCTGGAACGGCCAACGTAACGACTCTGGCGTCCAATCCCGCATTTGTCTTTGGCTCGACCACCGCGAGCGGGACGCTGACGATCGCCGGTCTGATGAACTTCTGGACACTCGCCGGCGACGGCAACTGGAGCACAGGTGCCAACTGGAGCCGCGGCGTCAAGCCGGACAGTACGGTGGACGCCGTGATCGACCAGGCCGGCGGCGCCTACACCGTTACCGTCAATACTGCCGAGGCGGCCAAGAGTCTCAAGATGAGCGGCGATGAAACGCTGTCGATCACTGCCGGCAGCCTCGACCTTGCCCAGGCGTCGGACATTGGCGCCGCGGCGACCATGAATCTTTCGGGTGGAACGCTGCAGGGCGCCGGCAACCTGACGATCAACGGCAGCATGACCTGGTCGGGCGGCACGCAAGCCACCAATACCGGGACGACGACGATCGCGGCCGGGGCTAGCCTGAACATCACGGGGCCGGTGAGTCTGTCCCGCCGCATCGACAACTTCGGCACCACCACCTGGAGCGGAGTGGGCAAC
>NZ_JASJPC010000054.1:23507-27591 GCF_031426875.1 Sulfuritalea sp.
ACGGCGGCGGCGCCGAAGTCGTGATCAACGCCGGGTTGCTGCGCAAGACCGTGGCCAGCGGCACCACGACAGTGACTGGCGTAGTCGACTTCAACAACACCACCAGTGGCGTGGTGGAAGTTCAGACCGGAACGCTGCAGATCGACGGCTTCAGCGGGGGCACCAACAGCGGGGTGATCGACCTTGCCGCCGCGGCGACGCTGGGCACCAACGGCAGCGCGCTGCTCAATGCGGCGGGCGGAATCATTCGCGGCAACGGAACGCTCAACCTGGCTGCGGCGACCTTGAGCAACGATGGCCTCATTGCGCCGGGCGCGGCAAGCGGGACCACCATCGGCACGCTGTCGATTACCGGCAATCTGGCCAACAACGCCGGTGGCACCATCGAAGCCGGACTTGGCGGCGCCACGGCCGGCACCGGCCATGACCAGATCATCGTCTCCGGTACCGTCACCCTCGGCGGCATCCTCAATGCTCCGCTCGTCAACGGCTTCACGCCCAGCAATCAGAGTTTCGACATTCTCACCGCAGGCTCGGCGAGCGGCAGTTTCGCCACCAGCAACCTGCCCAGTGGGGTCAATGGCGCCATCGTCGGCAATCTCTACCGCCTCACGCACACTGGCGTGATCTGCGGCGGCATCTGCTGGGATGGCGGCGGCGGCAACAGCAACTGGTCCATCGCCGCCAATTGGACCGGAGATGCTTTGCCGAGTAGTGCGGATGTCGCCTACCTCAACCTGGTTGCCGGAGTCACGGTCAATCTTGCCGACAGTCAAACCATCAAGGGCTTGAACTCGACTGCGAACAATCACCTGACCATCGCTGCGGGCGGCGCGCTTACCCTGATCGATCCCGGCACCACCTCGACATTGGCCGGAAATCTCACCATCAGCGGCGGCACGCTCACCGCCAACGGGCCTATGTCACTGGCAAACCTCACCCAGTCGTCCGGCACATTGAGCGGTGCCGGCGCCGTTTCGGCGGGGATTTTCAACTGGACCGGTGGAACGTTAACCGGGACCGGCGCCATCACCGTGAATTCGGCGCTGAACATGCCTGCCGGAGTCACGTCGAATGCTTGGAACTACACCTTCCTGGATGGCAAGTCGCTGATCAACAACGGCACGGCGACGCTCGGATCGAATCAGGATCAGGGCGGAAACGGCGCGGATCTGCGGCTGCTGAACGGCGCGGCCATTTTTAACGCCGGCACCTGGGACATCAACTACGCCAACATCAACAGCACCGGTGTCAACAGCTTCAACAACTCCGGCACGCTGAACGTCGGCGCATTGGGCAATGGCGGCACCATCAACGCGGCAATCGACAGCAGCGGTGCGCTGAACGTGCTGAACAACGGCTTGAACCTGTTTGGGGGGGGCGGTGTCACCGGGGATCTTTCTGTCAGCGGCGGTACGCTGGCGGGCACGATCGATCTCGCCCCGGCGAACTTCTCGCTCGGTACAGGGGCGGCAGTTGCGACCACAGGAAGTCTTGCCGTCACCAACAGCTTCAGCGATGCGGGAGGCAGTTTCAGCGGCACCTTCTCATCGATCGACATCACCCAGTCGAGCGGCGCCCTGACGGTGCCGGCTCTGACGGCGGCCAACGCCATTACCCTGAGCGCGCCGACTGGCACGGTGACCCTCAATGGCGTCCAGACCACCACGGCGGCAAACAGCAGCATCGTGATCGAGGGCAGCGGATTTGCCAATGCGGTGGGCACGGGAGCATTCTCGGTCGGTGCTGGAGGGCGCTGGCTGGTGTATGCGTCCGATCCCGGATCGGTCACCAAGAACGGTCTGACTTCGGACTTTCGGCGCTACAGCAACAGTCTGGGCGCCCTGAGCGCGACGGGCAACGGTTTCATCTATGCATCTGCGGCCGGAACGCTGTCTGTCGATACGACGCTGACGGGCAGCGCCAACCATGTTTACGGCGATGCGCCGACCGCCAGTTTTGGCTACACACTGACAGGATTTGCCGATGCCGAGGACAATGCCGCAAACATCGGGATTGCCGGGGCGCCCGGCTTGAATATTCCGGCACCTGCGTCTGCCAGCGATGTGGGCAACTATACCCTGAACTATGCCAGCGGATTATCGAGCGGCGCGGGTTATACCTTCAGCGCTGGAACAGGGCTGGCCTATAACGTCACCCAGGCGCCGCTCAGCATTTCGGCCAGCAATCAGGGCAAGGTCTACGGTGACACGCTCAGCTTTGCCGGCACCGAATTTGTCGCCACCGGCCTGAAGAACAGCCAGACAGTGGGCAGTGTCACCCTGGCCAGCAGCGGTGCGGACGCGCTGGCCGGCGTCGCTGGCTCACCGTATGCGATCACCGCCGGCGCTGCCACGGGCGGCAGCTTCAATCCCGCCAATTACAGCGTCACTTATGCCGATGGCGCGCTGGCCGTCACGCCGCGACCGCTGACGGTCAGTTTCGTGCCGGCAACCAAGACCTACGACGGCAACGTGACTGCAACAGTTGGCGGCTACACGCTGAACAATCTGGCGAACGGTGATTTGCCGGGCGTGGTAGCGACCGCCGCCTATGACAGCCGCAACGTCGGTGCAACGAAGACAGTCAGCTACAGCGGGCTTGCGCTTACCGGGGGAAAGACATCCGACTACAGCCTGCCGGCAGCGGCGACCGGCAGCGGCAGCATCACGCCACTGGCGAGCGTGGCCTGGACCGGCGGCAGCAGCGGCAACTGGTCGACGGCGTCGAACTGGGCCGGCAATGCGCTGCCGGACGGCAGCAATGTCCTCACCGTCAGCATCCCGTCCGGCACGGCGGTGAGCTTCGATGCCGCCACCGCCGCGACGCAAGTCAACAGCGTGACTGTGGGCAGCGGCGGCGGCTTCATCATGGCCGGGAGCAGCCTCGGCATCGCCGGCAGCCTCAGCACGCCGGCTTATACCCAGAGCGGCGGAATCCTCAACGGCGCCGGGACGCTGAATGTCAGCGAGAGCTTCAGCAAGAGCGGCGGCAGCCTGGCGCTTTCCGGTGCGATCAATATCACCCAGGCGGCGGGCGCGCTGACCATCGTCAATGACGCACCGCTGATCCTCGGCGCGGTAAGCACGGCCAGCGGCAACATCCTGGTCGATGCCAGCGGCGGCATCTTCACCACCGCGTCGCCGGTCAGTGCCAATGGTGGCTCGCTGGCATTCACCGCGCACAGCCCGATCCATATCGGCAGCGGTGGTCTCGCCGCCGCCGCAGACCTGAGCCTGAGCGCACCGACGCCGTCGCCGGCCAGCACCATCACCCTGGATGGCCCGCTCGCCGCAGGCGGCGCGGTGAGTGTTTCGGCCTATGGCACGATTGCGCAGAACGCCGGCATCCAGGGTCAGACTATCGCGCTGACCAGCAGCAGCGGCGACATCGTGCTTGCCGGCGGCGCCGTGAGCAGTGTTCCGGCCGGCGGCAGCATCAGCTACAGCGCGACTGCCGGCAGCATCACGTCGAGCCCGGCCAACTTTGCCGGCGCGACACCTTCTTTCGTCAGTTCGGCCGGGACGTTTGCCGACACCGGCGAGACCGCGACCAAGGACATCGTTACCACGCTCACCAAGACCACGGAAGCGCTGGCCGACGACCCTGTCGTGACAGAGACTGTGCTGTCCCCGGCGACTACTGAAACGTCCGCCGATTCCATCATGCTGTCCTCGCTTTCGCAGACCACCGGCGGCGATACCGGAACCTTTGGCGCAAGCCCCGAGCAGGAAGTTGGCGCTGGCGGCACGGCGACCAGCCCGGCGCCGGCGGGCGAACCCCCAGCGCCGGAGAGCACGCCGGCGAAGCCCGAAGCGTCCAGTGCAGCCAGCAAGGATAAGGACGAAAAGAAGGACGAGACCAAGGACGAAACTAAGGACGAAACTAAGGACGAAACTAAGGACGAAAAGAAGAAGCGGAAGGACGATCAGAAGCCGGAGAAGAAAGACGAGCGTCGCGCGGCAGCGAAGAAGGTCGCCCAATGCACCTGACCTCGACCGCAGTCCGCGTCGACCGGACTAGTACGCAGACATGTTGAAACCGATGGATGCAGGAGCGAGCTTGCTCGCGATAGCGGCTTATC
>NZ_JASJPC010000055.1:0-24018 GCF_031426875.1 Sulfuritalea sp.
CGCCTGCCTTCGCTGGAGCGCGTCGTCCTCGTGCCCTATGCGGGAACTGCGGCGGAAAATGCGGCGGAAAATGCGGCGGAAAATGCGGCGGGAAATGCGGCGGGAAATGCGGCGGGAAATGCGGCCGGCGCAGACGGGGATCTCGCCGCGGTGAAGCAGGGCGTGTGGCTGGCCGATTTCCTGGCGCCCTTCGCCGGCGAGCGGGAAATCCGCTTCGAGCGGCTGCCCTTCGACCATCCGCTCTACATCATGTATTCCTCGGGCACCACCGGCGTGCCCAAGTGCATCGTGCACTGCGCCGGCGGCGCGCTGCTGCAGCACCTCAAGGAGCACCAGTTGCAGGCCGATGTGAAGCCCGACGACCGCTTGTTCTATTTCACCACCTGCGGCTGGATGATGTGGAACTGGCTGGTGTCGGGCCTCGCCTCGGGCGCGACGCTGCTGCTCTATGACGGCTCGCCCTTCGTCGGCCGCGGCAGCATCCTGTTCGACTACGCCGACGCCGAAGGAATGACGCATTTCGGCACCTCGGCCAAGTTCATCGACGCCATCGCCAAGATCGACCTCAAGCCGCGCCAGACGCACAAGCTGGCACAGCTGCGCGCCATGTTCTCCACCGGCAGCCCGCTGGTGGCCGAAGGCTTCGACTACGTCTACGCCAACATCAAGCCGGAGCTGCAGCTTGCCTCGATCTCCGGCGGCACCGACATCATTTCCTGCTTCGTCCTCGGCAATCCCAACGGCCCCGTGTATCGCGGCGAGATCCAGTGCGCCGGCCTGGGCATGGCGGTCGATGTGTTCGACGACGCCGGCCGCCCGGTGCGCGGCGAAAAGGGCGAACTGGTGTGCACGCGCTCCTTCCCGGTGATGCCGATCGGCTTCTGGAATGACGCGGGCAACGCGAAATACCGCGCCGCCTATTTCGAGCGCTTTGCCAACGTCTGGTGCCACGGCGACTTCGCCGAACGCACACAACACGACGGCTTCATCATCTACGGCCGTTCGGATGCCACGCTGAACCCCGGCGGGGTGCGCATCGGCACCGCGGAAATCTATCGCCAGGTGGAAAAACTCAGCGAGGTCGTCGAATCGCTGGTGATCGGCCAGGACTGGCCGCCGGGCAACAGCGGCGACGTGCGCGTGGTGCTCTTCGTCAAGCTGCGCGAGGGTCTGGTGCACGACGAGGCGCTGGAAAGGCGCATCAAGCAGGTGATCCGCGACAACACCACGCCGCGCCACGTGCCGGCGAAGATCCTGCAGGTCGCCGACATTCCGCGCACCAAGAGCGGCAAGATCGTCGAACTGGCGGTGCGCAATGCGGTGCATGGCGCGGCCGTGAAGAACGTCGAGGCGCTGGCCAATCCCGAGGCACTCGACTATTTCCGCAATCGGAATGAACTGCTGAGCTGAGCGCTTCAGTCCTTTTTGGCGCTCGCCTCGAACTGGTCGACGCTCCAGCCGGCCCCCTCGTCCAGCGCCAGCGCGGCGGCGAGATAGGGCAGGCATTCTTCCAGCGCGGCGGCCAGCGTCCACGGCGGGTTGATCACGAACATGCCGCTGCCGTGCATGCCGCGGCCTTTCGTCGCCGGCGCGCGCACGCTCAGCGTGGCATGCAGCCAGTGGCTGGCACCTGCTTTCTTCAGCCTGTCGGGCAGTTGATTGGCCTCGATGGTGGGCAGCATCGGGTGCCAGACCAGATAGGTGCCGGTGGCAAAGCGCTTCAGGGCGTCCTTGATCGCGGCGGCGACTTTCATGTAGTCGCTCTTGATCTCGTAGGACGGATCGATCAGCACCAGTCCACGGCGTGACGGCGGCGGCAGCGCGGCCTTCAACACTTCGAAGCCGTCCGCCTGCTCGACCGTGACGCGGCGGCCGGCATCCTTGAACTGGCGGCGCAGCAGGGCGAAATCGGTCGAGTGCAGCTCGCACAAGCGCAGGCTGTCGCGCGCCTGGGCGCTGTCCCGCATCAGGTTGGCGGCGATGCGCGGCGATCCCGGATAGCGGCGCAGCGTGGCGCTGCCGTTCAGCGCGCGCACCAGGGCCACGTATGTCGCCAGGGCCGGCGGCAGATCCTTGCGTTCCCACAGCCGGGCAATGCCGTCCACATATTCTCCGGTGCGTTTGGCCTCTTCGGCATCGAGGGCGTAGAAACCCGCGCCGGCATGGGTGTCGACCAGGATGTAGGGCTTGTCCTTGCTGTTCATGTGCTCGATGCAAAGCATCAGCACGAGGTGCTTGAGGACGTCGGCGTGGTTGCCGGCGTGAAAGGCGTGGCGATAACTGAGCATAAGAGCCTATTTCAGTAGGAATCGTATCCCGCGCCGCCGGGCGTTGGGATGCGAGGCGGAGGGAGTGCGGTATGGTACATCCATGCGAGCGACCGACAACGTGGCAGCGCGCCCAACGCCCGACGGCCCTTCGGGTTGTGACCAGGATCGGCGTCTGCGGCGTTGCAGCGCTTGCCAATGGAACAACCATTGGCTGCGCACTGCGCCTTGCATCCATCCGATCCTAGTCTCAACGCGGGGCACGATTCCTACTGAAATAGGCTCTAAGGGCGGGATAGAATGCGCGACCATGAATGATACGCAGGGAATCCGGGTTTCAAAACTTCTCGCTGAACGCGGCCTCTGCTCGCGTCGCGAGGCGGACGGCTATATCGAGCGCGGGCTGGTGTTCGTCGACGGCCAGCGGGTCACCCAGCTCGGTACCCGGGCGGCCGCCGACGCGGTGATTACCCTGGCGCCGGAGGCGCGCGCGACCCAGGCGCGACAGGCGACCCTGCTGCTGCACAAGCCCATCGGTTATGTCTCGGGCCAGGCCGAGGACGGCCACCGCCCGGCGGCCAGCCTGATTTCGGTGGCGACTCAGGTGGCGGGCGACCACCAGCGCTTCCAGCCCACGCACCTGAAGGGCCTGGCGCCCGCCGGTCGGCTCGATATCGATTCCACCGGTTTGCTGGTGCTGACCCAGGACGGCCGCGTCGCACGTCAGTTGATCGGCGACGATTCGAAAGTGGAGAAGGAGTATCTGGTGCGGGTCGAGGGTGCGCTCGACGTCCGCGGCCTGGCGCTGCTCAATCACGGCCTGGAACTGGACGGCAGAAAGCTGCGTCCGGCCCGGGTGGCCTGGGCGAACCCGGATCAGCTGAGTTTCGTCCTTACCGAAGGCCGCAAGCGACAGATCCGGCGCATGTGCGAACTGGTCGGCCTGCGGGTCACCGGGCTGAAGCGGGTGCGTATCGGCCGCGTGCGGCTGGGCGACCTGCCTTTGGGGCAGTGGCGCTTCCTGCGCGAAGGCGAAGTGTTCTAGGCGCATGGCGGATGGGCTTGACTTGGCCGACAAGCTTGCCGAACATGCACGAATGCTCACCCCCGATCAAATTGCCCAAAGCGAACCAGGCTCCCCGTTACCGCCGCGCCGGGTTTGGTCGCGGCGCGCGCTGTGGATCGTCGCCCTGCTGGCCGTGGCGATCGTCACCGCGCTGGCGTTTGGCGCCTATCGGCAGCCGGAACTGCTGCTGAATCTGATGGGTCTGCGCTACTGCGGCTAGCAGCCTGCAAGGCCCTGAATAGTCGCGGATTTAGCTTGCTTCGGAGCGGCCGGCTTTGTATAATCGCCGGCTTCCCTTGCTCCACCCGTTACGCATGCGGGGGGGCTGCAAACCAACCACAAGGAGATTGCATGCGCCATTACGAAGTCGTATTTATCGTCCACCCGGACCAGTCGGAGCAGGTTCCGGCGATGATCGAGCGTTACAAGACGCTGGTCACCGGCCGCAACGGCGCCATCCACCGCCTCGAAGACTGGGGTCGTCGCCAGATGGCCTATCCGATCCAGAAGGTGCACAAAGCCCACTACGTGCTGATGAACATCGAGTGCGACGGTGAAACCCTGGCTGAACTCGAGCATGCCTTCAAGTTCAACGATGCCGTGTTGCGCCACCTGACGGTGAAAACGCGCAAGGCGGTGGCGACACCTTCCCCGATGATGAAGGAAGAGAAGTCGCGTTCGCTGACCCAGGGCGATGCCAAGGTAGAGGCTCCAGCTCCGGCTGCTGCCGTTGCTGCCGTCTGAGGATAAGCCGAGCAACCTGACGCAGTTGTCGGGGCGCTTGCTTGAGCGTGGCGCATTGCGCCGCACCCCCGCCGGAATACCGGTTCTCGAATTTCTCCTTGCGCATCTCTCGACCCAGGTCGAAGCGGATGTCGAGCGTAAAGTGGAATGCGAGATGGCCTGTGTAGCAATGGGCCGGCCGGCGCAGGTGCTGCTGGCAGCCAAGCCGGGCGACGGGATCAGGGTGGCAGGTTTTCTGGCCGCCAGAAGCCTCAAGCGACGCAGTCCGATACTGCATGTGAATACAGTCGAATTCGTGGAAGGAACTGAAAATGGCATTCAAGCCTAAGAGCAAGACCGGTGTAAAGCGCAAGGACGACAAGGGCCGCAGCCTGTTCAAGCGCCGCAAATTCTGCCGCTTCACGGCAGAGAAGATCGAAGAGATCGACTACAAGGACGTCGAGATCCTCAAGGACTTCATCGCTGAAAACGCCAAGATCATGCCGGCGCGCATCACCGGCACCAAGACCGGCTACCAGCGGCAGTTGTCCACCGCCATCAAGCGCGCGCGCTTCCTGGCGTTGATGCCCTACACCGATCTGCACCAGTAAGCGAGGACAAGACCATGCAAATCATTCTGATGGAAAGAGTCGTAAACCTCGGTGGCCTCGGCGATGTGGTCAAGGTCAAGGACGGCTATGCCCGCAATTTCCTGATCCCGCAAGGCAAGGCCAAGCGTGCGACGGAAGCCAACCGCAAGGTGTTCGAGGAAAAGCGCGCGGAACTCGAGCGCGTCCAGGCCGAGGCGATTGCCGCAGCCCAGGCCGAAGCCGGCAAGCTCGAAGGGCTGATGCTGCAGATCACGCGCAAGACCGGCGTCGATGGCCGTCTGTTCGGTTCCGTATCGGCGCATGACATCAGCGAAGCACTGGCAGCCCAGGGCATCCAGATCGACAAGGCGGCGATTCGCCTGCCCGACGGTCCGCTCAAGGCCATTGGCGACACGCCGGTGCAGATTGCCCTGCATAGCGACGTGGTGGCTATGGTCACGGTGTCGGTGCTCGGCGAACACTGAGCCCAGCAACATCCTGAAAACGGGCCGCCGATGATTCATCGGCGGCCCGTTTCATTTTGTGCGCCGCACGAATCGATCCACCGTATTTACACAGTTTGTCCACAGCATTTCCACAAGTTGTGCACTTACCCTGAGGCGTCCCGAGGGGTAGACTCTGCGCTTCAATTTTGGAGACAGCGATGGCCCAGGTACGTGCCTTCAATCCCCCGCAGCCTGTCGATTCCGAGGTCGCCGCGCTCAAGCTGCCGCCCCATTCCATCGAGGCCGAGCAGTCGCTGATCGGCGGCCTGTTGATCGACAACGCCGCCTGGGATCGCATCGGCGACGTGGTGCGCGAGACGGACTTCTATCGCGACGATCACCGCCGCATCTTTCGCCATATCGGCAAGCTGATCCAGATGGGCCGGCCGGCCGACGTGGTGACCGTTTACGAATCGATCGAGCAGTCGAACGAAGTCGATCAGACCGGTGGTCTCGGCTATCTCGGCGAGATCGCCAATGCCACGCCGTCGGCGGCGAACATCCGGCGTTATGCCGAGATCGTGCGCGAGCGCGCGATCCTGCGCCAGTTGGTCACGGTCGGCGACGAAATCGCCGGCAATGCGCTGAATCCGGCCGGGCGCGACGTCAAGCAAGTGCTTGACGACGCCGAACAGCGCATTTTCCAGATTGCCGAAGCCGGCAACCGCAGCAACAATGGCTTCGTCGCGATCCAGCCGCTGCTGGGTGAAGTCGTCGAGCGCATGGAAACCCTGCTGGCGCGCGACAGCCAGTCGGACATTACCGGCGTCGCCACCGGCTTTGCCGATCTCGATCGCCTGACCTCGGGCCTGCAACCGGGCGACATGATCGTCGTCGCCGGTCGCCCGTCCATGGGCAAAACCGCGTTCGCGCTCAACATCGCCGAGCATGTGGGCGTCGAACTGAGGCTGCCGGTAGCGATCTTCAGCCTGGAAATGTCCGGTCCGCAACTCGCCACGCGCTTCCTTTCCTCGGTCGGCCGCATCGACCAGAGCAAGCTGCGCACCGGCCGCCTGACCGATGACGAATGGGATCGCATGACCGTGGCGCTGGGCAAGCTGCACGAGGCGCCGATCCATATCGACGAGACCGGCGCCATCAACTCGACCGACCTGCGTGCCCGCGCCCGGCGCCTGCACCGGCAGTTCGGCAAGCTCGGCCTGATCATCATCGACTACCTGCAGCTGATGAGCTCGAACCGCATGGGCGAAAACCGCGCTACCGAAATTTCCGAGATCTCGCGTTCGATCAAGGCCCTGGCCAAGGAATTGCAGGTGCCGATCATCGCCCTGTCGCAGCTCTCGCGCAAAGTCGAGGAACGCACCGACAAGCGCCCGCTGATGAGCGACCTGCGCGAATCCGGCGCCATCGAGCAGGATGCCGACATCATCATGATGATGTACCGCGAGGAGTACTACAAGCCGGACACGCAGGACAAGGGCACGGCCGAAGCCATCATCGGCAAGCACCGTAACGGCCCGGTCGGCACGGTGCGCCTGACCTTCCTCGGTGAGTACACCAAGTTCGAGAATTTTGCTTCCGGCTCGTCTTATAGAGCCTGACGCAAAACAAGGTCTCGCTCGGCTTCGTCGAGGGACTCAACAACAAGATTCGCATCATCCAGCGTCGCGCATACGGACTGCGCGACGAGGAGTACCTGCGACTGAAAGTCCTATCAACGTGTTGAGAGCAGCCGCCTGAAGCGCGTGCTCCAGAATGGCGGATACGGCAGGGCGGTGCGGACTTTACGGCTTGTCGTGCTGGCGCACAAGACGCTCGCACTCCTGCTTCACCAGCCGTTCGCGCAAGCCGCCGCATGAGGGCAACAGGAAAACGGCGATGCCATGAATCAAGAGGCCCAAACCCCAGCCAAAGGCCGCCACGAAGGCAAGGTGCCGTCCAGAATAGGCTGAAAGCAGGGCCAGACCGGCATTGACCATGATGAATACGAAAGCGTGGATATACCAGCCAATTTTCCGTCTGGTGCGTCGGCGCGCCAGACGGTCGATTGCTTGGGTGGGCACGGTGGGATTCATGGCAGTCTCCTTTGGATAAGAATGAAAGGCTGGAATGCAGCATGGTGAATCATCCAACGACTATAGTACGCGGAGTCGATCAAACTATAGGCTAGGCGCCACAGTCGGGCCGCACGGCCCAGAAAGACGCCACTGATGGCCCCATACGGGGTGGCAACTCCCAGACTGAAACTGGTTTCGCCGATCAGCACCGGCTGCACGGCGCTGAGGGTATCGATCAAGGTACTGCTGATCTCATTCATGCTACAGATCTTCGGCCTGGTCAGCGCCCCGCTGTTTTCCAAGGTCGTGATGGACAAGGTGCTGGTGCACAACGACACCTGATTAGCCCTCAACCTAAGCCCCCGAATGATGCGATCTGGATGACCTGGGGTAAGCGACGCTGCCCGTAGCGGTCGCCCCAAGATGGCCAATAGATCAAGGCGCCGATCGAAGCTATTGAATCTAAAAAATAACACTGACCGTACAATAAAGGTCATGATAAATACGATAAGAATGTTATATGGCATAACTTCATGTAATATATAGTACCATACGGCATATCCAATTCAATTGGACGATGGGTTAGTTTTATATCGAAAAGCCGCTCAGATCACCCTCACCCTGGAGGCAATCTTGAAGTCAAGCAAGCAACGCATTGCAATGTCCCTGTTCCAATTCCTGGCCGCTTCCCTGATGACCTCGATTGTCGGCGCCGCCGACTTGAGCGTAAAGATCGATAGCTTGAAGCCGGACAAAGGCCTTGTCCGTGTCGGCCTGTTCAATGCCGCAGCCGACTTCCCGAAGAAGCAACTGCAAGGCGAAGCCATGGACGTAAAGCAAGGTGTTGTGACGGTTGTGTTCAAGAACCTGCCGGCGGGCACATATGCAGTGTCGGCATTCCAGGACGTCAACGACAACAAGAAGCTCGACACGAACGCGTTCGGCAAGCCGAACGAACCCTATGGCTTTTCGCGCGATGCTCACGGCATGTTCGGCCCGCCCTCGTTTGAAGACGCCGCGTTCAGCGTGAAGGAAGGCGTAAACGCCATCGAATTCAAGCTGAAGTAAGCCAGCGATGCAAAGCGTAAGCCCCCTGCTGGAACACCAGATCCTAGCGCGCGCTCTGCGAGCGAAAAGCATTGTCAGGCTGGTCGGCGTCAGCCGCAGCTTCGCCCTCGGCCACACCACCGTCCATGCGCTGAAAGACATCAGCGTCGAGATCGGCCAGGGGGAGATGGTCGCGATCTGGGGGCCTTCCGGCAGCGGCAAGTCGACCCTGCTGAACATGATTGGCCTGATCGATCACCCCGATGCGGGGGCGATCGCGTTCGACGACCTCGACGTGCGAAGCCTCTCCGATGACGCGCTGTCCGACTGTCGCAACCGCAAGATCGGCTTCGTCTTCCAAAACTTCAACCTGATCCCGGTGATGAGCGCACTGGAAAACGTCATGCTGCCGCTGCAACTGCAACTGCAAGGCATGGCCGACGCCGTGGCTAGACGGATTGCCGCGAACTGGCTGGGCAAGGTCGGGCTGGGATCGCTGATGGAGATGCGGCCGGATCGCCTCAGCGGCGGGCAGCGGCAGCGCGTCGCGATTGCGCGGGCACTGGCGATCGATCCGATACTCGTCATTGCTGACGAGCCGACCGCCAATCTCGACTCCGAAAACAGCCGAGCGGTGATCGACCTTATGCAACGGATGAACAAGGAAACCGGTGTGACATTTATTTTCTCGACCCATGATCAGAGACTACTTGACAGGGTGCCGAGGCATCTCCTGTTGAAAGACGGCATGCTTGCCGGCGACGGCCGGCTGGGAACGGGAGATTGAACGCCATCGTCTTTGCATTCCGAAACCTTGGCCGCAACCTGCGTCGCAGCCTGGTCACTATCCTGAGCATCAGCCTAGGTTTCGCCGCGGTGGCGCTGTTCGCCGGCTATACGCTTATGGTCTACAAGGGGCTGGAAGACCAGGCCATCTACGGCGAGATGATCGGCCACCTCACGGTGGAAAAGGCCAGCTTCGCTAAGGAGGGGCGGCTTTCTCCCGACAAGTCGCTCTTCACCGCCAGAGAGATCGCCGCCCTACAGGCCGAGATCCATAGGCAGGTCCCGGACGCATTTGTCGCATCCCGGCTCGGCATCAGCGGCATGTTGTCGAACGGGCAGGTCAGCACAATTTTCATCGCCGAGGGCATCGACCCGGCCGACATGAAAACCCTGAGAGGGCCGCGCAGATTCGCCTCGGGCATGCTGAAAGAGGATGCGCAGAACAGCGCAACTGTGTCCCGCGGCCTAGCGGAAATCCTGTCACTGAATGAAGGAAGCGATGCCTCGGTGCTGGTCAGCACTATTCATGGCCAGGCTAACGCCAGCGACCTGGTCGTAAGCGACGTATTCGTGACCGGCAACGCCGGAACCGAGGACAAGTTCATGTACGTACCGCTATCGCTTGCTCGCTCGCTCTACGACGCCGACGAACGGGCCGACCGGCTGACCATCCTGTCGCCGTCGGCGGATTCGCTGGAAGAGCAGCGCGTGGCGCTTTTGCAAGCGCTCAACGGTGCCGGTTTCCAGGTCAAGATCAGCACTTGGCAGGAGCTGTCGTCGTTTTATCGGCAGGTGAAATCCATGTTCGACATGATCTTCGGATTCCTTCTGGTGATCGTCATCACCATCGTCGTGATGAGTATCACCAACGCCATGAGCATGAGCGTGGTGGAGAGGACGAAGGAAATCGGCACGCTGCGCGCCATCGGCATGCGGCGCAGCGGCATCGTCCGTCTATTCGCTGCGGAAGCGGTGCTGCTGGTCGCACTGGGCTGCGCCATCGGCCTACTGCTTACGCTGGCGGTGCGGTATGGCGTGCATGCGTTGGATATTAGCTATCAGCCACCCAACTCAACCGACCGGGTGCCGCTGCTCATCGGACTGGACATCGGCAAGTCCGCGATTGCGGCATCGATGCTCAGCCTGCTCGGTGTGCTCGCGGCCTATGTGCCGGCCTGGCGGGCGGCGCGCAACCCAATTATTGATTCGCTGGCTCACACGTGAAGCGAAACGCGGAGAGCGCGATATGACAGAACCGATGGAGAGAACATGATTACAGAAGTACGGAAGCTGCTGACCGGCTTCATTCTCGCTGCCGCGCTGGCGCTGGCGTCGGCGTCGGCGTCGGCTTCGGTGCCGGATGCGGTTGCGCTGCTGAAATCGTCCGACCAGGCACGCGGTGGCGGACTGTTGGGACTGCTGTGGGAGGTCGATATCGTCACCCGGGGCGCCGGCGAGCAGCAGTCGGCGATGAAGATGCGCATCAAGGCAGCGGACAATGCGAGCGTCGCCGAGACGCTGGAGCCGATCCGCAGCAAGGGCGGCAAGATGCTGCAGGTCGGCCGCAACATGTGGCTGACCAAGCCGGGCCTGAAAAAGCCGCTGCCAATCTCGCCGCGCCAGCGACTGAGCGGGCAGGCCGCCATCGGCGACATAGCCGCAACCAACTATGTGCGCGACTACGCCGCCACCGTACTGAAGGATGACAGCAGCACCGGCGAGTCCTGCTACGTCCTTGAACTTAAGGCGGTCAACAACCAGACCACCTACGACCGCTTGCACTACTGGGTATCGAAGGCGCGCGGCGTCGCCGTCCATGCGGAGTTCCTGTCGCTCAGCGGCAAGAGGCTGAAGACTGCGGATTTCAAATACGGTAACACGATCGAGATCGACGGCAAGCGCGTGCCTTTCGTCAGCAAGATGACGATCAGCGACGACCTGACGGATGCGATCACCACCCTGGACTACAGTGGTGTGAAGGTCCAGCACATTCCGGCTTCGGAATTCTCCGTCTCCAATCTCGAATGACGCTGCATCTGTAGCAAGAAAAAGCAATGAGGGTGCTACTAATCCTGGCGGTCACCGTGCAGCTGCTGGCAAGCCATTCCCATGCGTTTGGCGAAGAAGCCTTTCGCTTAAGCGCGTCGCTGGAAACGTGGGGCTATTTCAACCACCAGGCGCCGACGCGCGACAGCTATCTCAACCCGGACAACGGCGTGGTGCGGGTGGCCCCGGAACAGTTCGTGGCCGATTTCCGGCTCAACATGCGCCTGTCCTCGGACGCCGTCGACATGGTTTTGCAGCCGCGCTTCCTCGGCGAGTCGCAGGAAAACGGCAGCGGTAAACGCAACCGCTCCGAGACGGGCTTCCGGCAGGCCTTCGCCAGGCTGGCCTTCGGCGATGGCGCGACGCTGGTCGCTGGCCGCAACGTGATGGCCTGGGGGCCGGCGAACTTCCGCTCGCCGAGCAGTCCGTTCTACTTCGATTCGGGCAAGCTCAATCCACTGCGGGAAGTGGTCGGCATTGACCTGCTCAGGCTGGAGCAGGTGACCGGGCAGTACAGCTTCGCGCTCGGTCATGTGTTCAACACGCCGGAGCAGAACGGCAGCGCCGCATCGCACACCAGCTTCCTGAAGATCGATTACCAGGGCGCGGCATTCCTGGCAAGCGCAAACGTCGCTAAGAGAAACAGCGGCAAGCCGTTCTTCGGCGCCTTTGCGCAACATAACATGAGCGATGCTTTGATGCTCTATGCCGAGTATGGCTACGGCCAGCGGGCCGGCGGGATGGCCATCGACGCCGCGCAGTCGCCGTCCTTCCGTCCGCACTCGTTCGGCGAATCGGCCACCAGCATTTTGCTCGGCGCGAGCTACACGCTGCTCGACGGCCAAGTCGTTTCGCTGGAGTCTCTGCACGACAGGCGCGGCTATTCGGGAGCGGAGCAGGACATGTACTTCGATCTGCTGAAACAGTCCGCTTACTTGGCGACGAACGCGCCAGACCCGGCGCTACGCGGCCGCAGCCTCGGCATGCTCGGACTGGCCGCTGCCAATTCACCCAGCCTGCTGGGGAGGAACTACCTCTCCCTGCTGTGGCAGAGCAATCCGCAGGAATCGGCGCAGTACTGGCGGGTCGCGACGATCTTCAATGTTCATGACCGCAGCGGCCAAATCAGCGGCTACTACGAAAAAAACCTGTCGTCGCGATTTTCGGGGTTCATTAGCGGCGTGCGTAACCTCGGGCCCGCCGATTCCGAATTCAGGTCGGTCGTCGAACAGGTGCTGACGGTCGGCATCAAGGCATACATTTTTTAGGCACACTCATGTCGACCAGCCACGGAATCTGCCTCATCTCTGTCCCGAAGTCCGGGACCATGTTCCTGTCGCGCTATCTGGAAAAATTGGCGGACGCGCCGGTGATCTTCGGGCTGAACGGATTGGGCGCCCACAGCCTGCGGCGCGAACTGGAAGTCGGCTGGCATGCGGATATCCGATCCAGACGCGCCGAAAGCAGTCCGAACATCGACGTGATGACGCGCCGCTTCGCCCTGATGTTGGCACGGAACCGGTCGGCGGCGCAGCAC
Organism: Sulfuritalea sp.; assembly: GCF_031426875.1. Classification (NCBI taxonomy): domain Bacteria; kingdom Pseudomonadati; phylum Pseudomonadota; class Betaproteobacteria; order Nitrosomonadales; family Sterolibacteriaceae; genus Sulfuritalea; species Sulfuritalea sp. Next base: position 12,587 of record NZ_JASJPC010000055.1, read on the forward strand.
GGCGGCAGGCCACCGATCTTCTCCGACCACGGACTGTCCAGCTTCCTGCGCTTCCTGATCAATCCGCGCAACGAAGAAATTCAGCATCCGCGCGAGATCTCCGAATGGGCGGGCGCAAGAAATGTCGCGACGGTATTCCTGCACCGCGACATCCGGGCCGTGTCCAACTCGCTGGCCCACTTCCTGGCATCGAGTAAGTCCTTCCTGATCGGCATCGACACGCTGGAAAGCGCGGCTGACTTAGTGGTGCGCCTCTATGCGCCGGTGCTGGCGGAACAGATGCGTCTGTGGCAGAAGAACGCTGCGGCGCATGATGTCCTGTGCGTTTCCTATGAAGACCTGATGGCGAACCCGACGCATTGGATCGAGGCGATATGCCAGCGCGGCGGCCTGCCGTACGAGTCGCGCGGCGTCGCAGACGCGCCGGATAGCTATCGCTCGTGGACCTACCGCACCAACAGACAGGACGGCTGGTCGAGCTCTTTTTCCGCCGACCAGCAGGCCGCGCTGAATGCGCTGGCGGTGCAAGCGTGAGCGCGATGGACATGGCGAACGCAAAACCGGTGCTGATTTGCTGCAGGAAACTGGACGCGTTCCAGCGCGCACACGCTTGGGCGCTCAACCGCGGCCTGACCAGCCTGCTGCTGTCCCCGGCCGACTGGCCGAACTCTACCTCCATCGCCGCCGAGTTTGGCGCCGCGGGCATCATTACAGACGAACCGAGCCAGCCGCATTTTTGCAAGTGCCGCGTGACCGATGCGGCGTCGCTGCCGCAGGAGCGACCGGGCGAGCCCGGCGCCTGGCCCGACCCGGTCGCGATCCTGTTCACTAGTGGCAGCACCGGCGCGCCGACGGCCGTCTCCAAAGACGCGCGAGCTATCCTGGGCGAGTTCGCACTGCTGAAGGCCTGGTTTCGCGACGGACCGCCGATGACCGACTTCATCTCCACCGTGCCGCTGGAACACATGTTTGGCTATACCTTCGCCTTCTGGCTGCCGCACCTGATGAATGGGGCGATCCTCGAAAAGCGGCCTGTTATACCGACCGACCTTAAGAATGCATGCGCGGCGGTGAAGAAACCGGCGTGGGTCATCACGACGCCGACCCATCTGCGCGCCTATGCGCAGCTGCCGAGCGGCTTCGATAACGTCGCTGGCCTCATTTGCTCCACCAGTCCGCTGAGTACCGACTTGGCGCGCGCGGCGGCAAGCCGTTTCAAGGCGCCGATCACCGAAATCTACGGCAGCACCGAGAGCGGCGCGGTGGCGGCGCGCGTCAGAACTGCCGATGAGCAGGCTACGCCGGGCTGGATGCCGCTGCCCGGCATCGGCATCCAGCCCAGTTCGGCGGGAACGGCGGTCTGCAGCATTCCCCATGTCGCCGGCGCGGTGGAACTGAGCGACCTGATCGAAATGGACGGACCGCGCTTCAGTGTGCTGGGCCGCACCGGTGACCTGGTGAAGATCTGCGGCAAGCGCCATTCGCTAGCAGCGCTCAACCAGATGCTGGCCGGCGCGCCCGGCGTGCGGGACAGTGCCTATTTCATTTCCGACGCGGCCGCACCCGCCGAGACTCAGCGGGCCGCCGCGCTCGTTGTCCTGTCCGAGGGCTACTCCACCGAAGATGTTCTGGGGGGGCTGCGGGGCATGATCGACGACGTATTCCTACCTCGGCCGATCTATGCAGTCGACGACATACCGCGCACCGATGCCGGAAAAATTCGCAACTCCGATCTACAGCGCATGTTCCAGTCTCTTTCAGTAACCGGCGTGCTTCATCTCACCGAGGAAAATTGAAATGGGAAAAATGCTGGCAGGCAGTACAGCCATCGTCACGGGTGCGGCGCGCGGTATCGGCGCCGCGATTGCAGGCTGCTTCGCTCGCCACGGGGCGAACGTGGTTCTCAACAGCCGGTCGGACAGTACCGCGCTCAAGGAGACGCTTGCCCAAATCGAGCGCAGCGGCGGCAAGGCAATAACCAGCATCGGCGACGTCGCCGATGCTGGCTACGTGCCGTCGCTGGTCGCCACCGCGCTGGAACACTTCGGCACCGTCGACATCCTGGTCAATAACGCCGGTGTCATCAAGGACCGGCCGCTAACTTTCCTGAAAGAGTCGGAGTGGGACGAGGTGATCAACACCAACCTGAAGGGCGCCTATCTGTGCAGCAAGGCGGCGATCAAGCCGATGCTGCAGAAGCGCGCCGGGCGGATCATCAACATCTCCTCTATCACCGCGCTGTCGGGACGACCGGGACAGACTAACTACGGTGCCGCCAAGGCCGGCCTGATCGGCTTCACCAAGTCGCTCGCGCGCGAATTCGCCGGCCACAACGTTCTGGTGAACGCCGTCGTAGTCGGCGTCATCGATACGCGGATGACCAAGCAGATTCCGCGCGACACACTGAAGGAAATATCGAAAATGGTGCCTCTGGGCCGCATCGGGACACCGGATGAAGTCGCCAACGTTTGTCTGTTCCTGGCATCGGACATGTCGTCCTATGTGACTGGAACGACTATCAACGTAAGTGGAGGAGGATACATATGACGGACACGCCAACGATCAATCGGGCCAAGGATCTGGCACGCAACCGGAAAGAACTGTCGGAAAGGCTGAAGCGCGTGCTCATCGAGCGCCTGTCGCTGCAGCTGGAAGTGGACGAGATCGCCGACGACAGCCCGTTGTTCGGCTCCGGCCTCGGCCTGGACTCAGTCGACGCGCTGGAAATCGCCATCGCGGTTGAGACGGAATTCGGCGTCGCGATCACCGACGAGGATCTGCATGCGTTCCGCTCGGTCAACACTGTGCTGGATTTCATCGAAGCTCGCGCGGTAGCGACCGCCGCCTCGCAGCCGCATAAGGAAATCGCATGAACGCAAGCTACAACATCGCAAGAAACCAGACGGCGCTACTGGACCTCGGCAACGAAGGCCGCGTCCGCATCGGCGGGGCGGACGCGGAACAGGCGCTCAACGCCTGCTTTAGCATGGACTTGGAAATCATCCTGCCGTGGAAGGGCGTGACCGGCCTGTTCCTCAACGAGCAGGGCGGCATACTGGCGATTGCCACCGTGTTCAAGGGCGATGACGAGTTTTTCGTATTCACTGAGGCCGCCACCGCCGCCAGCCTGTTGCAGCATCTCCGCGAACGGCTGTCCGGCGCTGATGTCGAAATCGAAGACTTGTCGCAGCGCTTCGGCTGGATCTGCGTGCTTGGACCGAGGGCGCAGAACGCCATGTCGCAGTTCGCTGGTGACGAAATCCTCGGCCTGCCCTACCTTGCCTTCGAAGAGAACGTCAAGCTGGAAGCGAAGCTGTTCCGCATGGGCTTCTGCGGCGAATTCGAATACCGAATGCTGTGTCCGCTGGAACGTTGCCAGGAAATGTTGTTGGGCTTCCTTGACGGTGGCCAGGAGTTCGGTGTCGAGATGGCGCAGCCGGAGGTCATGCTCCTGCTAATGCTTGAAATGCGTTCGCTCGGTATCGCCGACATCCCCTCTGACGCTGACCCGATCCAGGCTGGCCTGCATTGGATGGTGAACTTCCGCAAGGAAGCCTATCCCGGGCGCGACGCGGTGCTGGCGGCCAAAGCCGAACCCAGGCGCCGGGCGCTGATGCTGCTACTAGAGAAAAATGGCGCAGCCAAGGCCGGCGACCGCATCGAGATCGAAGAGCAGGACTTCGGTTTCCTCGCGCATGTCGACTACTCACCAGCGCTGGAACGGGACATCGCGCTGGCCTACACCGATCCCGAGCTAGGCTGGGTTGGCGTGTCGTTCAGAACCGCAGGCGAGGATGGGGGATGCTGGGCTACGGGTGTGTCCGCGCCGCTGTTCGTCACCAAGACCGTGAGTGGATCATAAGAAGAATTATCAAGGAGTTCCGCAATGCCGACCGACGCCAACCAGCCAGTGGTGCTGTTCTACCGAGTGCGCATGATGCTGGCGCAGATGCTAGTGGTGTTGCTGGCCACGTTAAGCATCTTTTTGCTGCCGTTACCGCATGGTTACATAGTTCTGACCCTGGTTTACGGGGCGCTGCTGCTGGCGGAGCGCCGGTTGTCGATCCGCAGCCCGCTGACGGTTGGCGCTTTTCTTCTGAGTGCCTTCGTACTGGTGCTCAATCAGCTAGTCGAGTGGAATGCATACGGCATTTATGTTCCAGTTGCCTACTTCGGGCTGCTGTTCATGATTGGCGCGGCCTGTCTGTTGCGTCGTCATCCCGCGTCGCTGTATTACAGCGACGGCTACGGTTCGCTGGCGCTGCACTGGAAGACCTCGGGTGCCTGGGTACTGATCTACGCAGCCGGCCTCGCCGTGAGTCTGCTGTTGACACTGCAACCGGGCCTGTTCTGGCTGCTGCTTGTGCTGCCGGTGGCGGGCGTATTGCTGACCTTATGGCTGCAACTGGTCGATAGCGGGCCCGCATCGCGGCGGTCACAAAGCTTCAGCTTAGGCAGTTTTCGATTTGAGGAAGTGCCGCCGCACAGGGAAACGCTGGGGCCGTTTTATACCCATCTCATGCGAGAGGAAAAACCCAATCTAATACAGGGCAAAGGCGTGGACATGCTTTCTTTCGAGCAGCAACTGCAACTGCGTTTCGAGTCCGATGCCCCATGCTGGTCGAGTAGTCGCTTTTTCGTCGCTTACGAAGGAAAGGAAATCATCGGCACCATCTCATGCAGGATGAAGACGGTTTCGGCGCGGCTTGGCGTCGAATCGGCCAGTGATCTGGTCAGCGTTGATCGGCTGGGAGAGTACGGTGGAGTCATGGAAGTTGGACGCTTCAGCATTGGCGAAAGGTACCGTTTACGTCAAGACGTAATCCAAGGCCTACTGCGCTCGGTGATTGAATACGCGTTTGAGAACGATGCTGCGTTCCTGGTAACGCAGGCATTGCAGCCTTCAATTCCGATTTATACGAAGATCGGTTTTCAGAAAATTAGTGAGAGGTTGGGTTTACTTCAAGGCACCAGAACGCCCGTCCTACTGATGGTGTTTAACCTTGCAAAGAGGGCGGTGTGCGATTTGGAAGACGCACGAGCGAACTTTCGCTTGGTGGGCGCGCTAAGCCCTTACTTGGGTGAGCGTTATTTCAAGCGTCAGTCTCTACGATCAATCTTTGCATCGAAACGGGCATGGTGCATACCGGACAGCGCTTTGCCTCAACTTTGTCTGAGCACATTAACGACTGATTCGAGAGGGGCGCCGCAACATGGCGCATGACATTGTTATTACCGGTTTCGGTGCGCTTGGAAGCTTCGGCGGGTCGCATGAGAGGCTGTGGCAGGCACTACTCGACGGCAGGCCATTACTGAGTAAGTGCAGTCGTCTCGCCGACCAGAGCCTGGCAGCGGAGATCACCGACTTCAACCTGGACGATTTCAAGCGTACCGCAAAGGGCCACCGCGCACCGCGGATTTCCCAGTATGCGCTGGCGGCGGCCGCTCAAGCCATTCACCAGGCCAAGCTCGGCGCCAAGGCGGTCGACAAAGATGCGGTATCGATCGTCTACGGCACCGGCAACGGGCCGAACGACGTGGTCGAACGCAATCTCGCCGCGATCACCCATTCCGGACTGGGAGCGGTCGAGCCGCTGAGTTTCCAGGAAAGCGTTTTCAATGCGCCCGCCAGCCTGATCAGCATCGAGTACAGCCTGCGCGGTCCGCTGCTGGCGCTGCCGATGGGATGGGCAGCCGGCGGCTATGCGGTGGCGATCGCTGCCGACCTGATCCTGTTCGGCCACGCCTCAGTCGTCATCGTAGTGGTGTCGGACGAACTAAGCGACATTGGCCACAGCGCGATGAAGGCGCTGAAGCTGATCTCGCCCAAGGACGATCCCAACGACGCCATCCGTCCCTTCGACATTGCCCGTAGCGGCGCCATCTGCGGCGAAGGCGGTGCCGCCATCATCCTTGAAACAAGGGAGCATGCCACGGCGCGGGGCGCCGTACCGCTGCTGGAACTGGCCGGCTGGGGCATCACCTCGGACAGCTTTGGCGTCGGACCCAAAGCGAATGGCGTGGCGCTGGCCAGTGCGATGCTGGAAGCCGTCAACCGGGCCGGCGGACTGCGGCCGGATGTCATCTATGCCGGCAGCTACTGCACCGCCGATGCCGACCTGGCGGAAGCGGCGGCGATCGCTAGCACCTTCGGCGGCGAAAACCGTCCGCTGGTCACCAATATTCGCGGTGCGATCGGCGAAGCCAAGGCACCTACCGGCATATTTAACATCCTCGCGGCGGAAGCCTCGCTGCGCACTGGGACGGTGCCCGCGACCACCGGCTGTCGGCAGGTTGACCCGCAGTGCAACATTGAAGTCTGCATACGGCCGACCAAGTTGGCCAGTATGGAAGCGGTGATGTGCAACGCGTTCTGGGTGAACGGGACCAATACTTCGCTGCTGCTGAGGGTGGCCCGATGAGCGCGGCATTCCTGTTTCCTGGCCAGGGCTCGCAGTTCGTCGGCATGGGCAGCGACTACCTCAAGGCCTATCCCTCGGTCGCGCATCGATTCGAGCAGGCCGGTGAGTGCCTTGGCACAGACCTGAAGCGGGTGGTCTCCAGGGGGCCGCGCAATGTGCTGGTGCAGACCGACTTCGCCCAGGTCGCGATCTACACCCTCAGCGTCGCCATTGCGGAACTGCTGGCGGCGCGCGGCATTGCGCCGGTGGCCGTGGCCGGACACAGTCTGGGCCAGTTCAGCGCCCTTGCCGCAGCCGGAGCGATGACATTCGAAGACGGCCTGTCCCTGGTGGCCGACCGTAGCAGGCTCATGCACGAACAGAATCAGGCACTCGATGGCAGCATGTTCGCCGTCACCGGCTTGGACCTTGATGCGATCGAGCGGGCGGTGGACGGCGTCGGCGAGGTCTGGATCGCCAACCACAACGCGCCGGGCCAGATCGTCCTGTCCGGCTTGCGGTCGGCGCTGAACGAAGCGCAGGCGCGGCTACTCGCGGCGGGGGGCAAGGCGGCCTGGTTGGATGTCGCCGGCCCCTACCACACGCCGCTGTTGGCAGCCGCGGCGGAACGGTTTTCGCTGTCAGTGCAGCGGACCACGCTTCGGGACGCGACCGTGCCGCTGGTCGCCAACAGCGATGCGGCGCTGCTGAGCAGGGCGGAGGCGTTGCGCGCCGAGTTACACCGCCACATGCTGCTGCCGGTGCGTTGGGCGGAGACCATGCAGCGGATTGCCGCGATGGACGTGCGGCTGCTGGTCGAAGTCGGTCCCGGCAAAGTGCTCAAGGGACTGGCGCTGCGCAATGTTCCGGACATCCGCTGTGTCGGCACCGATAGCGCCAGGGAACTGGAGCAGGCACGCACCACACTGCAAGAGGTAAGCTCATGCGCGTTTTTGTGACTGGTCTTGGTGCCGTATCCTGCCTGGGCGAAGACATCGCCGCCCACCGCCGCGCATTCCGCGAGGGCAGAAGCGGCATCAGGGCGCTCGCGGTATTCCGCCCGGACCTGCCGACGCATGCCTGGGGTGGCGCGGTCGAAAGCGTGCCGCACGATGCCGCGCCGCGCGCGCCGGCCTTTCTCGGCCGCGCCATTGGCGACGCCTTCCGGGACGCCGGTCTGGGCCAGTTGGACAATACGCCAGTATTCCTCGGTAGCGCGCACGGCAACCTCGACAGCTGGCAGCGGCACAGGCGCGGCGATGGCGAGGCACGTGGCCTGTGGGACATGCAGGGCGATGCGTTGGCCGACTGCATTGACGGTCCGCGCATCACCATGGTCAGCACCGCATGCACCGCCTCTTCCGTCGCTGCCGGGCTGGCGTTGGCCCTGCTGAAGTCGGGCCGCACCGAAGTCGCGGTGGTGGCGGGTGTCGAGATCCTGACTCCCTTCCTCTATCGCGGGTTTGAAAGCCTGCGCTCGCTGGCTGCGGAAAATTGCCAGCCTTTCGACAGGCGGCGCGCCGGCCTGACCCTTGGCGAGGGCGCCGCCGCCATCGTGCTGGAAAACGCCTCTCACGCCCGCAGGCGCGGGGCTGTCCCGCTGGCGGAATTCGCTGGCTACGGCTTCGCCGCCGACGCCACCTACCTGACCGCGCCGGACCCGACCGGAACCGGCGCGGTCAGGGCGCTGAAGAAGGCACTGGAACAGGCCGGACTACGGGAACTACCCGGTTTCATCAACACCCACGGCACCGGGACCAGACTTAACGATCACATGGAGTGCTTCGCCCTGCATCGGACCTTCGGCGCCGACGCCGGTAAGATTGCGTTGACCTCGACCAAACCGCTAACCGGCCACATGTGCGGTGCCGCCGGCGCGATGGAGTTCGTCAGCACCGTCATCGGACTGGAAGCGAACAGCGTGCCGCCAATTCTTGGGTTTGAGGAAGCCGACGCCGATTTCACGCATCTGGATTTCGTCTCGGGCAGCGCGCGAAGTCTGTCGTGCTGCGCTGCGATAAGCATGAACAGCGGCTTTGGCGGCACCAATACCGCCATCGTCCTGCACAAGGGTGCGCCATGAGGCGCTGGCGTTTGCGGGCCACGGTGGAGGTCGAGGAATCTGTCGCCAGCCTCGGCCAAGCCTATGCACGGGAAGTGCGCTGGGCGCAGGGATTCCGCGTCAATATCGATTCGCGCCTAATACTGCTCGGTATACGCAGGCTATTGTCGTGCAAAATCATCAGCGACGGCGAACTGCGTGCCGCTGCCTTCGTGATCGGCTGCCGCCTGGGCGCGATGGACAGCTACGAAAGCTTCGACGACGGGCTGGCGCAGGGTCGGGATGTGCCGCTGGCATTCGCCTACGCGCTGCCATCCATGCCGCTGGCCTGCGCCAGCATTTGCCATTCGCTGCGCGGCGTCACGTATACGGTGACTGGCGCAGGCGACGCGGGCATTCGGGCATTCAGTCAGGCGGCGGCGCTGGTCGAGTCCGGCGCTGCCGGCATGGTGGTAACCGGCTGTTGGGAAAGCCCGTCGGCGACCGCCGGCGAGGGCAACGCGTCCTGTAGTCTGCTGCTATTGGTGCTGGAAGAGGAAGAGGTTGCCGGCAGTGATGCATACGGTGCGGACGACTACACTGGGCCGCCGACAATGGACGAGGACGCGCCAACGGCGCTTACCGTCCAGAGCTCGGTCGCCGCGCTAAAACGTTTTCTGGCGCGCAACAGCATCGCGGCGCCAGGCGCGTCCTTCCATGCATAGCACCGTCGAGATAATGGTATCGCACCGGCTGCGCGTGCGCTACGCCGAAACCGACCAGATGGGCGTCGTCTATCACGCCAACTACATTATCTGGTTCCACGAGGCGCGCGATGCACTACTCCGGGAGGCTGGCATCAACCTGGCCGCGATCGAGAGCGAGGGCTACCGGTTTCCGATCATTGACGCCTCCTGCCGCTACCTGCATTCCGCCCGCTACGGCGACGAAGTGGTGGTGCGTGCGCGCCTGCTGCGCGAGAAGGTGGCGCGCATGCGTTTTCGCTTCGAGGTGCGGCACGCGCGCTCGCTGCTGCTGCTGGCTACTGGCGCCAGCGTGTCGGTGATGACGAATGCAAGCGGCAAGCTCCTGCTGCGCACGCCGCCAAACTTGGATCGCTTGCTTAAGGAATTGGCGGCGAAACAGCACAACAAGAACGAATTGGAAGTTTGAGCTATGAACAATCGCGTATTCATTACCGGGATCGGCCTGCTGTCCGGCGTGGGCGCGGATTTCTTCAGTTTCAGCGCCTCGATGAGGGAGGGCAGGAGCGGCATCCGGGAGATTTCCGCATTCGACGCCGATTTGCTGCCGGCCCGGCTCGGTTGCGAGATTCCGGACTTTGACACGGACAGCCACTTCGACCGGCGGGAGGCGAAACGCATGGACCGCTGCTCGCAGTTTGCGGTGGTCGCTGCGCGCCAGGCGATGCGGATGGCCGGCGTCGATGCCGACACCTTCAAACCAGCGCGCGTCGGTGTCAGCCTCGGTACCACGCTGGGCGGCATGATCAACGCTACCCGCTACTATGAACGGAAAGCCCGCACCAGCCGCCAGTACGTCACCATGCTGCACGACTACCCGCTGTATTCGGCCGGTGCGCGCATCATCGGCGAATACGGCTTCGGCGGCCCAAACATAGCCTTCAGCACGGCCTGCTCCTCCAGCAACGTGGCGATAGGCTATGCCGCCGACCTGATCAAGCATGGCAGGCTGGACATGGTTCTGACTGGCGGCGTCGACACAATGGCGAAGATCACCGTCGCTGGCTTCAACGCTCTAAAGAACGTCAGCAAGGAAGCGATCCGCCCGTTCGATAAGAACCGCTCCGGCGTGATCCTTGGAGAGGGCGCAGCAATCTTCTGCATCGAGTCCGAAGCCAGCGCCATGCAGCGCCGCGCCGCGCCGCTGGCGGAAATCCTCGGCTACGGGATGAGCACCGACGCATACCACATGACCGCACCGGATGCGACCGGGCGTGGCCCGGCGCTGGCTATGTTGCGGGCGCTGGCCAATGCGGGTATAGACGCGGACCGGATCGGCTACATCAATGCCCACGGAACCGGCACGCGCCACAACGACGAAACCGAAACCCGGGCGATCAAGAAGGTGTTCGCCACTAGCGCGGAGACGCTTCCCGTCAGTTCCACCAAGTCGATGCACGGCCATGCGCTCGGCGCGACCGGTGCGATTGAGGCGGCGGCCATCGTCAGCGCCTTCCACGGAAAGTTCGTTCCGCCCACCATCAATTACGAAACCAAGGACCCACGCTGCGACTTGGACTATGTGCCGAACGCGGCGCGCGATCATGTGTTCGACTACGCGCTGTCGAACAACTTCGGCTTCGGCGGCAACAACTGCGCGCTGGTGATGAAACGCGCATGAGCGGCATGCGATTGCTAAAGGCTTCCACGCGGACGCACGCCGCCGGTAACGGGCGGGAGGATACGCAATGGCGCCCGCTGACTCAGGCCAGCGCCCGCCTGCTTCCGCGTCCGGTACGGCCGTGGATGATGCTGGCGTCGTCCATGACGATCAAGCTTGGAGAACAGATCGGCAAGACCGTGCTGGTGAACCTACTGCGGGAGGAAAGGGACAGGCTGCACCCGGATGAGCGCAGCCTATTCCGCTCGTACGAGCGCAAGGGCTTTGTCCGAGAAGTGTGCCTATACAGCGGCGACATCAGGCTGCTTTCGGCGCGCACCGTATTCCTGTCCGACCGGTTGAAAAGGAATGCCGGCATGGCGTCGCTCGGCCGCAAGTCGCTCGGCGAACTCCTGTTTCCTAACGGCCGGCCGGCGATGTGGACACTGCGCGAATATGCGCTGATAGGCCCGACCTCGCCGCTGTTCCCACTAGTGCGCCGGTGCGGCGGCCGACGCTTGTGCAACTGCTGGGCGCGCAGAAGCATGTTTCTGCTCGACGGCGAGCCGCTGCTAGGGCGTGTTCTCAATCAAGCCAACCAGACGATGGTACATGCCAGATGAACG
>NZ_JASJPC010000056.1:0-5978 GCF_031426875.1 Sulfuritalea sp.
ATACCCCGTTGGATTCACGTCTCTCGCTCAGACTCATACCCCATTGGACAATGCTATAATTTGACCTGCCGCCCATCCCTCTGTATACTGCGCGGTTCTTTGCGTCATCCCATTGGAGTCTCTCATCATGTATGCGGTCATAAAAACCGGTGGCAAGCAGTATCGCGTTGCTGCCGGCGAAAAACTCAAAATAGAACAGATACCGGCTGATGTAGGCACTGAAATCACTCTCGACCAGGTGCTCATGGTCGGCGAAGGCGAATCGGTCAAGATCGGTTCTCCCATGCTCGCCGGTGCCACGGTCACCGCGAAAGTGATATCTCAGGGCCGTCATCCCAAGGTCACCATTTTCAAGATGCGCCGTCGCAAGCACTACCAGAAGCACCAGGGCCATCGCCAAAACTTCACCGAAATCGAGATCAGCGGCATTGCCGCCTGAGCCCGACGAGAGAATCAGGAGCTAAAACATGGCACACAAAAAAGCAGGCGGCAGTTCCCGCAACGGCCGCGACTCGGAATCGAAACGCCTTGGCGTCAAGAGCTATGGCGGCGAATTGATTTCTGCCGGCAGCATCATCGTGCGTCAGCGCGGCACCGAGTTCCATCCCGGCGACAACGTCGGCATGGGCAAGGACCACACGCTGTTCGCCAAGATCGAAGGGACGGTGCTGTTCGCCGTCAAGGGCCCGACCAAGCGTCGCGTGGTCAGCATCGTTCCGGCCGCCGCCTAAGCAGCCAATCCTTCCGCGACGAAAGCCCTATCGTCGAGATAGGGCTTTCGCGCTTCTGGCCCCCGAAAATCCATGAAATTCTTTGACGAAGCTCGCATCGAAGTCCTTGCCGGCGATGGCGGCAATGGCGCCGTCTCGTTCCGCCGCGAGAAATACATTCCTCTCGGCGGACCGGACGGCGGCGACGGCGGCAAGGGTGCGAGCATCTGGGCCACAGCCGACCGCAATCTCAACACCCTGATCGACTTTCGCTACACCCGCGTGTTTCGCGGCCAGAAGGGCGAGAACGGCCATGGCTCGGACCGCTACGGCAAGGGCGGGGAAGACCTGGAACTGCGCATGCCGGTCGGCACCGTGATCACCGACGGCGAAACCGGCGAAGTCATCGCCGACCTCGATACCGACGGCAAGCGCGTGCTGATCGCCAAGGGCGGCATCGGCGGCCTCGGCAATTCGCACTTCAAGTCCAGCACCAACCGTGCACCGCGGCAGAACACGCCGGGGCAGGAAGGGGAAAAGCGCGAACTGAAACTGGAGCTCAAGGTGCTGGCCGATGTCGGCCTGCTGGGCCTGCCCAATGCCGGCAAATCCACCTTCATCCGCGCGGTTTCGGCGGCCAAGCCCAAGGTCGCGGATTACCCCTTCACCACGCTTTACCCGAATCTGGGCGTGGTGCGCGTCGATGACAACCGCAGCTTCGTCATTGCCGACATTCCGGGCCTGATCGAAGGTGCGGCGGAAGGCGCCGGCCTTGGCCATCGCTTCCTCAAGCATCTGCAGCGGACCGGCCTGCTGCTGCATCTGGTGGATATTTCGCCCTTCGATCCTGACGCCGATCCGGCCAAGGATGCCAAGGCAATCCTCAAGGAACTGAAGAAATACGATCAGGCGCTATACAAGAAGCCGCGCTGGCTGCTGATCAACAAGATCGACCTGGTGCCGGAGGAGGAACGCGAAGCACGGGTCGCGGCGCTGGTAAAGAGCTACAAACCGAAAAAGCATTTCGTCGTTTCCGCCATTTCGGGAACCGGTTGCCGGGAGGTCACGTTTGCCGTGATGGATTATCTGGAACAGCATCGAAAACATGAGACGGCAGATAGCTGACGCGAAGCGCCTGGTGGTCAAGGTCGGCAGCGCGCTGGTGACCAACAACGGCGAGGGTTTGGCGCACGACTTCATCGCCGAATGCGCGCGGCAGATCGCCGCGCTGCACTCCGAAGGACGGCAGGTGCTGCTGGTCTCCTCGGGCGCGATTGCCGCCGGCATGCAGCGCCTGGGCTGGACAACAAGGCCGCATGCCATGCACGATCTGCAGGCCGCCGCCGCGGTGGGCCAGATGGGCCTGGCCCAGGCCTACGAGACAACCTTCATCAACCACGGCCTCAAAGCCGCCCAGATCCTGCTGACCCACGAAGACCTGGCGGATCGCACGCGCTATCTGAATGCCCGCTCGACCCTGCAGACCCTGCTCGACCTTGGCGTCGTGCCCATCATCAACGAGAACGACACGGTGGTCACCGACGAAATCAAGTTCGGCGACAACGACACGCTGGGGGCGCTGGTCGCCAACCTGATCGAGGCCGAAGCGCTGATCATTCTCACCGACCAGAAAGGCCTCTACAGTGCCGATCCGCGCCTCGACCCGACCGCCACGCTGATTGGTGAAGGACGCGCCGACGATCGCCGCTTCGAGGCCATGGCCGGCGGCGCCGGCTCGGGCATCAGCAAGGGCGGCATGATTACCAAGATACGTGCCGCACAGCGCGCGGCCAGAAGTGGCGCGCATACCCTGATCGTCAGCGGCCGCGAACCCGATTCGCTGCTGGCCGCGGCGCGCGGCGAACCCATCGGCACCTTGCTCTACGCCGCCGAATCCCCGCTGGCGGCGCGCAAGCAATGGCTGGCCGACCATCTGCAACTGGCAGGCGCGCTGACGCTCGACGCGGGGGCGGTGCTGGCGCTGGCTGACGGCCGCAGTCTGCTAGCCGTCGGCGTGGTTCGCGTCGATGGCGACTTCGAACGCGGCGCGGCCGTCGCCTGCCGCGGCCCCGAGGGCCGCGAAATCGCGCGAGGCCTGGTCAATTATTCAAGCTCCGAAGCCCGCCGCATTGCCGGCCACGGCACCCAGGACATCGAAGCCCTGCTCGGCTATATCGACAGCGCGGAACTGATCCACCGCGATAATCTGGTCCTGCTCTGACGATCAGAATTTCTTTGCGGTAAAGTAGCGCGAAAGCTGACCGATAGGCAGCCGACGATTTACCTTGGATCGGAGTAATCGAATGGGAATTACCTACGCAGAAATCGCACTGGAATCAATTTTTCCAAAGCGGCGCCTGGAAGTCAAAGCGCTCGTCGATTCGGGTTCGGTGTTTCTTACCGTGCCTCAGCACATTGCGGTTCAGTTGGGTTTTGATACCGAAGAAGCTGGAACCCGCGAAATCATTTTGGCCGACGGATCACGCAAAGCCGTACCGATGATTGGACCGCTTCGTGTTCATTTCGCCGATCGATATTGCGATCTATCCGCCCTGGTACTGGGAGACGAACCACTTCTAGGTGCCGTGCCCATGGAAATGATGGACCTGGTGCTTCATCCGTCGAGTCAAACGCTGACAGTTAACCCGGCAAGCCCCTACGTACCGGTAGCGTTGGCAAAATAAGCGGGCTGGTGGGCTGTCAGAGGGAGAGTGGCAGGAAAAGGTTGCGTCGTTAACTTGGGACAGACCACGGTTTCCAGTTCACTCTCCGAACAAATCGGCCGACTCTGGCGCCACTACCTTGCGCGGTCGGCCCGATTTTCCCGGCAGCACCCTCCGGCCCAGCATCGCCGCCACTTCCGCAGCGAAGCGTCCGTCCGCCAAGAGGAAGTTGCCATTGGCTGCCCGCCGAATCTCGTCCACCAGACCCGGATCCAGCTCATGGCGGAACAGCTCCCGATAGGCCGCTTGCCGGTGGGTGGCATCGATTCCGAGCGCCTCGTAGAGTGTATGCGGCCTGACCAGGACGTCATCCTCTCCCTGCCCGTTCGCCCGGTAGCTCGACCAGCGGTATTCGCCGGGATGACCAACCATGCCGGCCCGCACCGGATTCAGTTCGATATAGCGCTGGCAGGCCAGCAGGTAAATCTCTTCCTGAATCGGGCATGAACGAAAGCGGCCCTCCCATAGCGTGCCGCTGCGCCGATAGACACGATTCACATACTGCACGTAACGCTGTCCCTGCAACTTCATCAACGCCCCCGGCGCTTCAGGGCAATCTACCGATATCATCAGATGGACGTGATTGGTCATCAGCACATAGGCATGGATGCGGCAACCGGTCTTGGCGGCGTGTTCGGCCAGCCAGTCAAGGTAGAACCGGTAGTCCTCGTCGGCGAAAAAACACGCCTGGCGGTTATTGCCGCGCTGAATCAAATGGAGGGGAACACCCGGCAGGGCAAGGCGCGCACGACGTGGCATAGGGCACTCCGCCAGCGAAAGAATGGACGAAGGCTAACAGAAAACCGTGGTCTGTCCCCTATTACTCTTGCTATTACTCTCCGAGAGAACCACCTTCGGGTGGCTTTTTCATGCGCGCTTACCGATGACCGAAACTTCGCCTGCGACAAGGAACCGTTGTGGAAGCCGCTCATCCAGGCGAAAGCCAAAAAAACGGCCTCCCGAAGGTGGCCGTTTGAGATGCTGCATCTTCCTGGGGTCGAACCCCAATCAGATTTAGAACGAGTGCGACATGCCCAGATGCCATTGGGCCGACTTGTTGCCCACACCGGCCGTCGGAGTAGCAGAAGCGAAGAAGTCATAGGTGCCGCTGGTGCTGTCGTTCTTGACTTCGGTGTAGCTGATACCGACGTTGGTGCGCTTCGACAGCGCGTAGTCATAGCCCAACATCCAGGCCTTGGCACCGGAACCCGAATCGGCAGCGCCAGCGCCAGAGGTGTTGCCGGCCTTGGCGTACTGCAGATAGAAGGCATTGGCGCCCATGGTGTACTGGCCGGTGGCCTGCCACGCATTACGCTTGACCCAGTTGGTGTTGGCGGTCACGTCGCTGTCGTACTTCGACGAATCCCAGCCCAGACCCAGCGCCAAGCCCATCGGCAGGGTGTAGCGACCCCAAATGCGGTTGGAACGCTGGTCGGAAGCAGCGGTAGCCGCCGTCGCGCCATTGCCGCCTTCTTCGTTGTTCTGCCAGTAGCTGTAGCCAGCGTTGATCGGGCCGTTGGCATACTTCGCCGTCAGGTTCCATGCGCTGCCCTTGGAGCCGTCTGCAGCCTGGCCACCTTCAGCTGCGGCAAAGGCTGCAGTCGAACCAGCCACCTGAACGGCGAAGCCGCTCATGTTCGGGCTGTTGTACATCACGACGTTGTTGGAACGGGTGCGCGGGGTGATCGCGACGCCATTGACTTCGCTCATGATGCCGTGGCCGAGCAGCGACTGCAGTGAGCGGACGCGCATGGCGCCGAGGCCGCCGGCGAGTTCGTTGTAGTGCAGATCCTGCTTGCCGGCAATCACGCGGCCCCAGTTGCCCGACAGGCCAACATGGGAGTTGCCGCCCGCCCAAGTACCGCCAGGCGCATCCAGGCCGAAACGGGTATCGATCTGGAACACGGCCTTCATGCCGCCGCCGAGATCCTCGGAACCGTTGATATTGAGGTTGCTCGAATGGTCGGTCACGCGATTGACGGTACCAAAGCCACCGGTGGCCGTGCCGCCGCTGGTCTTGTTGCTGTCATAGCCCATGAAAATGCCGCCGGAAATGGTCACGTTCGACTGGGCGAAGGCGCCACCGGAAACCAGACCAGCAACAGCCAGAGCGATTAGTTTCTTTTGCATATATTTCTCCAAAGAGAGTTGGTTATTAACAGCTTGCAATGACACCACGTGGTCGGTCACTGTTCGCTGTCACTGCCCGAATCCGGGAAGCTGGGAGCATTCTGCTTTACCGTCTGGCGTCAGACAATCATCGCCGACTGTTTCTTGCACCGTAGTGGTGTTTTTGTGGTTTTCCTACAACAGAAAAATCCCAACTTTGGTGCCGGCAATAGCCATCGATTCTTGGCCGGCAAAGCGGAAATCCCCGTCGTGCCCATTCGACATAATTGAAGTTGTGCGCATAGCGGCAAGTGTTATGCGAAAAGTCATACAGCCCCAAAGCCAAAAACCCCCTACCGGCAATCCGGAGGGGGTTTTGTGGGGGAGTCTGGCGTTGACCTACTTTCTCACACGGTGAAGTGCAATATCATCGGCG
>NZ_JASJPC010000057.1:0-41547 GCF_031426875.1 Sulfuritalea sp.
TCCACTCGTTCCAGACGAAGTAGCCGATGCCGGTGCCGCCGACCAGCATCTCGGCGGCAACGATCACCAGCCAGGCAATGCCCATCGAAATGCGCATGCCGGTGAGGATGGTCGGCGCCGCGGCGGGCAGGATCACCAGGAAGGCCTTGCGCAGCGGATTGACTTCCAGCGTGCGCGCCACGTTGATCCAGTCGCGCCGCACCGAGGCGACGCCGAAGGCGGTGTTGAGCAGCATCGGCCAGATCGAGCAGATGAATATGACGAAGATGCCGGAGACATTGGAGTCCTTCAGCGTGTACAACGCCAGCGGCATCCAGGCCAGCGGCGAGATCGGCTTCAACACCTGGATGAAGGGATCGAAGGCCCGGTACAGCAGCGGCGACATGCCGATGGTGAAGCCCAGCGGTACCGCAACCAGCACCGCCAGAAAAAATCCCAGGGCGACCCGCGCCAGCGAATGGCCGAGCTGGATGGCAATGCCCTTGTCGTTGGGCCCGCGGTCGTAGAACGGGTCCGACAGGTATTTGACGAAGGCCTTGCCGACTTCCAGCGGCGGCGGGAAGCCGCCCGATTTCTCCGCGCCCTTGCCCATCAGTGCCGCGTACTCCGCATCGGCGCCGGTCGCCCCGGCCGATTCCTTCGGCAGCGTGGCCATGTGCCAGGCGCCGATGAAAATCAGGAACAGCAGCACCGAGATGAAGCCGGCCTTGAGGTTGAGGGAGCGCATCGTCGTTACCGTGAAGTACGTTGCCAAGCACGCTGTGTCAGGTTCGAGCGCAGCGAGCCGATTAGTAGCCTCCCCGCGAGGGGAGGATGGGAGGGGCGGGCCAATTTGCCAGCTTGAGACATTGCGACGTCGAGGTATTTCATGATGTGGGGTGGTTCATCGAAGTCATGAGATATTTCTCAGCTGCGCTTGATGGCGAAGCTATTGATATAGGCGTCGGGCTTGTTGAAGTCGAACTCCTTGCCCATCACCTTGAACTTCTGGTAGTCCGCCTTCGGCACCGCCATGCCGATCTCGGCCATGCGCTTCCGGGCGTCGGTCAGCAGGTACACCTTCTCGGCGATGTCCTTGTAGCGCACCTCGCCCTTGACGTAGCCCCAGCGTTTCATCTGGCTCAGGATCCAGACCGCCATCGAGTACCAGGGGAAGGGATCGAAGTCGGCGCGGTCGGGAACGTTTTTGACATTGCCCAGGCCGTCGGCGAACTTGCCGGTCAGCACCTGTTCGAGAACGGTCTTCGGCTGGTTCAGGTAGTTGGCGGGCGACAGCACTTCGGCCATCAGCGGCCGGTTCTTCGGATCGCGCGCCATCGCGGCGGCGGTCAGGATGGCGCGATACAGGGCGGCGAAGGTGTTCGGATTTTCCTTGATGAAGGCCGCCGGCACGCCGAAGGAACAGCAGGGGTGGCCGTCCCACAGCTCCTTGGAAAGGATGTGCAGGAAGCCGACTTCGTCATACACCGCGCGCTGGTTGAAGGGGTCGGGGCCGAGGTAGCCGTCGAGGTTGCCGGCGCGCAGGTTGGCCACCATTTCGGGCGGCGGCACGACGCGGATCTGGATGTCCTTGTCCGGATCGAGGCCGTGTTCGGCGACGTAGTAGCGCAGCAGGAAGTTGTGCATCGAGTATTCGAAAGGCACGGCGAACTTGAAGCCCTTCCACATCTTCGGATCGCGCTTGTCCTTGTGCTTGACGTGCAGCGTGATGGCCTGGCCGTTGGTGTTCTGGATCGTTGCGACGTTGATCGGCATCGGATTGGAGCCGATGCCCATCGACATCGCCAGCGGCATCGGCGCCAGCATGTGCGAGGCGTCGTATTCGCGGTTCTGCACCTTGTCGCGGATCAGCGCCCAGCCGGCGGTCTTGACCACGCTGACGTTGAGTCCCTGCTTCTTGTAGAAGCCCAGCGGGTCGGCCATGATCAGCGGACTGGCGCAGGTGATCGGGATGAAGCCGATCTTGAGGTCTTTCTTCTCCAGGCTGCCCTTTTCCTGCGCCATGGCTTCCAGCGTGCCGAAGGGGATCAGCGAGGAAATCGCGGCCCAGGCGGTCGAGGCGCCGACAGCCGAGAGGAACTTGCGGCGCTCGCCATCCTCGGGGAACAGCGCGCGCATCACGGTGGTTTGCAGCACGCGCTGGTTCAGCGCTTCCGTTTCCTGCAACGAGGCGTCGTGTTCGGCCTGACTGCCGTGATGGCCGCAGTTGCAGCGTGCGATGGCACGGGTTGAATCGAAGGGATCGTGCAGTGACATGATGGTCTCCGGAAAGAAGGTTCATCCGGTGCAGTGCAGACTCCGTGCCATCTATCACAAGGGCATGATTCGGCGTTACTAATTGTCGTATTCGGCGCGCCGTGCGGGGGATGGAGGGCGGCGGACGAAGCCGCGCGCACCATGACGGGGCGCAGGCCCGCCGTGCTTACGCCAGATTGGGGCGCGGGCTTGCGGGTGACGAAGCCGCGATGCTGAATGTCAGTGGCCGTGCTTGCGCTGGGCTGTGGCGACGGCTTGTTTTGGCTCCGGCTGGGGGTAGCGCATCACGACCACGGCTTCCTCCGGCTCGAACCAGAACTCGCCGTGGGGAAGCTCGAGGCTGCCGGTAATCAGCACCACCAGGCCGTCGGCCATGTTGATGCGGGTCACGGTCTCCCAGGCAAAGGTCGGGTGGGCGCTGGCGCCGGGGCCGTTGTAGATGTGATCGCCGACCTGCACGTCGGCCGCCGCTACGGTGATCCTGTTGGTCATGCCCGGTCTCCTTGCGCGACGATTCCGGGTCGGCCCGGAGCGTCAGGCGAGCATGATGCACTCTTCCCGCGAAGCTCGCCAGGGTATTGCGGACCCACCCTGCCGGTGGCCGAGAGTTGGCGCTGGCGCCACGGCGCCGAGGGCTTCAGGCGCGGCGTTCGCGCCGGCTTTCCAGCAGCGAATAGACGGCCGGCACCACCACCAGCGTCAGCAGCGTCGAGGAGATCATGCCGCCGATCACGGCGATCGCCAGCGGCTGCTGGGTCTCGGCGCCGGCGCCGAGACCCAGCGCGGCCGGGGCCAGCGCCAGGATCACGGTAGCCGAGGTCATCAGCACCGGCCGCATGCGGATCGGGCAGGCATTGCGCAACGCGGCATCGACCGCCATGCCGGCATCGCGGCGCTGGTTGGCGAGGTCGACCAGCAGGATGGAGTTCTTGGCGACGAGGCCGATCAGCAGCGTCAGGCCGATCATGGAATAGATGTTCAAAGTGTGTCCGGTGGCCCACAGCGCGGCGATGCCGCCGACCACGGCCAGCGGCTGCGCCAACATCACGATGGCCGGCTGCAGGAAGGAGTTGAACTGGCTGGCGAGCACCATGTAGAGCAGCACCAGCGCGAGGGCGAAGGTGAATACCATGTACTTCATGGTCTTGCCGAATTCCTCGGCCTGGCCGATGAAGCGCACCTGATAGCCGGCCGGCAGCATTTCCTGCGCTGTGCGGCGCACCGCCTCGACGGCTTCGCCCAGCGGCATCGACGGCGTGGCATAGAACGTGGCGGCGTATTGCAGGTCGAAGCGGCCGACTACGGCCGGCCCCAGTCGTTCTTCGAAGCGGGCCACGGAATCGAGGCGCACCATCTTGCCGTCGCGGCTGCGCAGGAAAATTTTCGACAGGTCGGCTGGCTGGGTGAATTCGCCGGGTTTGGCCTTGACGCGAATGTCATAGCGCTGGCCGTCGCCGGGCTCGTCGTTGAATTTGGCGATGTCGATGCCACCGGTCAGCATGTTCACCGCGAGGGCGACGTCGCTGGAGGACAGGTTGGCGGCGGCGATACGCAGGCGGTCGGGGATGAACACCAGCTGCGGCAGGTCGAGCTGGATGTCGGAATCGGTGCGGCCGATGCCGGGCACGGTGGCCAGCTTCTGCTGCAGTTCACGCGAGAGGCGGCCGATTTCGTTGATGTTGTCGCCGGCGAGGACGAACTGCAATGGCTCGCCGCGCTGGCCGCCGACCACCGCGAAGGGCGCGGCAAAGGCGCGCGCGCCGGGAATCGCAGCCAGATCGCGACGCACCGCGGCGATGACTTCATGTTGACTGCGCGTGCGTTCCTCGCGCGGCGCCATGCGCACCACCACGGTGCCCTGGTTCACCTGGCCGGCGCTGCCCAGACCGATCAGGGCGAACTCGGTGCGGATCTCCGGGTAGCGATTGAGCACGGCTTCGACTTCGCGCAGCTTGCTGTCGGTGTAGTCGATGCTGGACCCCAGCGGCGTGCGCAGCGAAATGCGGAAGCGGCCTTCGTCCTCGTCCGGGGTGAAGGTCTTGCCGACGTTCATGAAAAAGAAGGCCGAGGAGCCGACCACTGCGACGGTCAGCGCCACGACGTGCCAGCGTTGACGCAGGGCACGGTCGAGCAGGCGGATGTAGAGACGGTCGAGGCCGCCCAGCACGCGGTCGAACAGATGGTAGATGCGGCCATGCTGTTTCTCGACCTTGAGGTAGCGCGAGCAGAGCATCGGCGTCAGGGTCAGCGAAACGAACAGCGAGACCAGCACGCCGAAGGTGACGACCACGGCAAAGGAGCGGAAGAACTGGCCGATGATGCCGGAGAGGAAAATCACCGGGGCGAAGATGGAGACCAGCGACAGCGTTGCCGCGATCACCGCGAACACCACTTCCTTGCTGCCGTTGACCGCGGCGGCCACCGGGTCGGGGTCGATCTCCTCGCGATGGCGGAAGACGTTCTCCAGCACCACGATGGCATCGTCCACCACGACGCCGATCAAGAGCAGCAGCGCCAGCATGGTCAGCGAGTTCAGCGTGTAGCCGAAGAAGTAGATCACCGCGATGGCACCCATCAGCGACACCGGGATCGCCAGCGCGACGATCAGCGTCGAACGCACCGAGCGCAGGAAGAACCAGACCACCAAGGATGCCAGCAGCGTGCCTTCGATCAGGTGCTGCTTGAGCGAATTGACGATTTCGAGGATGAACACCGCATCGTTGGAGACGATGCTGATCTTCATGCCCGGCGGCAGTTGCGGCTCGATTTCCTTTTCGAGTTTTTCGCGGATGCGCTCGACGATGGCGACGGTGTTGGCGTTGGTCACCTTGACCACGCCCATGCCGATCGTCGTCTCGCCGTTGAAGCGCGCCAGTTGGCGGTTGTCGGTGAGGCCGTCTTCCAGCTCGGCGATGTCGGTGAGGCGGATCGGCGCGGCATTCGGTGGCGTGCCGC
This sequence comes from Sulfuritalea sp., assembly GCF_031426875.1. NCBI lineage: Bacteria > Pseudomonadati > Pseudomonadota > Betaproteobacteria > Nitrosomonadales > Sterolibacteriaceae > Sulfuritalea > Sulfuritalea sp. The sequence goes on from NZ_JASJPC010000057.1 coordinate 5,212, forward strand.
GGTAGCCGACCACCAGGCCGCCCAGCGCATCCAGGGTGTGGAATTCGAGATCGAGCTTGACCAGGTGTTCGGTGGTTTCGCCGACGATGAAGCCACCGGCCAGTTGCACATGCTCGCGGGCGAAGGCATCGCTGATGTCCTGCGCCGAGACGCCCAGCGCGCTCATGCGGTCGGGCAGCAGATTGACGCGGATGGTGCGGTCGCGGCGGCCGCCGAGGCGCACTTCGCCGACGCCGTTGATGGTTTCCAGTTTCTTCTTGATGACGTTGAGCGCGTACTGGTTCAGCTGCTGCTGGGTGCGGTCGCCCTGCACCGCCATCCAGAAGATCGGCGAGGCATTGGTCTCCACCTTGGCCACGATCGGCGGATCGACGTCCCGGGGCAGCCGGCGCTGCGCCTGGTTGACCTTGGACTGCACCTCGGTGAAGGCGACGTCGACATTCTTTTCCAGGCCGAAGGTGATGTTCACCACCGAGACGCCGGGCGAGGACGTGGACTGGATGTGCTCGATGCCGGGTACGCTATTGACCGCGCTTTCGACCAGGTTGGTGACGCTGGAATCGACGATGTCGGGGTTGGCGCCCTTCAGCGTGGTGGTGATCGAAACCACCGGAAACTCGATGTAGGGCAGCCGGTCCATGCCGATGCGGGTGAAGGCGATCACCCCGAACAACACCAGCACGGCGTTCGCCATCCACGCCAGGACGTGGCGCTTGACGGAAAGCTCGGGCAGGGTCACTGCAACAAAAGTCGCGTCAGCGACTCACGACGCTCCCCTCTCCCGTCGCGGGAGAGGGGTTGGGGGTGAGGGCGGCGGCCGGCTTGGCGGCTTCCTTGATGGCGACCGCTGCGCCGTTGGTGAGGAAGCCGGCACCATCGAGCGCGATGGTTTCGCCGCCGGCCAGGCCTTCGAGAATCTCGATGCGGCCGCCGCGCTTGGCGCCGACCTTGACCGGCTTCTGCTGCGCCTTCTTCTGTCCGTCCGCCTCGGCGATGACATACACGACCTTGCCGGCGGGGCGCAGCACGACGCTCTGTTCGGGCACCGTCAGCGCTTCGGCCTTGGCCGAGACGATCACCGCGGCATTGACGGTGCCGCCGCCGCGCAGGCTGCCGTCGTTGTCGACGTCGACCAGCACGTCGAGGGTGCGGCTGCCTTCGACGACGCCGGGGCGGATGTCCTTGATGCGGCTGGCGAACACCTTGCCCGGCGCCAGCGGCGAAACCAGACGGACTTCCTGGCCCTGTTGCAGCCGCGGACCGAAGCTTTCGGCGAAGGGCAGATGCGCGCGAAGTTTTTTCGGCGCGACGAGATTGAACAGCGGGTCGCCGACTTTGACGTAATCGCCGGGAGAGACGATCTGCACCTCGACGACGCCGTCTATCGGTGAAATCACACGGGTCTTGCCGACCGAGCGGCGGCTGTTGTCGGCGCGCGCCCGCGCCGCGTCGAACTGGGCGGAGAGCGCGGCGCGCTGGGCGGCAACGTCCTCGCCGGCATTCTTCGACAGAAAGCCCTTGTCCATCAGCATCTGTTGCCGCTCGGCGAGTTTCTCCTGCTGCTTCGCCAGGGCCTCGACGCGGCGCGCTTCGGCTTCGTCGGCCCTGTTCTGCAGTGCGACATCGCCGGCATCGATCACCGCCAGCAGGTCGCCGGCCTTGACCGCCTTGCCGCTGCGCGCCAGCACCTGCGTGACCCGCCCGGCGACCTCGGCACCGACTTTCGGATCGGCCAGCACTTCGAGGCTGCCCAGGGTTTCCAGCACGACTTCGAAGTCGCCCTTGGTGGCCTGGGTGACCGTGATCAACGAGGGTGGCGGCACCGCCTTCTTCTGCTCGGCTTTCTGGCCACAGGCGCTCAGTAGGGCGAGAGCCAGGCAGGCGAGGAGGGCGTTGCGCATCAGGCCAAGACCGATTCCAGCGCGAACAGTTCCGCGACGTCCTCGCGGCGGCGGATCAACTGCATGGCCTCGCCGTCGACCATGACCTCGGCGGCGCGCGGCCGGCTGTTGTAATTCGAGGCCATGGCCATGCCGTAGGCGCCGGCCGAGAGGATGGCGAGCAGGTCACCTTCGCGCAAGGCCAGCAGGCGGTCGTGGCCGAGAAAGTCGCCCGATTCGCAGACCGGGCCGACGATTTCGTAAGTCATGGCGTCCGGCATCTTCGCGCCGCTTGCCGTAGTGTCAGCGCCAACTCTTACGATCTCGTGCCAGGCGTCATAGAGGGCCGGACGCATCAGGTCGTTCATCGCCGCGTCGACCACGGCAAAGTGTTTCTCCTCGCCATGCTTCAGCACCTCGACGCGGGTCAGCAGCAATCCGGCATTGCCGACCAGCGAGCGGCCCGGTTCGAATATCAGTTTCTCGCGGCGCCCGGCGAGCTTCGCCAGCATCGGTGCCAGATAGTCGGCTGCCGCGGGTGCTGGCTCGTCGGCTTGGTACTGGATGCCCAGGCCGCCGCCAAGGTCGATGTGTTCGAGGGCGATGCCTGCCGCGGCGAGGCGGTCGACCAGTGCCAGCACCTTGTCCGCGGCTTCCGCCGCCGGCGCCGGGTCGAGCAGTTGCGAGCCGATGTGGCAGTCGATGCCCTTCACCGCGATATGCGGCAGGCTCGCGGCGCGGCGATAGAGATCGAAGGCTTCACCGAAGGCGACGCCGAACTTGGCCGTTTTGAGGCCGGTCGAAATGTAGGGATGGGTTTTCGCGTCGACGTCGGGATTCACGCGCAGCGATACCGGCGCGCGGCGGCCGACGCTGCCCGCGACCTCGCTGAGCCGGTCAAGCTCGCTGGCCGATTCGACGTTGAAGCAATGGATGCCGGCCTCCAGCGCCGCGCGCATTTCGGCGTGCGACTTGCCGACGCCGGAGAATACGATCTTGTCCGCACTGCCGCCGGCGGCCAATACGCGGGCCAGTTCGCCGCCGGAGACGATGTCGAAGCCGGCGCCGAGGCGGGCGAACAGATTCAGGATGGCCAGATTGGAATTGGCCTTGACCGCATAGCAGATCAGCGCCCGGTCGAGCAGGCCGTTTGCTTGCAGCGCATCCCGGTAGGCGGCATAGGCGGCCGTCAGCGCGGCGCGGGAATAGACGTAGCACGGCGTGCCGAAACGCGCGGCCAGCACGCTCAGCGGGACGGCCTCGACCTGCAGGCCATCCCTGCCCATCGCGGTCAGGCTCATGGTCGCGACTCGACGGCTTTATTGTTATGATCAGGCGCAGGCGGCACCGCAGTGGTGCTTGCCTGCGGGGTCGGTTGCGGCAGTGTAAGCGGGGTTTTGGTGCCGCAGGCGGAGAGGACCGCAAGGCCAAGCAGGGCGGCGGCGAATGAAGGAGTCAGGCGCATGGCAAATAGGTGTGTCTCGACAGGCGAAGGATGGTAACACGCGATGGATGAAAGAGAATTCATGGCAGCGGCCGATGCGGAGTTGGCGCGCATCGAGGCGGCACTGGAGGTGGCTTCGACGAGCGGTGTCGCCGATTTCGATTTCGAAACCAAGCCCGGCGGCATCATCGAGATCGAGTGCGAAAATGGCACCAAGATCATCGTCAATCGTCATGGCGCTGCGCGGGAAATCTGGCTGGCGGCGAAATCGGGCGGCTATCATTTCCGACCCGAGGGCGGCAAGTGGGTCGGCACGCGCGATGGCGAGGAGTTGCTGGCGGCCTTGTCGCGGACCCTGTCGGAGCAGTCCGGCGTCAGGATTGCGCTCTAGTTCTTCTTTTCTGCGGGCACTGCCGTGGCGGACTTTTCGGCGGCCGGCCTTTCGATGAGTTTCGGCTTCGCATCCCTGACCGGCGCCGGGGCCTGATTGAGTTCCTGCTTCGGCGGCTCCACCTCGTCTGCCGGCGGGGGTGGCAGATACTCCTTGTAGATGAGCTCGCTGTTGGTCTTGCCGGAGGGATCCTCCGCCTTGATCGAGACGAGGCCTGCCGGCGCTTCCTGCCAGCTTTCGGGCACGCCCTTCAAGGCCTTCTCCATGAAGCCGATCCAGATCGGCAGTGCCGCCGCGCTGCCGGTTTCGCCGTTACCCATGCGCCGCGGCTGGTCGAATCCGATCCAGGCGATGCCGACCACGGTGGGTTGGTAGCCGCAGAACCAGGCATCGATATAGTCGTTGGTGGTGCCGGTCTTGCCGGCCAGGTCGCCGCGCTTCAGCACTGCCGCGGCGCGCGTGGCAGTGCCGCGCCGCACCACATCGTGCATCATGCTGTCCATCAGCCAGGCGTTGCGCGCATCGATGGCGCGCAATGATTCGTCACCCGCCAGGGCGGGCTGTATGGCAGCCAGCACGGCGCCCTTGTCATCGAGAATCTGGCGCACGATGTAAGGCTCGATGCGGTAGCCGCCATTGGCGAAGACCGAATAGGCGGCAAGCTGTTGCCAGGGTGTCACGGATCCGGCGCCCAGCGCCAGTGTGAGGTAGGGCGGATGTTTGTCGGCATCGAAGCCGAAACGCGTCACGTAATCCTGGGCGTAATGGGTGCCGATGGCGCGCAGCAGACGAATCGAAACCATGTTCTTGGACTTCGCCAGGGCAGTGCGCAGGGTCATCGGCCCGTCGTATTTGCCGTCATAGTTCTTCGGCTCCCAGGCCTGGGAGCCGGTCTCTTCGGCGGAGATGGAGACCGGTTCGTCGGGGATCACGGAGGCTGGCGTGTAGCCCTTTTCCAGGCCGGCGGAGTAGATGAAGGGTTTGAAACTGGAGCCGGGCTGACGCCAGGCCTGGGTGACGTGGTTGAACTTGCTGCGATTGAAATCGAAACCGCCGATCAGAGCCCGGATCGCGCCGTCGATCGGGCTGGCGGCGACGAAAGCTGCCTCGACCTCGGGCAGCTGGACGATTTGCCAGCTCTTGTCGGATTTCTGCACGCGAATCACCGCCCCGCGTCGCAGCCGCTTGTTCGGCGTCGCCTTGTCGTCCAGCATGCGGGCGGCGAACTTGAGGCCGTCGCCGCCGATGCTCAGTACCTCGCCGCCACGCAAGTAGGCGCGCACCAGCTTGGGCGTGGCCTCGAGCACGATGGCCGGCAGCAGGTCGTCGCTGTCGTCATAATCCGTCAGGAGTTCTTCCAGTTCTTCATCATTTTCCGGGCTGACGTCTTTCAGCACGACATAGGCTTCGGCGCCTCGATAGCCGTGGCGGCGGTCGTAGTCCATGACCCCGCGCCGCACCGCCTGGTAGGCGGCCTGCTGTTCGCCGCGGTCGATGGTGGTGATGACGCGCAGGCCGCGGCTGTAGACATCGTCCGGAAAACGCTCGGCCGCAATCTGGCGCGCCATCTCGGCGACATACTGGGCGCGCACGCCGAAGTCGTTGACGTCGCGCTTGATGTGCAGGGTTTCCGCCGGCGCCGCCGCCAGCTGCGCGTCGTCGATAAAGTTGAGCTCGTGCATGCGGCGCAGGACATAGCGCTGGCGCAACTGCGCCCGCTTTGGATTGGCCACCGGATTGTAGGCCGAAGGCGCCTTGGGCAAACCGGCGAGCATGGCCGCCTCGGCGACCGTGACATCCTTCAGCGCCTTGCCGAAATAGATCTGCGCCGCGGCCGAGAAGCCGTAGGCCCGCTGTCCGAGATAGATCTGGTTGAGGTAGATCTCAAGAATCTGGTCCTTGCCCAGATTGTGCTCAATTTTGAAAGCCAGTAACATTTCGTAAAGCTTGCGTGTCAGGGTTTTTTCGCTGGAAAGGAAAAAATTGCGCGCTACCTGCATGGTGATGGTCGATGCGCCCTGGCGCTTGCCGCCGCCGACGAAATTCGAATACGCAGCACGCAGCACGCCCAGCGTGTCGATCCCGGGATGCTGGTAAAAGCGCTCGTCTTCGGCGGCAAGAATGGCTTGTATCATTACCGCCGGAACGTCCTTGATATGGACAAAGTCGCGCCGCTCTTCGCCGAACTCGCCGATCAAGTGGCCGTCGCTGGAGTAAACCCGCAATGGAATCTTCGGCTGATAGTCGGTCAGCACTTCCACCGACGGAAGTTGTGGATAGGCGAGAATCAGCACGATGCCGGCAAGAGCGGCGGCACTCAACACGGCGCCGCCAATCAGGAGCAGGGAATACAGTATCCAGCGGGCGGGTGCGGACAGGGCGGAAATGGGCACGAAGGGACGGAGTGATGGCGGCGCGTTGGATTATAGCTGTGGCGCTGGAGACACGTTGCGAGCAATCAACTGTGATAATTTTGCTTTACAGTCGATATAGTTGCTGCTAGCATCTGAAGTAAATTATCTGTATAGCTCGTAACGCAATATTTTTAAAGGAAAAATCCTTTGCAGATCGATGTCTCGGCGCTCAAGTCGATCTTTAACCCGAAGCTGCGTCCGCTGATCGGCGTGGACATCAGTTCAACCGCGGTCAAGATGGTTGAACTGGTCGATGCCGGCAAGGGACAGCCGCGGGTCGAGCGCTACGCGATCGAACCTCTGCCGAAAGATGCCGTGGTGGATGGCAATCTGGCGTCGCTCGATGCCGTGGCGGAAACCCTGCAGCGCTGCTGGAAACGACTCGGTACCTCGACGCGCTTCATCGCCATGGCCTTGCCGACGGCCGCCGTCATCACCAAGAAGATCACGCTGCCGGCGAATCTGCGCGAACAGGAGATGGAGGTCCAGGTCGAGTCGGAAGCCAATCAATACATTCCGTTTGCGCTGGAGGAGGTCAATCTCGACTTTCAGGTGATTGGTCCGGCACCGGGCAGTCCCGATGACGTCGAAGTGCTGCTGGCCGCCTCGCGCAAGGAGAAGGTCGAAGACCGCGTCGCTGCGGCCGAAGTGGCTGAGCTGAAGCCGGTGGTGATGGATGTCGAAGCCTATGCGACCCAGGCGGCCTACGAATTGGTGACCAAGCAACTGCCGCGCGAAGGCGCCGACCAGATCGTGGCCCTGGTAGACGTGGGCGCCTCGGCGATGAAGATCACCGTCATGAAGGATGACCAGCAGCTCTATGCGCGCGAACAGGCCTTCGGCGGTTCGCAACTGACCGACGAGATCATGCGCGCCTACGGCATGGGACCCGACGAAGCCGAAAATCTGAAGCGTTCCGGCACGCCGCCCGACAACTACGAAGCGGAAATCCTGCATCCGTTCATTGAAAACATGGCGCAGGAAGTCGCTCGCGCACTGCAATTCTTTTTCACCTCGACGCCGCACAATGAAGTGCATCACATCATTCTTGCCGGTGGCTCGGCGCTGATTCCGGGCGTCGCCGAAATCGTCGGCCAGCGCACCAATGTCAACACCATTCTGGCCGATCCGTTCGCCGGCATGGCCATTGCGCCGCGCATTCGAGCCAAACAGCTGGCCGCCGACGCGCCCTCGCTGATGGTGGCTTGCGGGCTGGCCCTGAGGAAGTTCGATCAATGATCCGGATCAATCTCCTTCCTCATCGCGAGGAGAAGCGCAAGGCGCGGCGCCAGCAGTTTTATGTTCTGCTCGGCTTGGTATCGATACTGGCGGCCCTGATCTGGTTTCTCGGCTTTTCGCTGATCAACCGGGAGATTGCCGTACAAGGCGAGAAGAACGAATTTCTCAAGCGCGAAATCGCCTCGCTGGACAAGGAAATCAGCGAAATCAACAAAATCCAGGAACAAACCAACGCATTGCTGGCCCGCAAGCGCGTAATCGAGGCATTGCAGGCCAATCGCACTGAAACCGTGCACCTGTTCAACGAGTTGGCCAAGCAGGTGCCGGAAGGCATCTACCTGCGCACGCTGACGCAAACCGGGCCGAAACTGGCGATTGCGGGCTACGCGCAATCCAACGCGCGGATCACCACACTGATGAACAACCTCGAAGAGTCGCCCCTGCTCGAGCAAGCGACACTGGTCGAAACCAAAGCCGAGGTCGTCGCCAATCGACGTCTCAATGCGTTCAGCATTACAACCGTGATTTCGCGCCAGACCGCAGCTGCGCCGGGGAAAAAGTGATGAAGCTGCCTGCCCTGCCTGCTTCCCTGTCCTCGCTGTTCAAGCGCAAGTCGGCTGCCGAACGTCTGGCCGAAAAGCAGACTGTCAAGGTCGAGCCGGCTGCACCCAAGGCCCCGCTGATCGATTTCCAGCAGCTGGCCATGGATTTCAAGACCCTGGATCCCAAGGATCCGGGCTTGTGGCCTCTGGCGCCGCGCATAGTGATCCTGCTCAGCCTGTTTGCCGGCTTGCTGGCTACCGCCTGGGGCTTTGGCGCGCTCGGCTGGAGCGTCCAGCTGGAGGAACTCGAGGCACAGAAACAGCAGGAAGCCACGCACAAGGAAGCCTGGCTGAAAAAGAAAAAGCAGGCCGTGAACCTGGACGAGTACCGTCGCCAGTTGGCCGAAATCGACCGTTCATTCGGCGCTTTGCTCAAGCAACTGCCGAACCGGGCCGAAATGGGCGACATGCTGGTCGATATCAACAAGGCCGCCCAGGGTCGCGGCCTGGCCGTCGAACTCTTCAGGCCGGGTGGCGAGGCGCCCAGGGAGTTCTATGCCGAGGTGCCGATCACCCTCAATCTCACCGGTACCTACCACGACATCGGCGCATTTACCGGAGATATCGCCAAGCTGCCCCGCATCGTGACCCTGAACGACATCAGTTTGACCGCGAACCCCAATGCGACCCTGGCGATGAGAACCACGGCGAAGACCTTCCGCTACCTTGATGATGCGGAGATTGCCAATCAGAAGAAAGCGGCCAAGGGAGGCAAGAAATGAAGCCTTCCGGTCTACTTTTGCTGTTGCCATTGCTGCTGCTGGGTTGTGCGGCCGAGGAACATCAGGATCTGCGGGAGTGGATGCGCGAGGAGGCCAAGGGCATGAAGGGCAAGGTGACTGCCCTGCCGGAAATAACCGCCTTCCCGGTGGTCGCCTATGAAACGGAGACGCTCACGCCGCCCTTTTCTCCGGGCAAGATCGTGACCCTGGAGGCGGCTGCCGACAAGACCGCGCCGGATCGCAGTCGCCCGCAACAACCGCTGGAAATATTTCCGCTGGAAGACCTCAAGGTGGTCGGCGTAATCATGGCCGGGGCCGTGCCTTACGCCCTGATCCAGACTCCCCCGCCGAACAAGCCAAAGCATGTCCGGGTGGGCGAATACATGGGCCGCAATTTCGGCAAGATCACGGCGATTACCAGAGATAGCGTCACGGTGCTCGAATCCGTCAAGGACGCGAACGGCGCCTGGGTAGCACTTGAAAAAGTGCTTATGGTGCCGAAAGAAGGAGGACGTTGATGAACAAATTTCACGTTGCCGCACTAGCCCTGCTGGGCTTCTGTGTTGGCTGGTCGGGCACTTCGTTCGCTGCCGAAAACTCGATCAAGCAGATTCAGGTCAGGCGCGACGGCGATCAAGTCCTGCTCAAAGTGCAGATGGCCGCTCCGCTGAAGGCCTTGCCCGGAAACTGGAGCGTGGTCGAACCGCCGCGCGTGGTGATCGACTTTCCCGACACCGACAATCAGTCGGGGCAATCCACGCAGCAAGTGGCCGAGGGTGATCTGCGCAGCCTGAATCTCGTCCAGACGGAAAAGCTCACGCGACTGGTGCTGAATCTCTATCGTCCGACCAAGTTCTCGACCGAGATCGTCGGCGACGCGCTGTTCATCAAACTGCAGGCGCAGAGCGTGCAGGCCAGCCAGGAGGCGGCGCCGAGCGTCTATCAGCCGGCATCGTCGACGGCAGCCGCCGCGAAGGCGGATCAGGCTGCTGACACGGCGGCGATCCGCGACATCAATTTCCGTCGCGGCGAAGACGGCCAGGCCTCGATCACGGTGGATCTGACCGATGGCACGGTGCCGATCGACATCCGCCGGGTAGGTACTGGGATCACGGTCGAATTGCGCGACGTCGAACTCCCCGAGCGTTTGCAAAATCGCCGCGACGTCAATGACTTCGCGACGCCGGTGACGACGATCACCTCGCGCGCGATAGGCAATCTGACGCGCCTCGACATCGCCGCACGCGGCCGCTGGTTCCATCAGGCGCACCTGGCCAATAACCAACTGATCATCGAAGTCAAGCCGATCCCGGCGGATGAGGCCAACAAGCTGGTCCAGACCGGTCAACAGGGGCAGAAGGTATCCATCAACTTCTTCGGTGCCGACGCCTCCATGGTCTTGCGTACCCTGGCCGACATTTCGGGCAAGAACGTACTGATCGATCCCTCCTTGAACGGCAGGACCGTCACCGCCAACCTGGACAACATTCCCTACGACCAGGCACTGGAAATCATCATGGCCCAGGTCAATGCCGGCATGCGGGTGCGCAATGACGTGGTGCTGTTCGGCGATCGGGCGGTTCTGCAAAAGCGCGACCAGGATACCGCCGATGAATTGACGCGGGCGAACGACATTGCGCCGCTGGTGGCGGAGACCTTCAAGCTGAACTATGTCAAGGCCGCCGACATCGTCGCGCTGGTGAATACCAGTTTTGCTCCCGCGGCAGCTCCAGGCGCCGCGCCCGCAGGGGCGGCTCCCGCCGGCGGCGCTGCGCCGGCCGCGGCGGCACCCGCTGCTGGTGCCGCTGCCGCCGGAAGCACGCAGCGGGGCATGCTCACCGCCCGCGGCGGCATTTCGATTCACGACGCCACCAATCAGGTTTTCGTCCGCGACACGGCCACCGTGGTCGAAGCGATCCGCGAAATCATCCGCACGGTCGATGTTCCGCCCAAGCAGGTGCTGATCGAAGCCCGCATTGTCGAGGCATCCACCGGCTTTACCAACTCGCTGGGTGTGCGCTTGCGGCTGGCCGATGCGTCGGCCTTGAGCAATGGTGGCTATCAGGTGCCCGGCACCAACACGACCCGGGCGGTATTGGGAACGACCGCGGGATTCACCAACGTCGACTCTTTCGGCACGCCGTCCGTACCGGCGCTGGCACGGACGAGCACCAACGTGTTCCAGCCCAGCTACGCGCTCGCAGCGGCGGCGAACATCGGCCTGATGCTGTTCAACAATGCCGGGACCAAATTGCTTGCCCTCGAGTTGCAGGCCGCCGAGACCGATACGCGCAACAAGACGGTCTCCGCGCCGAGGCTCGTCACGCTGAACCGCAAGGCGGCGACGATCAACAGCACCCAGCAGGTGACCATTCTCACCGGGGTTAACGCGACCACCGGCCTGCCGATCTACCAGACCTTCTCGGCGCCTCTCACCCTCGGCGTGACGCCTTCGGTCAATCCCGACAACCGCATCAGCCTTGAGCTGAACATTGCCAAGAGCACCATCACCAACGCGACGACCGGCAGCCTGGACACCAACACCATCACCACCAGCGTGATTGTGGAAAACGGCGGCACCGTGGTGATCGGCGGTTTTGCGCGGGAATCCGAGATCCAGACCCAGGAGCGCGTTCCCTTCCTCGGCGATCTGCCTTACGTCGGCTTCCTGTTCAAGACCACGCAAAAGAACCAGTCACGCAGCGAACTGCTGGTCTTCATCACGCCGCGCATCATCAGCGACGCCCTGACGCAGAGATAGTCCGTCCCATCCTTGTCTGAGCGGGGCCGGCCACGCCGGCCCCGGCCTTTTGCGCTGCTACAATCCGCTCGTGAGTGCGAAAAACAATATCTACCTGGTAGGCATGCCGGGCGCCGGAAAGACCACCGTCGGGCGCCAGTTGGCCAGACGCATGCATCGTTCCTTCATCGATGCCGATCACGAGATCGAGGCGCGCACCGGCGTGCGGATTCCGCTGATTTTTGACATCGAAGGCGAGCAGGGTTTTCGTGACCGGGAATCGAAGGTGATCGCCGAACTCGCCGAAGAGTCGAATCTGATCGTCGCCACCGGCGGCGGCGCCGTGCTGCGCCCGGAGAATCGCGCGGCCCTGAAGCGCGGCGGCATGGTGGTCTACCTACACGCCGCACCGGCGCTGCTCTTCGAGCGGACCCGGCTCGATCCGAATCGGCCGCTGTTGCAGGTCGCCGACCCGATGAAGAAAATCGAGGAATTGTTCGCCCAGCGCGACCCCCTCTATCGCGAAGTGGCGGATCTGGTGATCAACAGTCTGGGCGGCAGCATCAACCATCTGGTCAAGCAGGTCGAACGGGAGTTGCAGCAGCGATGCGCCGCCTGAACGTCGCCCTGGCCGAGCGCAGCTATCCGATCCTGATCGGCGGCGGGCTGCTTTCGCGTGGCGACGAAATCCTGGCGCATCTGCGTACACCGCGCATCGCGCTGGTCAGTAATACCACGGTGGCTCCGCTGTACCTGGATTTCCTCGCCAGGGGGCTCGAGAAAGTTGGCGTTGGCATTACGCCGATCATCCTGCCCGATGGCGAAGCCCACAAGACCTGGGAGTCGCTCAACCTGATCTACGACGCGCTGCTGGTCGCGCGTTGCGACCGCAGCACCACGGTGGTCGCTCTCGGCGGTGGCGTCATCGGCGATCTGGCGGGTTTTGCCGCCGCGACCTATCAGCGTGGCGTGCCCTTCATCCAGATCCCGACGACGCTGTTGTCCCAGGTCGATTCCTCGGTCGGCGGCAAGACCGGCATCAACCATCCGCGCGGCAAGAACATGGTCGGCGCCTTCTGGCAGCCGAAGCTGGTGCTGGCCGATACCGATACGCTGCGAACCCTGCCCGACCGCGAACTGTCGGCCGGCATGGCGGAAGTCATCAAGTATGGCCTGATCCGCGACCTGCCCTTTCTCGAATGGCTGGAGGCCAACATGGACGGCCTGATGGCGCGCGATGGCGAACTGCTGGCGCATGCCATCGAATGTTCCTGCGCCAACAAGGCCGAGGTGGTCGCGGCCGACGAATTCGAGACGGCCAAGGACGGCGGCCGCGCGTTGCTGAACCTGGGCCATACCTTCGGCCATGCGATCGAGACCGGCATGGGTTACGGCGTGTGGCTGCATGGGGAGGCCGTCGCCGCCGGCACCCTCATGGCCGCTGAACTTTCGCGGCGCCTGGGCTGGCTCTCGCATGCCGACGTCGAGCGCATCCGCACGCTGCTGGTGCGCGCCGGTTTGCCGGTCACGGCGCCGGATCTGGGGGCGGCGCGCTATCTCGAACTGATGTCCCATGACAAGAAGGTCATTGCCGGCAGCCTGCGCCTGATCCTGCTCAAGGCGTTGGGCGCCGCGGTGACTTCGGCCGACGTGCCGCAGGAGAAGATCGTCGCGGCCATCGCGGCCTGTTGTGGTGAGTGATCTGGCGCCCTACGCGGTAGACGACGGCAACAGCCGCGGCCGCGTCGTCCCCGAACCGCGGCCCAAGGTGCGCAGCGAGTTTCAGCGCGACCGCGACCGTATCGTGCATTCCACGGCCTTTCGGCGCCTCGAATACAAGACCCAGGTCTTCGTCAATCATGAAGGCGATCTGTTCCGCACCCGTCTGACGCACAGCATCGAAGTCGCCCAGATCGCGCGTTCGATCGCGCGCGCCCTGCACCTCAACGACGACCTGACCGAAGCCATCGCGCTGGCCCACGACCTCGGCCACACCCCCTTCGGCCACGCCGGGCAGGACGCGCTCAACGAATGCATGCAGGCGCACGGCGGATTCGAGCACAACCTGCAGAGCCTGCGTATCGTCGATCGCCTCGAAGAGCGCTACGGCGCCTTTGACGGCCTCAACCTGATGTTCGAGACCCGCGAGGGTATCCTCAAGCACTGCTCGCCGGCGCGCGCGCGCGACCTCGGCGAACTCGGCCGGCGCTTCCTCGAAGGGCACAGACCCTCGCTGGAGGCGCAGATCTGCAACCTGGCCGACGAGATCGCCTACAACAACCATGATGTAGACGATGGCTTGCGCTCCGGACTGCTGACCCTGGAACAGCTCGAACAGCTGAGCCTGTTCGCCCGCCATGCCGCCGAAGCGGATGCCGAATTCCCGCAGATATCGCCGCGCCGCAGGGTGCACGAAACCATACGGCGCATGATCGACGCCCAGGTCACCGATCTGCTGGCCGAATCGGCGCGACGGATAGCGGATGCCTCCCTGCGCAGCCTGGAGGATGCCCATGCGGCGCCGGCACTGGTTGCCTTCACCGAGGCAATGCAGGCCGAGAACCGCGCCTTGAAGGGTTTTTTGCACCAGCACCTGTACCAGCACTACGAGGTGCTGCGCATGACCGCCAAGGCGCGCCGCATCATTCGCGACCTGTTCGGTGCCTTTGTCGCCGATCCGCGCCTGCTGCCGCCGCAATACCAGCAAATGGCCGCCACCGAGAGCGTGGTGCGCGCCACGGCGGACTACATCGCCGGCATGACCGACCGTTACTCCATGAAGGAGCATCGCCGCCTGTTCTCCGTCGGAGAACTCTAAACGGACTCCAAAGCGGACTTCAAAGTCTCCATGCTGCGTTGCAGCGTATTGAATTCAACCGCTTTTGGCGGTATATTTAGCACCGCGTTCGCCATGTCAGGCGGACCATACAAGGCCGGGGAGAAGCATCACCCCGGCTTTTTTGCCGACCGCCTCCGGCGTGTGCCGGCCGCATTTCCGAGGAAAGACACGATGGTCCTCCCCCAGCGCCAGGGTCTCTACGACCCGGCCAATGAGCATGACGCCTGTGGCGTCGGTTTCGTTGCGCACATCAAGAACCAGAAGAGCCACTCCATCATCGAGCAGGGGCTGCTGATTCTGGAAAACCTCGAACACCGCGGGGCAACGGGTTACGACCCCTTGCTGGGTGACGGCGCGGGCATTCTGATCCAGATTCCCGATGGCCTTTTCCGCGAGGAACTGGCGCAGCAGGGTGTCACGCTGCCGCCCGTCGGCGAGTATGGCGTCGGCATGGTGTTCCTGCCGCGCGGCGACGCCAGCCGGCGTTCCTGCGAAGCGGTGATCGAGCGCGCAATTCGTTACGAAGGGCAGGTGCTGCTCGGCTGGCGCGATGTCCCGGTGGACAACAGCGGCCTGGCCCAGGCAGCCAAGGATATCGAGCCCGTGGTGCGCCAGGTATTCATCGGCGCCGGAGCCGGCATCGACGATACCGACGCGCTGGAAAGAAAGCTCTACATCCTGCGCAAGGCGATCGGCCACACCATCCAGGCGCTCAAGCTGCCCGACGGCAAGATGTTCTACGTGCCGTCGATGTCGGCGCGCACCGTGGTGTACAAAGGCATGCTGCTGGCCAACCAGGTCGGCACCTATTACCTCGACCTGCAGGACAGGCGCGCGGTTTCCGCGATGGCCCTGGCGCACCAGCGCTTTTCCACCAATACCTTTCCGACCTGGGACCTGGCCCATCCCTTCCGCATGATCGCCCACAACGGCGAGATCAATGCGCTACGCGGCAATGTCAATTGGATGCGCGCGCGCGAACACGGCATTTCGTCGCCGGTGCTGGGCGAGGATCTGGAAAAGGTCTGGCCGCTGATTTATGACGGCCAGTCGGATTCCGCCTCCTTCGACAATGCCCTGGAACTGCTGGTGATGGGCGGCTACAGCCTGGCGCACGCCATGATGATGCTGATTCCCGAAGCCTGGGCCGGCAATCCGTTGATGGACGAGGAAAGGCGCGCCTTCTACGAATACCACATGGCGCTGATGGAGCCCTGGGACGGCCCGGCCGCGGTGGCCTTCACCGACGGCCGCCAGATCGGCGCCACGCTCGACCGCAACGGCCTGCGTCCCGCGCGCTACCTGATCACCGACGACGACCTGGTGGTGATGTCTTCCGAGATCGGCGTGCTGCCGATCGCCCAGGAGCGCATCGTCAAGAAGTGGCGCCTGCAGCCCGGCAAGATGTTCCTCATCGATCTCGAACAGGGCCGCATCATCGACGACGCCGAACTCAAGCGCACCATGTCCACCGCCAAGCCTTACCGCAAGTGGATCGAGGCTTCGCGCTATTTCGTCGACGACCTGCCCGCGGTCAAGCTGCAGGAAAACCTCAAGGGCCCGTTGCTGAAGGTGCAGCAGGCTTTCGGCTATACGCAGGAGGACTTCAAGTTCATCCTCGAACCGATGGCCACCCTCGGCGAGGAAGCCACGGGCGCGATGGGCAACGACACCCCGCTGCCGGTGCTGTCGGACCGGCCCAAGCCGCTGTTCAACTACTTCAAGCAGTTGTTTGCCCAGGTGACGAATCCGCCGATCGATCCGATCCGCGAAGAGATCGTCATGTCGCTGATTTCCCTGGTCAGCCCCAACCCCAACCTGCTGGGCGTGGATGAGACCGAGCCGACGCCGCGCCTGGAAGTGCATCAGCCCGTGCTGTCGCCGGCCGACATGGCCAAGCTGAAGCAGATCGACGCGCTGACCAAGGGCACTTTCCGCCCCATCGTGGTCGACATCACGACACCCACTGCCGAGGGCTCGGCGGGCCTCGGCCGCTCGCTGTACCAGGTCTGCACCCGCGCCGAACAAGCCGTGACCGCGGGCTACAACGTGGTGATCCTCTCCGACCGCAGCGTCGACCATGAACGCGCGCCGATCCCGGCGCTGCTGGCATGTTCCGCCGTGCATCAGCATCTGGTGAAGATCGGCTTGCGTACCTCCTGCGGCCTGGTGGTCGAGACCGGCGCGGCACGCGAGGTGCATCACTTCGCCACGCTGGCGGGTTATGGCGCGCAGGCGATCCATCCCTGGCTCGCCTTCGAGAGCATCGCCGCCATCGCGGCCCAACTGCCGAACAAGGCCACCGCCTACGATGCGCAGAAAAACTACGTCAAGGCCATCAACAAGGGCCTGATGAAGGTGATGTCGAAAATGGGCATCTCGACCTACCAGTCCTACTGCGGTGCGCAGATTTTCGAGGCAGTCGGCCTCTCCTCCGACTTGGTCAACCGTTATTTCGCCGGTACGCCGACCAAGGTCGAAGGCATCGGCCTGAAGGAAGTGGCCGAGGAGGCGTTGCGCACCCATGCCGACGCCTGGAGCGCCAACCCGGTGCTCGCCAGCATGCTCGACTGCGGCGGCGAATATGCATTCAGGGTTCGCGGCGAAGAACACATGTGGACGCCGGACGTGATCGCCAAGCTGCAGCATGCGACGCGCTCGGGCAAGACCGAGACCTACAAGGAATATGCCAAGCTGATCAACGATCAGGGCGTGCGCCACATGACCCTGCGCGGCCTGTTCGAGATCCGGCCCGCGGCGGCGCCGATTGCCCTCGACCAGGTCGAGCCGGCCAGGGAAATCGTCAAGCGCTTCGCCACCGGCGCCATGTCGCTGGGCAGCATCTCGACCGAAGCCCACACCACGCTGGCGATCGCCATGAACCGCATCGGCGGCAAGTCGAACACCGGCGAGGGCGGCGAAGACCGCATGCGCTACAAGCCGGTGACCGCGGCCACCACGCTGGCCGGCGTGATCGGCAAGAGCCGCATTGCGCGCGACATTCCGCTCAAGGCCGGCGACAGCCTGCGCTCGGCGATCAAGCAGGTGGCTTCCGGCCGCTTCGGCGTCACCGCGGAATACCTGGCCAACGCCGACCAACTGCAGATCAAGATGGCGCAAGGCGCCAAGCCCGGCGAAGGCGGCCAACTGCCCGGCCACAAGGTTTCCGAATACATCGGCTTCCTGCGCCATTCGGTGCCGGGTGTGCAGCTGATTTCGCCGCCGCCGCACCACGACATCTACTCGATCGAGGATCTGGCGCAGTTGATCCACGACCTGAAGAACTCCAATCCGCAGGCCAGCGTCTCGGTCAAGCTGGTGTCGGAAATCGGCGTCGGCACGGTGGCTGCCGGCGTGGTCAAGGCCAAGGCCGACCACGTGGTGATCGCCGGTCATGACGGCGGCACCGGCGCTTCGCCGATCTCCTCGATCAAGCACGCCGGCACGCCCTGGGAACTGGGCCTGGCCGAGACGCAGCAGACCCTGGTGCTGAACCGCCTGCGCGGCCGCGTGCGGGTCCAGGCCGACGGCCAGATGAAGACCGGCCGCGACGTGCTGATCGGCGCCCTGCTCGGCGCCGACGAGTTCGGTTTCGCCACGGCGCCGCTGGTGGTCGAGGGCTGCATCATGATGCGCAAGTGCCACCTCAACACCTGCCCGGTCGGCGTCGCGACGCAGGATCCGGTGCTGCGCGCGCGCTTCTCCGGCCAGCCCGAGCATGTCGTCAATTACTTCTTCTTCGTCGCCGAGGAAGTGCGCGAGTACATGGCGCAGCTCGGCATCCGCAAGTTCGACGAGCTGATCGGCCGCGCCGACCTGCTCGACATGAGGAAGGGCGTCGACCACTGGAAGGCCAGGGGGCTCGACTTCTCGCGGATTTTCTATCGGCAGCCGCCGGTGCCCGGCGTCGCCTGTTGCCATAGAGAAGTCCAGGACCACGGCCTGTCACGGGCGCTCGACCACGGCCTGATAGCCAAGGCCATGCCGGCGCTGGAACGCGGCGAAAAGCTGGTGATCGAATCCGCGATCCGGAACCAGAACCGCACCGTGGGCACCCTGCTGTCGCACGAAGTGGCCAAGCGCAAGGGTCACGAGGGCCTGCCCGACAACACCATCACGATCAAGTTCACCGGCACCGCCGGGCAGAGCTTCGGCGCCTTCCTCGCGCGCGGCATCACGCTCGACCTGACCGGCGAAGCCAACGACTACGTCGGCAAGGGCCTCTCCGGCGGCCGCATCGTCGTGCGCCCGCCCGAGGCTTTCCGCGGTACGCCAAGCGAGAACATCATCGTCGGCAACACGGTGCTCTACGGCGCCATCGCCGGCGACGTGTATTTCCGCGGCGTCGCCGGCGAGCGCTTCGCCGTGCGCAACTCAGGCGCCACCGCGGTGGTCGAAGGCACCGGCGATCACGGCTGCGAATACATGACCGGCGGCACGGTGGCCGTGCTCGGTCTCACCGGGCGCAACTTCGCTGCCGGCATGTCGGGCGGCATCGCCTACGTGTATGACGAAGATGGCCTGTTCGCCCAGCGCTGCAACCTGGCCATGGTCGCGCTCGACCCGGTGTTGCCCGAGGCGCAGCAGCCTGACGACGGCATGCGACATCGCGAGCAGACCGACGAGGCGCAGCTCAAGCACATGATCGAACAGCATGCCCGCCTCACCGGAAGCGAGCGCGCCAAGGCGTTGCTGGCCGACTGGGCCAAGGCGCGCGGCAAGTTCGTCAAGGTCTTTCCGCATGAATACCGCCGCGCCCTGAAAGAGCTCGCGGCAACGCAACTGAAGGAAGCAGCGTGATGAAGGCATTCCTCCCAGCCCCCTTGCCCGGCAAGGGGGTGACTGTGGTTCAGTCGCCGCAAACGGCGCGCCGACTTCCGTGCAACGACTTGCTGCCCCCTTGGGGCGGCCCTGCGGAGGCAGCGTAATGGGTAAGCCCACCGGATTCCTCGAATTCCAGCGCATTTCGGAAACCTATGAAAAGGCCGCGACGCGTGTTCTCCATTACCACGAGTTCATCCCGCACCTGAACGATGAGCAGGCGAAAATTCAGGGCGCGCGCTGCATGGACTGCGGCATTCCCTTCTGCAACAACGGCTGCCCGGTCAACAACCTGATCCCGGACTGGAACGACCTGGTCTACAAGGGCCGTTGGCGCGAGGCGATCGAGACCCTGCACTCGACCAACAATTTTCCGGAACTCACCAGCCGCATCTGTCCCGCGCCCTGCGAGGCGGCCTGCACGCTGAACATTCCGCAGACGCCAGTCGGCATCAAGTCGATCGAACGCGCCATCATCGATAAGGCCGGCGAGAACGGCTGGGTCGTGCCGCAACCGGCGGCGCACCAGACCGGCAAGAAGATCGCCGTCGTCGGCTCCGGCCCGGCCGGACTGGCCGCGGCGCAGCAGTTGGCGCGCGTCGGCCATGCCGTCACGGTGTTCGAGAAGAACGACCGCATCGGCGGGCTGCTGCGCTACGGCATTCCCGACTTCAAGCTCGACAAGCGGCTGATCGACTGGCGCATGGCCCAGATGAAGGCGGAGGGCGTCAAGTTCGTCACCGGCACCATGGTCACCGACGCGGCCCTGCCCAAGGGCGTGATCAACGATGCGAAGAAGACCGTCAGCCCGGAGCAGTTGAAGAAGGATTTCGATGCCGTGATTCTGGCCGGCGGCGCCGAGAATCCGCGCGACCTGCCGGTGCCGGGACGCGAGCTCGCGGGCGTGCATTTCGCGCTCGAATTCCTGATACCGCAGAATAAGGAAGTCTCCGGCGGCGCCAAGAACCCGATCAACGTCCATGGCAAGCATGTTGTCGTCATCGGCGGCGGCGATACCGGCTCGGACTGCGTCGGCACCTCCAATCGCCACGGCGCGGCCAGCATCACCCAGATCGAGTTGATGCCGCGTCCGCCCGAGCAGGAGAACGGCCCGCTGACCTGGCCTTACTGGCCGCTGCGGATGCGCACCTCGTCGTCGCACGACGAGGGCTGCGCGCGCGACTGGGCCATCGGCACCAAGGAATTCGTCGGTGAAAATGGCCGCCTCAAGGCCATCAAGGCCGTGCATCTGGCCTGGGCCGACGGCAGGATGAACGAAGTTCCCGGTTCCGAATTCGAGATCCCGGCCGACTTCGCCTTCCTCGCCATGGGCTTCGTCAATCCGGTGGGCGGCATACTCGATGCCTTCGGCATCGACAAGGATGGCCGCGGCAATGCTCGCGCCAATACCGAAGGCGAGCAGGCCTACAGCACCACGGTGCCCGGCGTGTTCGCTGCCGGCGACATGCGGCGCGGCCAGTCGCTGGTGGTCTGGGCGATACGCGAAGGCCGCCAGTGTGCACGCACTGTGGACCAGTTTCTGATGGGCTCCACGATCCTGCCGCGTTGAGCGCGCCTTGAACGTCGTCATTCTCGCCGCGGGGCAGGGCAAGCGGATGCATTCCGACTTGCCCAAGGTCTTGCATCCGCTGGCGGGAAAGGCCTTGCTGGGGCATGTGATCGACACCGCGCGCGAACTCGGCGCCGGGAATATCTGCGTGGTGTATGGCCACGGCGGCGAGCGGGTGCGCGCAGCGCTCGATGCCCCCGACCTGAACTGGGCCAGGCAGGAACCCCAGCTCGGCACCGGACATGCGGTGCTGCAGGCGATGCCGGCCACCGCGGCGTCAGCGCCAACCGGATCTTCAACCGTTTCTTCCACCGCTTGTTCCACCTTGGTGCTCTACGGCGACGTGCCGCTGACGCGCACTGGCACGCTCAAGCGCCTGATCGCAGCGGCCGGCAGCGACAAGCTGGCGCTGCTCACCGCGCATGTCGACAACCCGCAGGGTTATGGCCGCATCGTCCGAAGCGAGGGTCTGGTGACGCGCATCGTCGAGGAAAAGGACGCCGACGATGCCGAAAAGTCCATACGCGAAATCAACACCGGCATCCTCGTCGCGCCGACCGCGGCGCTGGCGCGCTGGCTGCCGACCCTGGGCAATCGCAATGCGCAGGGCGAGTACTACCTGACCGACATCGTCGCCCTGGCGGTCGCCGAAGGCATGCCGGTGGTCACCGCGCATCCTGCTGCGGCATGGGAGACCGAAGGCGTCAACAGCAAGCTGCAACTCGCCGCGCTGGAGCGCGTGCATCAGCGCAATGTCGCCGATGCGCTGATGGAAGCCGGCGTGACGCTGGCCGACCCGGCGCGCATCGACGTGCGCGGCGAACTGGTCTGCGGCCGCGACGTCAGCATCGACGTCAATTGTGTGTTCGAGGGTCGTGTGGTGCTTGGCGACGGCGTGCGCATCAAGGCCAACTGTGTGCTGGAAGACGCGGTGGTTGGCGCCGGCAGCATCGTCGGCCCCTTCGCACGCCTGCGCCCCGGCACTGAACTGGGATGTGATGTGCATATCGGCAACTTCGTCGAGGTGAAGAATTCCAGCATCGCCGACCACTCCAAGGCCAATCACCTGGCCTATCTCGGCGACGCCACCATAGGCAGCCGGGTCAATGTCGGCGCCGGCACCATCACCTGCAATTACGACGGTGCCAACAAGTTCCGTACCGTGATCGAAGACGACGTCTTCATCGGCTCCGATACCCAGTTGGTGGCGCCGGTTACGGTCGGCCGCGGCGCCACGCTGGGCGCCGGCACCACGCTGACGCGCGACGCCCCGCCCGACCAGCTCACCGTGTCGCGCGCCAAACAGGTCGCCGTGCCCGGCTGGAAACGGCCGGTCAAGACCCAGAAACCGCAGAAAAAGGACTGAACCATGTGCGGCATCGTCGCAGCCGTTGCCGCGCGCAACATCGTCCCGTTACTGATCGAAGGCCTGACCCGGCTGGAGTATCGCGGCTACGACTCGGCCGGCCTGGCCCTGCTCAACCCGACCCTGACCCGCCTGCGCAGCGTCGGCCGCGTCGCCGAACTGGCGCTGCAGGCGGCGGGCCAGACGGCGCACCACGGCATCGCCCACACGCGCTGGGCCACGCACGGCGTGCCTTCCGAGCGCAACGCGCATCCGCATGTGTCGGCCGGGCTGGCGGTGGTGCATAACGGCATCATCGAGAACTACGTCGAGCTCAAGCAGGAACTGCTGGCCGCCGGCTACGTCTTCAATTCGGATACCGACACCGAGGTGATCGCCCACCTGATCCAGCACACACTGCAGTCGGCACCCGACTTGTTCGCCGCGGTACGCCTGGCGACCGCGCGCCTGACCGGCGCCTATGCGATCGCCGTGCTGCGCGAGTGGGACGACAGCATCGTCGTCGCCCGCCATGGCGCGCCGCTGCTGCTGGGTCTCGGCCAAGGTGAACATGCCGGCAACTACGCGGCGTCCGATGCCGCGGCCCTGCTGCAGGTCACGCGGCGCATGATCTATCTCGAAGACGGCGACGTCGCCGAGCTTCGCCGCGATGCAATCCGGATAGTTGCCGCTGACGGTACGGCGGCGAACGTGCCGGCCGATCGCCCGGTGCATGAAAGCACGCTCTCCGCCGACGACGTCGAGCTGGGCGACTACCGGCACTACATGCAGAAGGAAATCTTCGAGCAGCCGCAGGCCCTGGCCGCGACGCTCGAGATGATCGGCGGCGCGCAGACCCTGAGCCCCAACCTGTTCGGCGTCGCCGCGCCGGAAATGCTGGGCGGCGTGCGCTCGGTGCTGATCCTGGCCTGCGGCACCAGCTACCACTCCGGCCTCGTCGCGCGCTACTGGATCGAGCAATTGGCCGGCATTCCCTGCAGCGTCGAAATCGCCAGCGAGTACCGCTACCGCGTCTCGGTGCCGAATCCGGAACAGCTCGTGGTGGCGATCTCGCAGTCGGGCGAAACCGCCGACACGCTGGCCTCGGTCAAGCATGCGCGGGCGCTCGGCATGGGGCGCACGCTGGCGATCTGCAACGTTCCCGAATCGGCCATCGTGCGCGAATGCGCGCTGCGCTTCCTGACCCGCGCCGGACCCGAGATCGGCGTCGCCTCGACCAAGGCCTTCACCACCCAGTTGGCGGCGCTGTTCCTGCTCGCGGTGACGCTGGCCAAGCAGGTCGGACGCCTGAGCGCCGAGCAGGAAGCCGCGCACCTGACGGCGCTGCGCCACTTGCCGGTGGCGGTGCAGAAAGTGCTGGCCCTCGAACCCGAAATCAAGGCCTGGGCCGCGCGCTTCGCCGCCAAGCAGCACGCGCTCTTCCTCGGTCGCGGCCACCACTATCCGATCGCGCTGGAAGGCGCGCTGAAGCTCAAGGAAATCTCCTACATCCACGCCGAGGGCTATCCCGCCGGCGAGCTCAAGCACGGCCCACTGGCGCTGGTGGATAAGGACATGCCGGTGATCAGCATCGCACCCAACGACGCCCTGCTGGAAAAGCTCAAGTCCAACCTCAAGGAAGTCGCCGCGCGCGGCGGCGAGCTCTACGTCTTCGCCGACGCCGATTCCGCGGTGGATGCGGAAGACGGCGTGCATGTGCTGCGCCTGCCCGAGCACTACGGCCTGCTCTCGCCCGTGCTGCACGTAGTGCCGCTGCAACTGCTGTCCTATCACGTGGCGCTGGTCAAGGGCACGGATGTGGACAAGCCGCGCAATCTGGCGAAAAGCGTCACCGTGGAGTGAGGCGTCCGCCGGAGCGGCGAGCCGAGGTGCTGATGTCAATATCTCCCCATTTTCGCATCATGATATTTGCTTGAATTTGTTTAGTTAGTGTTGAAGCGAACCTTCGATACAATGCGGTTGTCTTATGCTTGTTGACAATTTTTTGTGCATATGACACATTCGCGCTTCGCCACTTGGGTCGCACGTCGTTGATTGAGCGAGACCAAGAATAAAAACTACAAGCGGCTGGTGCACTCCCTTTCAGCAAGCAGGACAAGCAGTACACGCGAGCCCTTGGCTCGACCAGATTTACCGCAGCGCCCGATTTCAGGAGCGCACGGTGTTGATGATTGCAGGTCGTCCAATGGGCGAACGGGGGAGAAGTGGGGAGACACTCGCGCAACATATCGCGAAGGCTTGCCGTCGTGGTTTGCTGTTTGTCCGCAGGCGCTGTCCATGCGGCGGCAGACCGCTTCGATTACGATCCGGCCGGACGGCTGATCCGGCGCATTGACGATCAGAGTCGCGGCACAGATTATGTATATGATCCCGCGGGCAATGTGCTGCAGGTCGGCGCGCCTGGTCAGGCGTTGCCGCCATCGATCACATCAGGTCCGCTCCCAGATCAGCGTCGCAATGAAGTCAGACAGGTGTCGGTCGGTGGTAGCGGCCTTGCCGGAGTGTCGATCAAGACCAGCCATCCTGGCATCGTCGTCACCGGACTGGTGGTAACCGCGACCGCAGCCAGCTTCCGGCTTTGGGTGTCGAATCAGGTACCGCTTGGACGGCAAGAGGTAGTGTTTCAGAACTCAGCCGGCAGCGTTTCCCTACCCTTCAATGTTCTGCCTGCGGTTGGATTCACCTTCGTGCCAGAGCCGATAAGTGTTGCGCCAGACAATATTGCACGCAAGTTTTCACTGCAATTGTCCGAACCATTTGCAGACGCCAAAACTTTCGGCCTGGCAACCTTGTCGTCAGGAATAGCAAAACCAAGCGCTGCGCAGATCAGCTTCGCGCCCGGACAGACGCAAGCGAATCTCGGCATCATCGGCATAACCCAGGGCACTACGCTGCTGCGTCTCTACAACACTGGACTCAACGAACCGGTCGAATCCCTCGTCTACGTTGGTTCCGGGTTGGCCGATCTCATGCGTCTGGGCACTGCGGTCGGCGTATCGCGTGGCTTGCCTACCTACCTTTCGCCGACATCGATGGCGTCGACGTCCTACGTCGGCATTTCACGCGCTGTTCCCTGGTACGCGTCGCCGGGTGCCATGGCGAACTCCAGTGCGGTTGGCATCTCGCGCGGCACGCCTTGGTATGCGTCGTCAAGCGCGACATGGAATTCGACTGCGATCGGTATTGCGCGTGGTACCCCCTGGTACATGTCGCCAGATGCGCGCTCAAACTCCGGGACCGTGGGCATCGTGCGCGGAACCCCTTGGTATATATCGGCAACCACGAATCCGCTGGTTGCTCCGCTGGTAGGAATCGCCCGTCCCTGAGGAAATAGGAGTTGTCATGAGAAGCCTTCGTCGCCTGATGATCTTTGTCGCGTCATTCACAACCACGATAAGTTGCGCAGTGTACGCCGCCACATTCGACAGTGGCAGCACGGGCGCCGACGGCGCCTTCACGCCGACTGCGAACACTGTGGTTCCGCTACCGCCTAGCGGTGTGCTGAACTACACCACTGTTACGATCCCGTTAGGTATCACGGTACGTTATCAGCGAAACGCCGCGAACACTCCGGTCGTGCTGTTGGCGACTGGTTTAGTGAAGATCGCTGGAGCGATCAACCTCGATGGTGAAAATGGAACCACCACGACCTTGCCGGTGGTGCTTGGCGTAACCAACAAAGGGGGCCTCGGAGGGCCAGGGGGGTTCAACGGCGGCATGGGGGGTGCCCCGGAACAGAACCGCAGAGGGGGTGCTGGCTATGGGCCTGGCGGTGGAACTAGCGGGCTTGAATGCGGTGGGCAAGGCGCCGGAAGCTTTGCCGGAACAGGGAACGGGGGACATCATACATATTGTCCCAACGGACCGACCTACGGATCAAATGCCATGCTACCGGTGATCGGGGGCTCCGGCGGCGCTGGCGGATTCGGGGGGGCGCTTTCAACCGACCGTACCGGGTCGGGCGGCGGTGGCGGCGGCGGTGCCCTATTGATAGTTTCTTCCACAGCGGTGGAACTAACGGGAAGTATTAGCGCCAGGGGAGGCGTAGGCGGGAATCTGAATTCCTGCGACGGAACTCTTGGCGCAAGCGGATCGGGAGGAATGGTTCGAATCATCGCTCCTGCTTTCAGCGGCGGTGGGGCCGTCAATGTTACAAGCCAGACGACCCCAGGTTGTAATCAATTTGGTGGCTTGGGCCGATCAAGCATCGAAGTCATTCCCAACGGCGGAGCTTTCAACCTCGCACTCTTGCCAAGTCTCTTCATCACGAGTATCGGCGGTCAAGCTGTACCTGCGACGCCGACCGGATCGGGTGACGTCACGGCACCGTTGTCGTTGGGCAATCCTTTGGCGGTTGTTGTGAGCGCCAGTGGGATTCCGCTGGGCAGCGTCGTCAAGCTGACCCTCAATAACAATTCCGGAACCGTCACCACGGCAAATACATCAGCTCTCGCTGGCACGCTGCAAGCCTCGACGGCGACCGCCAACATCAACATTCCCGCGGGATCGAGCGTGATGATGGCCTCGACGATCTACACCCTGACTTTGGCGCAGGGCGAAGCGCTGAAGGTATATGCCTTGGGCGAACGGGTGGAGAGGGTCAGCTTGGTGACAATTCTGGGGAGCGAAATGAGGGTCACGCTGATCACCGCGACTGGCAAGGAGTTTGTCGTGCCCGCCGCGGTGCTGGCGACGTTGCAGGCCGAACTGGGTTGAGTCGGATGCCACGCCAAATACAAATCCTCGCGGTTGCGTTGATCGCTTGTCCTGCTTGCGTGGCGCAAGCAGCAGCGGACCGATTCGACTATGACCCCGCGGGGCGGCTGATCCGGCGTGTCGATGACCAGAGCCGCGGCACCGATTATGTATACGACGCTGCCGGCAACGTGCTGCAGGTCACCGCACCTAGCCAGGCGTTACCGCCATCAATTACCTCGGGGCCGCTGGCCGACCAGCGCCGTAATGACATACGACAGGTCGCAGTTGGCGGCACGGGACTCGCCGGAGTAGCGATCAAGACCAGCCATCCTGGGATCGTCGTTAGCCATGTGGTGCAATCGGCGACCGCGATCAACTTTCGGCTCGCCGTGTCGCATCAGGTGCCGCTGGGTCCGCAGCAGCTGAGCTTCCAAGGTGCGGCGGGAAGCGTCAGCCTGCCGTTCAACGTGCTCCCGGCGGTCGCATTCGCTTTTGTGCCGGAACCAATCAGCGTTGCCCCCGACAACATCGCGCGCAAGTTTTCGCTGGTCGTGGGCGAACCGTTTGCCGAAGCGAAGACCTTTAGCCTGAGCACGCTTTCGCCGGCCATTGCCAAGACGAGCGTTACCCAGATCAGTCTCCCCGCAGGACAGACCGAGGCTAACCTCGGCGTCATCGGCGTGGCGCAGGGAACCACCTTGCTTCGACTGAGCAACACCGGTCTGAACGAGCCAGTCGAGTCGCTCGTCTTCGTCAGTCCCGGCGCCGCCAATCCGTCTTACTTCGGCGCGCCGGTCGGTATTTCCAAAGGCGTGCCGTGGTCGGTGTCACCGACTACTCACGCCCTCTCCGGCCCGATCGGTATTGCCAAGGGCGTGCCATGGTCCGTGTCGCCAACAACCCAAGCGTATTCCGGCCTGGTCGGCATTGCCAAAGGATTGCCGTGGTCAGTGTCTCCAGCGACTCTGGCGCTCTCGGGCCAAATAGGGATTGCGAAGGGAGTTCCGTGGTCGGTGTCGGCAAATGCCGGACCAGTAATCGCGCCGCTGGTCGGTATCGTCAAGCCGTAGGTCCACAACAAATTCAAGGAGGATGCAATGAAACACAAATTCACTTTAGTTCAAACCGCGCTGCTGCTCGCCGGCTTTGCCGCTGTGCCGGCCTTCGCTGCGCCCTTTGTCAGCGGCAGCACCGGCGCCGACGGTGCCTTTGCGCCGTCCGCCAACATCACTGTGCAACTGCCGCCGAGCGGTGTACTCCACTACACGACCGTGAACATCCCGGCCGGGGTGACAGTCAAGTTCGCCAAGAATTCTGCGAATACGGCGGTGGTGATCTTGACCACAGGCGAGGTCAAGATTGCCGGAAGCATTGATGTCAGTGGTGGTGCATCGTTGACAACCAAGTATGGATTGGCTGCGGACATGAACAAGGGGGGTGTCGGCGGGCCTGGAGGCTTCGATGGCGGGCGTGGTGGTTTGCAGGAACAAAACCGCTTGGGGGGGACTGGACTTGGGCCAGGCGGCGGCGGTGGCGGAACCCAGAACAGCACAACGTGCGGCAACTACGTGCAGGGCGGTGGCGGGGGAGGGTTTGCCGGATATGGTGCGCCGTCGCAGTGCATTGCCAATAATGGAGCCTACGTTGCCAACGTACGTACGGGCTATGGCGGAGCGGCCTACGGGTCAAACACGATGCTGCCGTTGGTAGGCGGTTCTGGTGGCGGTGGAGGCAATGGGGGGCCGAACGCATGGGGTCTACCAGGTAGCGGGGGAGGTGGTGGTGGCGGTGCCTTGATGCTTGTTGCATCCGGGCCAGTCGAATTGACGGGGACCATTAAGGCGACGGGTGCCGTCGCTGGCAATATCAATAATGGGGATTGCCGGGACGGGGGATGGGGCGGTCAATTCAATGATAGCGGCGGTGCGGGAGGTGGCGGTGCAGGTGGTGCAGTGCGCCTTCTTACGCCGGCCTTCAGCGGCGGTGGCTCGATCAATGTCTCGGGTGGGGCCGGAGGGTGTCTTTCGGGTGGTAGTTCCCTAAATGGCTATAACGCAGGGGGTAGTGGTGGCGTCGGCCGCTCCAGCGTCGAAATCGTCTCCGGTGGCACCTTCAGCCTGAGCGTAATCCCCACGCTCGCCATTACCAGTATCGGCGGCGTCGCGGTGCCGCCCAATCCATCGGGTGCCGGTGACGTAACGCTGGCCGGCGAACTGCCGAACCCGGCGGGCATCACTATTTCTGCATCGGGCATTCCGGTTGGCACTGTAGTGAAACTGACGCTCAGCCAACCCTACGCCGACAAGGTCACTGCCAACGCCTCCGCTCTTGCCGGCACGCTGCAAGCCTCGACCTCGACGGGCAGCATCAATATCCCGTCCGGATCAAGCGTCCTGATGGCCTCAACGACCTATGCCCTATCGGTAGCGCAGGGTGAGGCCCTGAAAATCTATGCCGAAGGCGAGCGGGTGGAAAAGGTAAACCTTGCCGCCGTCATGGGCGGCGAGATGCGGGTGACGCTGATCACGGTCAGCGGCAAGGAGTTCGAGGTGCCGGCGGCGGTACTGGCAGCGGCGCAGATCGAGTTGGGCTGAGCCGAGACTTACCTAAACCAAAAATAGCGTCCGCGCGACAGGAGTTACCGCAATGAAATTTACGACGACAACGTCGGCCACCGGCCGCCGTTTCGGCCGCGCCGTCCGCGCGCTGCTAATCGCATGTATCGGCGTTTGCGCCTTGGGTCTGAATCCCGTCTATGCAGACAAAGATAAGCACGATGATCGGCGAGAGAACCGTGAGCAGAAGCGCGACGATCACGACGAAGCGCGCGGTGAAGCGATTGTCGTCTTCGGTCCCAAGACCTATACCCGCGGCAACGGCGGGCCGGACGTGTATCGCGAGAGCATCGCCATTCCTGCCGGCGTCGCCGGCCCCTGGAAACTTCGCTTGGAGAACGGTGACGAAGACCGACACGGACGGCACGGCAACCGCGTTTCCAGCGGCAGTCTGCACATCGACGGTGTGGAAGTCCTCGGTCCCAACGACTTCAACCGCGACGATTACGTCATCGAGAAGCGCGTCGATCTCACCCCCGCCAGCCAGTTCGAACTGCGTTTGGCCGGCAAGCCCGGCGGACGCGTCACGCTGTCCTTCCTCGGCGTCGAGCAAAAGCCCATTCCTGTCGCCATCGATCCGCGCAAGCTGAGTCTTGCTCCCGACGCCACCGGTACCATGCTCGTCCGTCTTGCTCCCACGCCGAACCTGGCTGGCACACTCGCTGTGCGCTCCAGCGAGACGCGTGTCGCCCGAGTACCGTCGACCGTGAGCTTCGCCGCCGGTCAGGCAAGCGTCAGCGTGTCGGTCGAGGCCCGCGCCTCTGGGCGCAGCGAGATTCGCGCCAGCCTCAACGGGCACAGCGTTGAAGGCAAGGTTCAGGTTACGCGCAAGACGATCAGCATTACCAGTCTTACCCCAGCCCAGCTCGATCTGGTACGCGGCAGCAACGGCACCCTCACCATAGAACTCTCCGCTGCCTCACGGCGTGCTGTCACCGTTGGACTGCAATCCTCCGACACCGCGGTCGCCAGCTTGCCGGGCAGCGTCAGCATTCCTGCCGGCTCAAACCGCGCTGAATTCGCTGTCGCCGCGCTCGGTTACGGCAACGCCCAGATCACAGCCCGCCTATCGGACAAATCCGGCGACAGCCTCGCCGTCAGCCAGATACGCGTCGTACCACCTGCCGCGCAAGTCGTCTCATTGCTTCCGGTCACCGGCACCCTGACCCTCGGCGCACATACTGACCTGCAACTTACCCTCTCCGCCGCCCAATCGGCATCGACTACGGTACCGCTGGTCACTACTCCAACCGGCATTCTCGACGTGCCCTCCCAGGTCGTCATCCCCGCCGGTCAACTCAGCGCTCCTGTGCCGGTCGGCGCCATCACGTTGGGCACCGCAGGCATTACGGCGAGCCTCAACGGCAGCAGTGTTTCGTCGGTCCTACTGGTTCTGCCGCCGGCGCCAGCCGTGACTGCGCTCACCCCGCCAACTCTGACCCTGCGCCAGGACGCCACTGGCAGCCTGACCGTGAAGCTCAACGCGGCGCAACTCACCGCTACCGAAGTGGCGCTGGTTGCCGCCGATCCGGCCATTGTGCAGATCGCGCCCACAGCCATCGTTCCCGCCGGCGAAACTTCGGTCGTCGTCGGTGCGACGGGCCTCACGTTGGGCGCTAGCGCCGTGACGGCCAGCGTGAACGGCACCAGCCAGAGCGCCAACGTCACCGTCATCCCGCATGCTCCGGTGCCGGTGTCCCTGCTGCCCGATCCGCTGCCTCTGCAACAGGGCGCCGCCGGCCAGCTCACGCTCGCCATCAACGCCGCCCAGTTCGAAGACGTGCCGGTCACCGTGACCAACGCCACGCCCGCCATCCTGCAGGTGCCGGCGCAAATCGTCGTTCCCGCCGGCGCCACCAGCGCGCCGCTGCCGGTGACCGCGTTGGCTCCCGGCGAAGGCAGCCTGAGCGTAACCATCGACACGACGAGTCTCGCCGGCCATGTCGTCGTCACGCCGCCGCCGCCAGCGGTCTCTACGCTCAGTCCCACGACGCTGAGTTTGCCCAAGGGCGTGCCCGGCCGCCTGCAACTGACCCTGACGCGCGCACCGGCCGACACCGCCCAGGTCGTGCTCGCCAGCAGCGACCCCAACGTCGCCGAAGTGTCTGCCAGCGTCACGGTTCCCGCCGGCGCATTGATCGCTGAATTCCCGCTGACGAGTCGCGCCCAAGGGGTAGCCACGATCACCGCCAGCCTCAATGGCGGCACCGCCAGTTCGCAAGTGACCGTCACGGCGCCTGAGCTTGTCGCCCTGACGCTCTCGCCGCAAACGCCGCTCGCCTATATCGGTGAGACGGTCGCCTTTATCGCCCAGGGTGCCTACACCGACGCTTCGCAGCAGGACATCACCAACAGTGTGACCTGGACCAGCGATGCTCCGGCCGTCGCCAGCATCGCCAGTACCGGTGTTGCCACGGCGCTGGCCGCCGGTGCCGCCGGCATCAAGGCGGTGCAAGGCAGCGTCAGCGCCACCACGCAGATGCAGGTCGAATCCGTCCCGGTGCTGAGCCTGCATTTTGCTGACGGCGCGGCCACCGCCAGCCTCAAGGTAGATGCCGCGTTGACGCTGACCGTCAGCAGTTCGGTCGCCGCAGAGGCCGATGGCCTTGCGGTCAGTCTCACTGTCGGGGGCAGCGGCGGTATCGTTGCGCCTGCGAGCGTCTTGATCCCTGCCGGGCAGACCAGCGCCAGCTTCAGCGTGACCGGCAGCACCCGTGGCGAAGTGGTCATCACGGCCAGCGCACCGCGCCGAGTCGCCGCCGCGGCGATCCTGCAGATTCTGCCGAAGATCCTCATCACGGCGCTGAGCCCATCCACTGGCCCCGTGGGCAGCCCGGTCACCATTACCGGTGAAAGCTTCGATCCCACCGCGGCCAACAATGAAGTGCGGTTCAACGGCGAACGTGCGGTGGTCGGCAGTGCCAGCGCCACCACGCTGCAGGTCATCGTCCCGGTGCGCGCCACCAGCGGTCCGGTCACCGTTACGACCCCGGCGGGATCGGCGACCAGCCCGACGCCGTTCACCGTCCAATTGCAACAGGACTTCGACCTCACCCTCAGTCCGGCAACATTGCAAGCGCCTCCGGGAGGCGTCAGCACCACGCGCATTCACCTCGACAGCCGCGGTCTGTTGCCCTATGCCTATGCCGCGACACTCTCTGTCGCTGGTTTGCCGGCGGGCATCACCGCCAAGTTCGAGCGGCCGACGGTGTTCGCCAATGGCGAATCCGGCCTGCAGCTCACCGTCCCCGCCGGCTTTGCCGCCGGTACCTACCCGATCACCGTGCAGGCCACCGGTGCCACTGAACTTGGCAATGTCACGCGCGGCAAGACGCTCAACGTCGAAGTGCTGGCCGCCGGCACGACCTCCGTCAGCGGCCGTGTGCTGCATGCCGGTGACGACCAGCCCTTCGTCGGCGCGCGCATTCGTTTGGGAATGCAGGAAACCCAGACCGACGCCTCCGGCTACTACCGCTTCCTCGCCCCGACCGTGCTGGGCAGCCAGATCGTGCTGATCGATGGCCATACCGCCAACACCGAAACGACGCGCTACGCCTCCGCCATCGCCATGCCGGTGCAGATCACCGCTGGTCAGGACAATCTGGTTCTCACCAGCTATATGAGCCCGGTGGATGCGACCAAGCAAGTCACCATCGTTCCCGGCACGCAAGCGTCGGTGACCATGCCCGACCTGCCCAACTACAGCCTCAACATTCCAGCGGGCGCCACGCTATATGGTTGGGACGGCACGCCGGTCACCCAGATCAACGTGCGCACCATTCCCGTCGACCGTCTGCCGATCAAGCCGCTGCCGGCCGGGGTGGAGACGCGCAGCGTGTATCTCTACTACTTCTTCCGCGAAGGCGGCGCCAATCCGACGCAGCCGATCCCGGTGACCATGGTCAACGATCTCGACGCTCCTCCTGGCGAGAAGATCACTCTCTGGTACTACGACGAATCGGTTACCGCGGACTCCAGCAGCAACCAGTGGAAGGTCATGGGCCTGGGCACCGTAAGCGCCGACGGCAAGAGCATTGTTTCCGATCCGGGCGTCGGCATTCCGAAGTTTTGCTGCGGTGCCAGCTTCGCTCAGCGCAATCCAACCACCCAATCCGCTGCCGCTACGGGGCCAACGGGGGGCAACGGTGACGCAAGTGGTGTCGGGTCTCTCCCCGATTTGGAAATTGGCGAGAGCAGTGACAAGCCCGGGCTCAAACAGCCTAAGAGCGATTGTCCTGTCGACCTGGCGACCGGTAACAACCTGCCGCTCCAGATGAGAGGTTTTGGGATCAAGGCTCTGGTTCCCGCCAAGCTCAATTGCCAGTACCGCAGCACCGATCCTCGCATTGGTCTCTTCGGCCGGGGAACCAGTTCCACCTACGACTGGACGGCGCCGCAACTTGGTAATACCGTCCAGGTGACCACACCAGACGGTATCAAGTACAGCCTTGCCCGCGAAGCCGATGGCGTTTATCGCGCCCAGACCGGCAAGTCCGGCGCCTTGGGCTGGGAAGTCCGCTCCACCGCGAGCGGACGGACGTTGCGCCTGCCTCACGGCGGCGAAATGGACTTCAACGCAAATGGCCTGGTCCAGGCCATGCGCAACGCGGAAGGCAATTCCATACGGTTTGGCTACGATGGCAACGGCTTCCTCAACAGCATCACCGACAGCAACGGCCGTGGTTATGCCATCACCACCACCCAATACGTGTCCGGTCAGCGTTATCCGTTGATCACCAGTATTACCGACGCCCTCGGCCGAGTCGTGCGCTACACCTACGATGGCTCTGGACGCCTCGCCACCCATACCGATTCCGGTGGCAACGTCACTAGCTATCTCTACGACACCAGCAATCGTGTGACACGACGTACCCTCCCTACGGGTGGCGCGATCAACTTCGAATACGACGCGGCCGGGCGCACCACCCGTGAAGTTTTGGAAGACGGCACGGCCGCCATCGGCTACGCCTACCAGACCGTCGGAAGCCTGGTGACCCAGACTACCGTTACCGACCCGCTGGGACGCAAGACCGAATACCGATTTAACGGTCAAGGCTATGTCACTCGGATCACCGATGCAACTGGACGAGCCACCAGCCAGACATTGGACCCCGCCACCAATCTCGTCCAGTCCATCACCGACCCGGTCGGGCGGATCACACGCTACACGTATGACACCAAGGGCAAGGTGACCCAGGTCACCGATCCGCTGGGTAACGTCACCCGGATCGAGTACGACCCCACCTGGAACAAGCCCAGCAAGATCACCGACGCCTTGGGCAACGTCACCACGCTGACCTATGGCACTAAGGGCCGCCTGATCCAGAGCACCGATCCCACCGGCGCTGTTCGCAGTATTGCCTACACGCCGCAAGGCTTGCCCAGCACCCTCACCGACCCGCTCGGCCGCATCTCCAGCTTGGCCTGGGACGGTGAAGGCAATCTGGTCGCCGCCACCGACCCGCTGGGCAACACCAGTCGTCGTCGTTACGACGAGGCCAACCGCCTGATCGAAACCACCGACGCGCTGGGCCATAGTCAGACCTTGACGCCCGACGTGATGGACCGCGTGACGCAGGCCACCGATGCCAACGGCGGCATCACCACCCTGGCCTACGATGCGCTGGACCGCCTGACCAGTCTCACTGATCCGCGCGGCAACCCGGTCGAGCGCAGGAGCTACAACCTCAGGGGACAACTCACCCAGAGGCTGGATGCCGCCAACCGCGCCACCAGCTACGAGTACGACGCCGCCGGCAATCTCACGAAAATCACCGACCGCAAGGGTCAGGCGACGACGCTCGGCTACGACGCCCTGAACCGCCCCATCGACGTTCGCACCGCCGATGGCCGCATCACCAGCACCGACTATGATCTGGCCGGCAACGTCGCCGCGATCCGCGACAGCCAGAGCGGCGATCTGCTGTTTGCCTACGACACGCTGGACCGCCCAATCCGCGTCGTCAGCGACCAGGGCAGCGTCGAGTACGAGTACGACGCGCTGGGCCGGAGAACCCGGCGCACGATCAACGGCGGCGATCCGACGAGCTACAGCTACGACGCCGCGAGCCGGCTCACCCGCATCGACTATCGCGGCAGGAACACCACGTACAGCTACGATGCCGCCGGCAGACTGACCAGCAAAACCCTGCCCAACGGCATGAAGCAGCGCTACAGCTTCGACGATGCAGACCGGGTGCTGGAAGTGCGGATCGAGCGCAATGACGGCAGCGCGCTGGACACCGTCGGCTACGCCTACGACGCCGCCGGCAGAAGGACGCGACGCGACGCCACCGTCGCCGGCATCCCCGAAACGCCGATCGATGCGACCTACGATCAGAGCAACCGGCTGATCAGTCTCAGCATCGACGGCCAGAGCCATACCGTGGCCTATGATCTGAACGGCAATCTGACGACGAAGACGGCGGCCAACGGGGCGATCACGACCTACACTTGGGATGCCGCCAACCGCCTGACGGGAATCACCGCGCCGAACCTGACGGCGAGCTTCCGCTACGATGCCTTGGGCCGGCGGATCGAGAAGACGGTGAATGGCGAGACGGTGCAGTACCTCTACGACGGGCAGCAGGCGATTGCCGAGATTCGGGGCAGTGCGATCAGTGCGACGCTCCTGACCGGGTTGGCGATTGATGAGGCGATTGCCAGATACACGGACCAGGGAGAGAGAACCTTGCTGACCGATGCGCTGGGCAGCGTGATCCTCGCCGCGAAGGAGGATGGCAGCGTCGCCACGGCGTATGGCTACAGTCCGTATGGCGAGACGCAGGTGATGGGGACGGAGGAAGGCAACGCGACCCAGTACACCGGGCGGGAGAATGACGGGATGGGCTTGTTTTACTATCGGGCGAGGTATTACGATGCGCAGTTGAAGCAGTGGATGAGTGAGGATCCGATTGGGATAAGTGGCGGCAGAAACGTCTACCGCTATGTCAATGGGAATCCAATCAGCTACACCGATCCTGATGGATTGAGGT
>NZ_JASJPC010000058.1:0-45830 GCF_031426875.1 Sulfuritalea sp.
ATACCCCGTTGGATTCACGTCTCTCGCTCAGACTCATACCCCATTGGACAATGCTGGGACTTGCCCTCGCAGGCAGATGCAGGATAATGATGCTCGTATGAATTCTCCAACCACCCGCCGACCCATTGGCCAGATTCTCATCACGCAGGGCGTGATCAGCGAAGATCAACTTCGCATCGCCTTGCTGGAACAGATGAAGTCCAACCAGCCGGTCGGCAAGCTGCTGGTTTCCCTGGGTTTTGTCTCCGAGGCCACGCTGCGCGATGCGCTCGGCGAGTCGCTCGGCCACAAGGCCGTCGATCTGGCCAACTCGATCGTCGATCCCGACGCGCTGCGCATGGTGCCGCGCGAATTGGCGAAACGGCACCTGTTCCTCGCACTCAGCTATTCGCAGCGCGAACAACGGCTCAAGATCGCCACCGCCGATCCCAACGACATCGTCGCGCTGGACAAGCTGCGGACGCTGATCCATCCGGAACTGGTCATCGAAACCCTGCTCGCCGGCGAATCGGAAATTGCCCGCGCCATCGACCAGTATTACGGTCATGAGCTGTCGATCGACGGCATCCTGCACGAAATCGAAACCGGCGAAATCGACTACCGCAGCCTGTCGGCGTCGCTCGACGAATACAGCCAGCCGGTGGTGCGCCTGGTCGACGCGCTGCTCACCGACGCCGTCAAGCATGATGCCTCCGACGTGCACTTCGAGCCGGAAGCCAGCTTCCTGCGCATCCGCTACCGCATCGACGGCATCCTGCGCCAGATCCGCGCCCTGCATAAGACTTACTGGGCCGCCATGGCGGTGCGCATCAAGGTGATCAGCGGCATGAACATCGCCGAGACCCGCGCGCCACAGGACGGCCGCATCTCGATCAACATCAGCGGCCGCGCCGTCGATTTCCGCGTCGCCTCGCAACCGACCATCCATGGCGAGAACATCGTCCTGCGCATCCTCGACCGGCAAAAAGGCATCGTGCCGCTCGACAAGCTGGGCCTCGACGACCATCAAATGGGCCTGATGAAGCTGATGGTGGCGCGCCCGGAGGGCATCATCCTGGTCACCGGCCCCACCGGCAGCGGCAAGACCACCACGCTCTACTCGGTGCTCAACCACATCAACGAAGAGGGCGTGAACATCATGACCCTCGAAGACCCGGTCGAGTACCCGATGGCCATGATCCGCCAGACCTCGGTGGCGGAATCGGCCAAGCTCGACTTTGCCAACGGCATACGCTCGATGATGCGCCAGGATCCGGACATCATCCTGGTCGGCGAGATCCGCGACGCGGACACCGCCGAAATGGCCTTTCGCGCCGCCATGACCGGACACCAGGTGTACTCGACGCTGCACACCAACTCGGCGCTGGGCGCCATCCCGCGCCTGCTCGACATCGGCGTGCTGCCCGACATCATGGCCGGCAACATCATCGGCATCATCGCGCAACGCCTGGTGCGCCGCCTGTGCACCCATTGCCGCAAGCCCTATCCCGCCGAAGCCCACGAATGCAAGCTGATCGGCGTGGTCAGCGGCCAGCCGGCACCGATCCTGTACCGTGCCGCCGGCTGTGACCATTGCGAATACCAGGGCTACCGGGGCCGCATTGCGATCATGGAAATGCTGCGCCTCGATCACGACATCGATGATCTCATCGCCCGCCGTGCGACCCAGCGCGAGATTCGCAACCTGGCGCTCGACAAGGGCTTCCGTCCCCTGTCGGATGACGGCTTGCGGCGCGTGCTCGACGGCACCACATCGATCGAGGAAGTCGGACGCGTGATCGATCTGACGGAGCGGATGTAGCCGCACCGTATCGCGCATACAGACCCGATCGACCATGGCCCTCTATGCCTACAAGGCAATGAACACCCACGGCAGGACGGTGCTGGGACGTCTGGAAGCCATCAACCTGATCGACCTCGAAATGCGCCTCAAGCGCATGGATCTCGATTTCATCAATGGCGACACGGTCAAGCAAGGCGGCCTGATGAACCGCGCCGGCATCAGCCGCCCGGAACTGATCAACTTCTGTTTCCACCTGGAGCAGCTCGCGCGCGCCGGCGTGCCGCTGATCGAAAGCCTCACCGATCTGCGCGACACCATCGAGAATCCGCGCTTTCGCGAAATCATTGCCGGCATGGTCGAAAGCATCGAGGGCGGCAAGACGCTTTCGCAGGCGCTGGCCGAACATCCGCAGACCTTCGACGAAGTCATGGTCAGCCTGATTCGTGCCGGTGAGGAGACCGGAGCCTTGCCGCAAGTGCTCAACAATCTGCTCGAATCGCTCAAGTGGCAGGACGAACTCGCGGCCCACACCAAGAAGCTGATCATGTATCCGGCCTTCCTCGGTACGGTGGTGGTCGCCATCACGCTGTTCATGATGATCTACCTGGTGCCGAAGATGGCCGGCTTCATCCGCAACATGGGCCAGGAAATGCCGATGCAGACCAGGATCCTGATCGCCACCTCGGACTTCTTCGTCAACTACTGGTATGTCGTGCTCGGCCTGCCGCTGATCCTCGCCGTTGTCGTCGTATTCCTGGTCAGGACCAGCCATGCGGCGCGCTACCGTTTCGATGACGTCAAGCTGCGCCTGCCCTATATCGGCAGCATCCTGCGCAAGATCATCCTGTCGCGCTTCGCATCGGTGTTCGCCATGATGTATTCGTCGGGCATCACCATCCTCGACTCGATCAAGGCCACCGAAGACGTGGTCGGCAACCTGGTGATCAGGGAAGGCCTGGAAAAGGTCGGCGGCTTGATTGCCGAAGGCCAGAACGTGACCGTGGCCTTCCAGAATGCCGGAATCTTCCCGCCGCTGGTGCTGCGCATGCTGCGCGTCGGCGAGAACACCGGCGCGCTCGATACGGCGCTGACCAATGTCAGCTATTTCTACAATCGCGACGTACGCGAATCGATCGAGAAGGTCCAGTCCATGATCGAACCGGTCATGACCGTGACCATCGGACTGATTCTCGGCTGGATCATGATGGCCGTACTGGGCCCGATCTACGACATCATCACCAAGATGAAGACCTGATGGCGGCCAAGCGCATTCTCCTGCTGGATGGCCCCCTGCTCACGGCACATTACTGGAGCGCCGGTCGCATCAAGGTCGAGGGCGAATTCAGCCACGAACCGGTGGGTCTCGAAGCGCTCGCCACCTATCTGCAGAAACATCGTTCCAGCCTTTTCTACCTGCTGGCCGATATCGCCGAAGAAGGCTTCCAGCTGGAGGACCTGCCCTATGTCCAGGGCGGCGACCGCAACGCGCTGTTGCAACGGCGGCTCAGTCAGTACTACTACAACACACCCTTATCCACTGCCATCTCGCTGGGCCGCGCAACGAGCGGCCGGCGTGATGAAAAGCTGTTGTTCGCCGCCCTCACCCGCATCGACACCTTCGCGCCCTGGCTCGACACGGTGCGGGAAGCGGAGGCCATACTTGCCGGGGTGTATTCGATGCCGCTGGTGCTGGCCGGATGCGGTCCGCAAATGGTGGGCGAAAATGGCCCAGTGCTGTTCATCAGCGTGACCAGTGGCGGCGTGCGGCAAACCTTTTTCGATCAGGGCAAGCTGCATTTTTCGAGGTTGTCGCAGCTCGCCACCCGCAACCTCGACGAAATCGGCCGCACCTGCGCCAACGACTCGGCCAAGATATTCCAGTACCTCGTCGCCCAGCGCCAGGTTCCGCGCGGCGTCGCCTTGCGCACCGTGGTTCTCGCCAGCCCCGCCCAGACCCCGGTCCTGCAGGATTTCTGCCGCAACAGCGGCGAGCTGAATTTCGAATTCGTCGACATCGCCGCCGTGGCGCGCCAGTTGGGACTCAAGGAAGTCCCGGTCGACAGCAATGCCGACCAGTTGTTCATGCATTGTCTGGCGACCAAGACGCCCGTCCAGCAATTCGCTCCGGCAAACGAAAGGCGCTTCTACAAGCTGTGGCGGATCCGCTCCGCACTTACCAGCGCAGGGTGGATAGCGCTTGCCGGCTGCCTGCTGTTTTCCGGCAAGACCGGCCTGAACATTTACGAACTGCGTGAACAGACCG
Source organism: Sulfuritalea sp. (assembly GCF_031426875.1). Lineage (NCBI taxonomy): Bacteria > Pseudomonadati > Pseudomonadota > Betaproteobacteria > Nitrosomonadales > Sterolibacteriaceae > Sulfuritalea > Sulfuritalea sp. The sequence continues at coordinate 4,047 of NZ_JASJPC010000058.1, forward strand.
CAGCCACCCAGGCCATCGCGGCTGCCGACGTCCAGCGCTACAACACGATTCTCGAAGGACTGCCGAAGATCGACCTGACGCCGGACAAGCTGCGCGCACTGATCGGGCGCTTCGAGGCGCTGCAGAAGCGCACGCCGGCCCTGGAACCGCTGCTGACGCATTTGAGCCTGGCACTGAACGACAGCCCGCGCATTGAACTGACCCGCCTTACCTGGAAGATCGTCGATCAGCTCGATGCCGGCGGCAAACCGGCGGCGGAGCCGAAGCCCGCAGGCGCCGCGGCGCCTGCCGCAACAGAAGGCTGGGTGACCCTCGAGATCCAGGCTCAGCTTCCGCTCGGCCTGGTCACCGACCAACGGGCCCAGATCGACCTGATCGAAAACTTCGCCGCCCGACTGCGCAGTCCCCAGACCGATGTCAGAATCATCAGCCGGCCCTTCGACATCGAATCCGACAAACCGCTCAAGAGCGCCGGCGAGATTGGCGAACTGCAGGCCGCGGATGTGCCGAAATTCGCGCTGCGCATCGCGCGCCTGATGTGAGCCGCCCGGTGACGAACAGGGTGAATCCGGCATGAAGCTCGACACCAAGGATTTCAAGCGCCTGCAATGGGCCATCGCCTTCCTGATCGCCCTGGCCCTGATCGGCGGCGCTGCGGTATGGACCACCCAACAGTTGAAGAAAAGCAGCGAAAGGGATTTCAAGCAAGCCTCGGCCGCACGCGTCGACATCCAGGGCAAGCTCGCACGGGCACGTGAGGAACAGGCGGAGCTGCGTGACAAGATCGGGCGCTTCCAGGCGCTCCAGCGCCGCGGCTATATTGGCCCGGAACAACGACTGGACTGGATTGAGGCCATCGCCCGGATCAAGGCCGCGCGCCGCATCTTCAAGCTGGATTTCGACTTCGCACCACAACGGCCCGTGGATAGCGGCATATTGCCCGGCGGGGCAGCGGCGGGAGGCTACGAAATCATGTCCAGCCAGATGCGGCTGCAGATACAGTTGCTGCACGAGGGTGAACTACTGGACTTTCTTGCGGAACTGCGCGACGCGGTAAGGGCTCTAATACACATCCGGAGCTGCACCATGGAGCGGATTGCACCGGGCAGTGCCGGGCGCGGCAGCAATGCCCAGCTCAAGGCCGAATGCACACTCGAATGGATTACCTTCAGGGAAGGCAAATGAGATTCTCGTCGCACCTAGGTCTGGGCGGTCTGCTTCTGCTGGCGGCGGCCCATGGCGTCGGAGCCCAGGAGTTGGGTCGCCTGTTCTTCACGCCTGAGCGGCGTGCCGCGATGGAGCGCCAGCGCACTTTCAACATCCAGGAAGCGCAAACCCTGCAGGGCACCACGATGAGCCTGGACGGTGTGGTCTATCGATCCAGCGGCAAGACCACCGTCTGGATCAACCGCACGGCGCAGACCGAGGGTGAAAGTGCGCGCACCGGCGTCAGCGCCGTGGTGTCGCCGAAGACACCCGGCAGCGCCCTGCTGGCACCGGGTGACGAAACGCCGGCGCAGCTCAATGTCGGCGAAACCATCAACCGGGCCACCGGCGAGCGCAATACCCGGCTCGGCGGCGGCGTGGTGCGCACGCCGGCCAAGCGCGGGCGCTGAACCCGATCATGCGCAGCTCGCGCCTTTCCCTGCCGCGCCGCGCCGGCGCGCAAGGATTTGCGCTGATGGCCCTGCTGATCCTGTTGACTATGGGCGGCCTGTATTTCCTGGTAAGTAATCTGTCGCCGGAATTCATGCAGGCCCGCAGCCAACAACAGACCGGCGAAGCCCTCACCCAGGCGCGCGAAGCGTTGATTGGATATGCGATCAGGTACCGCGAGGACCAGATCAACGACGGTCAACTTGATCGTGTTTATGGCTATCTGCCGCTACCGGATCTGGGCGATTCACGAAACAATAACGCCGGCTGCAGCGGCGAAGGATGCGACGCTGCACTAGCCTCACCTTCCGGCAGCATCGCCCTCAACTTTACGGTTATCGGCCGCTTCCCCTGGCGCACGCTGGGTACCGGACCGCTCCGGGACGCCCATGGCGAATGTCTCTGGTACGCTGTTTCAGGCAGTCATCAGCGTCAACTGCTGGTTTCTCCAATGAACTGGGACACACTGGGACAACTCGATGTTGTCGTTGCCAACGGCACAGCCGCTATGGTCAGCGCCATCAGCTCGGCCCATGAGCGCCCGATTGCGGTCATTTTCTCGCCGGGGCCGCCGCTGTCGGGCCAGGATCGCAGCACCTCGGCGACCGACACCGTTACGCAATGCGGCGGCAACTATGTTGTCACCAACTACCTCGACCCTGTGGTTGCCACAGACCTCGCGGGCATCACCAACTATCTGACCGGCACGACCAACAGTGCAAGCGGCGACACTTCTGCCGCTAACAAGTCTCTGTCGGCCGGCGGCGCCGTAAGCCGCCGCAGCGACGGAACGCTGTGGGCCGGCAATTGCCCGTCCAACGACTCATCAGCATGCACCGTGGTCGCCAACGATACCGGCACCACGCTCACCAGTGAACTGCTGTTCCGTACTCTGCGCGGCTCAAGTTATTTCCGCACCGACATCAATGCCATGCTGGAGCGCATGACAAGTTGCCTACGCGACCAGATCGCCGCCGGCAGCGGCTTCACGCCCGACACGCTGACCGGCTTCACCGCGCCCACCGACAAGAGCGTAGGCCGTATCCCGAGCAGCACCTGCTACGACGACACGCAGCACCCGCTCGGCTACTTCAGCCACTACCAGGATCAGTTCTTTGTCGCCACGAAGATTGCCAACGACTTCACGGTGACCGACACCAAGAACACGACCGATGCCGGCGACGACACCTCGGCCACCTGTCCGGCGACGCTGATTTTCGGCGGCCAGCGCGGCAGCGGCCAGTCGCGCAGCATCACCGCCGAGCGAAATCAACCGGTCAATTACCTCGAGGGAATCAATCTCGCCAGTTTCAGCCCGCCGAACGGCAGCTTCGACTTCACCGGGCCGACCGAACTCACTCTGGTATCGGCAAGCCAGGCGGCCAACCAAGACATCGTACGTTGCATTCCCTCCGGCCCCAGCCTTACGGTTGTCGCACCGACGGTGGCCACCAGCGCCGGCAACATCCAGCTGGCAAATTACACTCCGGCGACGAGCCTTTTGACCCTGGGTAGTGCAGACATCGGCTCGAACTATGGCGCCAGCGCGACAGACCTCTCTGCATGCGCCTGGATACCGGAAGCCGCGGCCGCAGGCACAGGCTTTCGCAGCTATTTCCGCTTCCGTATCCGCAAGGTCGGCGAGGGCTTCACCTTTGCCGTGATCGATGGCGACCGCAATGCCGCCAACGTATGCGGCGCGGCCCGGCAACACCTGGGATACTCGGGCGACAGCGGCAACGTGTTGATTCCTTATATCGCTTCGCCGAAGCTCGCCATCGAACTCGACACGTCGCGCCAGTGCAATTCACCCACATTCGATGCCAGCGGCCATCCCGCATGCTTTTTCACCGAAACCGGCAGCACTTTGAGCAATGGGCGCAACGATCCGTGCTACACGACCGGTTGCTGGGCGGGTAGCTCACTTTATCCCGGAACCCAGCAAAGTCTCGCCAACAGCAGCCACGTCGCCATCGTTTATTGGGGTTACGGCGATGCGCTGACCCAACCAATGCAGGACGACAATGTGCATGACCAGCCCGGTCTGCCAATGCCTAGCGACCCTTCGCCGCGCCCTGGCCCGCGCAATCCGGCACCGGTGCTGCCCTACGTGACGGATCCAGCCATCATCCCCGGCGTCGCACCACTCGACCGTATGGGCGGCACCAATGCGTCACAACGCGAGTTCCATGCCCGTCTCGAACTCACCCGCAGCTTCACCGCTCCAAGCGATCCCAAGAACGGCGTGACAAGCGTGCAGGTCAAATTCTGGATCGAGGCGCATCCCGCCGCTAACATATCGGCCATGACTTATAGTGCTGGTTCGCCGCCGACCCTCTCAGTAACCACCAGCAGCGTCCACAACCTCAGCACCGGAGATACCGTCGTCATCAAGGATGCAGTGCCCACGGGCTTCAATGGCGAATATCCGGTGACGGTGATCGACGCGACCCACTTTACTGCAACGCTGCCAAGCGGCACCGCCAATCCCGGCCGTTATATATCCGCCATCAGCTGGGCCGACATCGACTTTGGCACGGACCGCGCCACCGTGACCTCCGCCGATCACGGCTTGAGCAGCGGAGACATCATCACTATTTCCGGTGCCGTCCCTCCGGAGTACAACGGAACGCGCACCATTACCAAAATTTCTGACAATTCCTATCGCTTCGGCCTCGAACTGAACTACGAGCCTGGCGATATGGCTCCCGCGATTGCGGCCCCCAAGGCCCTTACGCCCAGAGCTACCGCACTGGCCAATACAACACGCCCGATGAGCGAACTCGACGCGACGGCCAAGCCGCTTGTAGCGGACACCGCGACAATCTACGATGAACAAAAAGGCGCCTGCGCCGCAAGCGCGCCGCTGTGCCCCAACGGCCAGTCCTGTGGCTCGGACAACTTGTGCTACCAACCCTCTTTCAGAAATCTTCGGCTCGGCTTTACCGTAGCAGAGAGAGCAAGTTCCAGCGGAACCGCACGCGGACAACTGATCGAGATTAAGGATAGAGCAACCACGTGGCTGCCATGAAACTCGCCGTATCACCAGCACCAACTTCCGTGGAGCGTGGCTTCACGCTGATCGAACTGGCCATCGTAATGTTCATCGTAACCCTACTGCTGGGTGGCATGCTGCTGCCGCTATCGGCGCAGCAGGATGTTCGCGCCTATGGCGAGACACAGAAGATTCTGGCGGAAGCCCGTGATGCCCTGCTCGGCTATGCGATGGCCAACGACCGCCTGCCCTGTCCGGCATCGAGCACCAGCAACGGCGTGGAAGACCCCCCCGGCGGCGGCCCCTGCAACCATCCCTACGATGGCTTTTTCCCCGCGGCCACGCTTGGTCTGGCGCCCGTCGATACGCAAGGCTACCTCGTAGACGGCTGGGGCGCCGAGACTGTGAATCGCGTGCGTTACTCGATCACTGTGGCAAACACAAGCGCCTTCACCACCGCATCGGGCATGAAGACTACCGGCATGACTGCGCTGACGCCTGACCTGCAGATATGCACCACGGGCACCGGCATGGCCACTCCGACTCCCGACACGGCATCCTGTGCGGCAAACACTTCACTGGCCACCGACGCAGTCGCGGTAATCTATTCGCTGGGAAAGAACGCTGCTTCCTCCGGCTCCGGTACCGATGAAACCCACAACCCAAACCCACAGGCCACAACCATCGCCGACCGGGCCTTCGTCGGTGCGCAGCAGGGCAGTTCATTCGACGATCAACTGGTCTGGCTGTCGAAGAGCATCTTGTTCAACCGTCTAGTCGCGGCCGGCCGGCTGCCCTGAGCCGTAAGAGAGTTGGCGTTGGCGCCACGGCGCCGCCCCAGGCAAAGCCCTGCGGATTCCGGCTTTGCCAGTTCCAGGAATCGCGGCACATGTCTTCCGGGCTGCGTTGCGCGGTCCAGCCCAAACGCTGCCGGGCCAGGGATGGATCGCCCCAACAGGGCGCCATGCCGCCACCCATTCATGCAACTTCAAGATTGAACTTTGAAATTGCATGACTTATAGTGCTTTCATGTTCCCCCGCCTGATCGCCCAACACCTCGTCGCGCTGGCTGCCCAGTATCCCGTGATTACGGTGACCGGCCCTCGCCAGAGCGGCAAGACGACGCTGCTGCGGCAGACTTTTCCCGACAAGCCCTACGTCAACCTGGAGGCGCCGGATACCCGCGCCGACCTTTTGGCCGATCCGCGGGGGTTTCTGGCGCGCTACCCGGACGGGGCGATTTTCGATGAATTCCAGCGCGCGCCGGACCTCCCCTCCTGGCTTCAGGTCCTGGTCGACGCGGCGCCGACGCCGGGCCGCTACCTCCTCACCGGCAGCCAGCAACTGGAAGTGATGAGCCGCGTCAGCCAGTCGCTGGCCGGGCGCACTGCCTTGCTCAAACTCCTGCCGCTGTCGATCGAGGAACTCGCCATGGCCGGGATCGCTGCCGCACCCGAGCGTCTGCTGCATGCCGGCGGCTACCCGCGCATACACGCCCTGAAGCTCGATCCGGCACAAATGCTGGCCGACTACTTCGAAACCTTTGTCCAGCGCGACCTGCGCCAACTGGCGCAGATCCGCGATCTCGCCCTGTTCGAGCGCTTCGTTCGCCTTTGCGCCGGACGCATTGGTCAGTTGCTGAACCTGAACAACCTCGCCGCGGATACCGGAGTCTCGCAACCCACGGCGCGCGCCTGGCTGACCCTGCTCGAAGCGAATTACATCGTCTTCCAGCTCCAGCCCCGTCACGCAAATCTGCGCAAACGGCTGACCCGCTCGCCCAAGCTGTATTTTCATGACGTCGGACTGGCCAGCTTTCTGCTCGGCATCAACCAGCAGTCGCAACTGGCGACGCATCCCCTGCGCGGCCAACTGTTCGAGAATCTGGTGATTTCCGAGGCGATGAAATGGCACTTCAATCGCGGCCGGCGCCCGCAATTGAGCTTCTACCGCGACTCGGGCGGACTGGAGGTGGATTTGCTGATTGAGCGTCCAGTCCATTCGCTGGCCATCGAGATCAAGTCCGGCGCCACGGTGTCCGGCGACATGCTGTCCTCGCTCCACCGCCTGGCAGCGCTGGATCCAGGCGCCACCGGGATCCGCATGCTGGTGCACGGCGGATCGCTCAACGCGACGAGGGAGGGCGTGTGGCTGGTGTCGCTGTCTGATTTTCCGGCGGCCCTCACGCACGGAGAGTCGCCGGCAGGCGCCCGCTGAAAGTTGGCGCTGGCGACCCGGTAACTCGCGTCAGGCAAAGCCCTGCGGATTCCGGCTTTGCCAGTTCCACGAATCGCGGCACATGTCTTCCAGCGTCCGCTGCGCGGTCCAGCCCAAGCGCTGTCGGGCCAGTGAAGGATCGCCCCAATAAGCGGCAACGTCGCCGGCACGGCGCGCCACGATGCGGTAGGGAATTGCCCGTCCGCTGGCCTGCTCGAAACTCCGCACCACGTCCAGCACGCTGTAGCCCTGGCCGGTGCCGAGGTTCGCCGTCAGCACTTCGCGCGGATCGCGCAGAACCCAGTCGAGCGCCGCCCGGTGGCCATCCGCCAGATCCATGACGTGGATGTAGTCGCGCACGCCCGAGCCGTCCGGCGTCGGGTAGTCGCCGCCGAAAACCTGCAGTTCCGGGCGGCGGCCGACTGCGACTTGCGTGACGAAGGGCATCAGGTTGTTGGGAATGCCGTTCGGATCTTCGCCGATCAGCCCGGACGGATGCGCGCCGACCGGATTGAAATAACGCAGCAAGGCGACCGACCAGTCGGGCGCGGCGAGCTGCAGGTCGCGCAGGATTTCCTCGACCATCAACTTGGTGCGGCCGTAAGTGTTGGCCGGGCGCAGCGCGGCCGATTCGGCAATCGGGCTGGCGTCCGGCTCGCCGTAGACGCAGGCCGACGAGCTGAAGACGATGCGCCTGACTTCCGCCCGCTGCATCGCATCGACCAGGACCAGGCTGCCGCTGACGTTGTTGTCGTAGTAGCGCAGTGGCTCGGCCGCCGATTCGCCGACCGCCTTGAGCCCGGCGAAGTGGATCACGGCATCGATCGAATACTGGTCGAACAGGCCGTCGAGGTCGGAGCGCGAACGCACGTCGCCTTTCACGCAGGGCACCGGTCGGCCGACGATCGCCGCCAGCCGCTCTACCGCCAGCGGCTTGCTGTTGCAGAAGTTGTCGAACAGCACCACGTCGTGGCCCGTCTCGATCAGCACCGCGGCGGTGTGCAGCGCGATGTAACCCGCACCGCCTGTCAGCAGAATCATCTATGCATTCCCGTGGATGGATGGCCGGGATTCTAGCCGCGCTTATGGCTGCCATCACAAATCCTGAATCCGCCGCGCCACGCCAACGGTAGAATCTTTCGATCCACTTTCGGGAGTACGCCGTGTCCAAGACGTTCAGGATCGCCCCCAGCATTCTTTCCGCCAACTTCGCCAGGCTCGGCGAGGAAGTCGACAACGTGCTCGCCGCGGGCGCCGATATCGTGCATTTCGACGTCATGGACAACCATTACGTGCCGAACCTGACGATCGGCCCGCTGGTCTGCGAAGCGCTGAAGAAGCACGGCGTCACGGCGCCGATCGACGTGCACCTGATGGTCAAGCCGGTCGACCGCATCATCCCCGACTTCGCCAAGGCCGGCGCCACTTACATCACCTTCCACCCGGAAGCTTCGGAACACGTCGACCGCACCATAGGCCTGATCCGCGAATGCGGATGCAAGCCGGGCCTGGTGTTCAATCCGGCGACGCCGCTCGACGTGCTCGAATACACGCTGGACAAGCTCGACATGGTGCTGCTGATGTCGGTCAACCCCGGCTTCGGCGGCCAGAAGTTCATTCCCTACGTGCTCGACAAGGCGCGCAAGGTACGCCAGATGATCGACGCACGCGGCTTGAACGTCAGCCTGGAAATCGACGGCGGCGTCGGTCCGGCGAACATCCTGGAAGTGGCAAAAGCCGGCGTCGATACCTTCGTCGCCGGCTCCGCCGTATTCGGCGCCGGCCGCGATGCCGACCCGCACCGTTACGACACCGTGATCGCCGCGCTGCGCGCCGAACTGGAAAAGGTCTGAAGCGGGCCGCAAGCGCTCAGAGGAAGCCTTCAAGTTTCAGCAGGAACTCCTTGCTGTCGATACCGCCGGCGTAGCCGGCCATGCTGCCATCGGCGCCGATCACGCGATGGCAGGGCAGGACGATACCGATCGGGTTCCTGCCGTTCGCCGCGCCGACCGCCCGCGCCGCGTTCGGCCGCCCGATCGCGAAAGCTTGCTGGCGATAGCTGCGCGTCTCGCCGAACGGAATCGCGGCGAGAAAGGCCCAGGCCTGCTTCTGAAATGCCGTGCCCTGTGCCGCCAGCGCAACGCCGAAGCGGCGCAGGCGGCCGGCAAAATAATCATCCAGCTCGCGCCGCAACTGGTTCAGCACTGCGTCGTGCGGCCCGGGCACCCAATCGGACCGAATTTCCGGCAGGTATTTTCCGGCGCGCATATGCACATCGGTGATCGCCTCGCCGCTGCCCGCCAGCAAGAGTTCGCCCAAGGGCGATTGATGCCATTGATAATATTTTGTCATCGCTGCTCCTTCGCTCGTTCGACCGTTTCCAGTTTGCGCCAGGCATGCAGCACGGCATAGCTGCGCCACGGGCGCCACGCTTCTGCCATCGCGTCGGCCGCGCGCTGGCCTTGCGTGGTGTTCGGCAGTTGCAGGGCGCCCAGCAAAGCCACGTCCTGCGGCGGCCAGGCATCGGGCCACGCCAGCGCGCGCATGGCGATGTAATGGGCGGTCCACGGACCGATGCCGCGGATGCGGCGCAAGCTCTCGATCGTCTCTTCCGCTTCGCAGGCAGGGCCCAGCACCAGCGTGCCGGCAAGCATCGCGCAGGCAAGCGCGATCATCGCGTCGGCGCGCTGACCGACGATGCCGAGGCGGGCGATCTCGTCGCGCCGCAATGCCGCCACGCGTGACGGCAACGGAAAAGCCCGCGTCAGATCCGCAAACGGTGTTGCCACCGGTTCGCCGTAGGCCTCGACAAAACGGCTCGCCAATGTGCGTGCCGCCTTCACGCTCACCTGCTGGCCGAGGATCGCCCGCAACGCGAGTTCGAACGCGTCGAATGCGCCGGGCAGACGCAATCCCTCGGCACCCTGCGCCAGCGCTCCGAGCACGGCGGCGATTTCCTGCGGATCGGCGCCGACATCGAAGGCCTGGCGGGTAAGCGACAGCAATTCCTGGCTCGCGGCGGCGAGCGTCGCGGAAAAACGCAATTGCAATGCGTGCCGCTGCGGAACCTGGCTCACTTCGAGCCAGCCGATCGTCGCGGGATTCGACGCGACCCGGACGACGCGGCGATAGGCAGCTTCGTCGACGCATTCGACGCCCGGCATCGCCCGCATGCCGAAGAACGCCAGCAGGCGCGGGAAATCGTAAGGCGGCCGGTACGGCAGGATGAAACTCAGCGCATGCTCATCGACGGCGGCATCATGCTTACCGCCTTCCTTGCGCAGCCGTGTCGGGCTGAAGCCGTAACGTTGCGCGAACAGCGCATTCATGCGCCGGACGCTGGAAAAACCGCTGGCAAATGCGACATCGACAACCGGCAGCGGCGTATCGGTCAGCAGCCGCTTCGCCAGCAGCAAGCGATGCGTCTGCGCATACTGAATCGGCGCGACGCCGAATTCCGCGGCGAATATCCTGCGCAAATGTCGGTCGCTGACGCCGATACGCCGCGCGACGGACGCGAGATCGACATCCGTGGCGATGCCGTCCTCGATCATCCGGGCGGCAGTCCGCGCCAGCTTTGCGCTTGCTTCGGTCGCCGCGAAACCGGGAGCGAGTTCGGGCCGGCAACGCAGGCAAGGACGAAATCCGGCCGCTTCCGCCGCGGCGGCGCTCGGATGGAAAGTACAATTTTCGGGTTTCGGCAAACGTACGCGGCAAATCGGACGGCAATACACGCCGGTGGTCGCAACGCCGACGAAAAAATGCCCATCGAAACGCGCATCGTGCGCTTTCATCGCCTGGTAGCAGGCCCGGGGATCGAGCTGTGTGAATTGCATGGCTGCAGTTTAGCCACGATAGGCGCGGAAACTCGCCGTTTTCGGCCCTCATGATCGGGGCCGGCGCGGACGACGCCCGGTTGGTTCAGGCAGCTTTGCCGATCTTCTTTCCGTTGCGGCGTTTCGCCGCGAGTTCGCGCTGCAATTCGCCGCGGACCACATCCAGCTCAGCCAGCATCGTCTCGATGTTAAGTCGCCGCGTATCGAGTTCCGTCATTGCTTCGTCGATGCGCCCGATCAGGTAATCGAGCTGCTTCGCGTGACCTTCGCCATGATCGCCGTACAAGGACAGGATGTGCTCGATTTCCGCCAGCGACATGCCGACCGCCCGTCCGCGCTGGATCAGCCCCAGCCGCACCCGGTCGCGCCGCGAATAGGCGCGGCCGCCATTGATCCGGCGCGGCGCGAGCAGGCCCCTATCCTCGTAAAAACGGATCGCGCGCAGCGAAATGCCGAACTCGCGCGACAGTTCGGTGATGCCGAACAATTCGCCGTCCGCCGCCGGACGATGGCTGGCGACAAACGCCGCCGCATTCTTCGTTGCAACTCTGCCTGGCTTCGTCACGCGCCGCTATCCTTTGCGTCCGTTATCGATCGATGGTGCGCCGCCATCCTAGCAAGTGCTATTCGCGCATTCAAGATAATTCTTTCCTTAACGCAATCATGTTGACGTTAACGGAAGCTGCCGGTAGCATCGTCGCGAACTTGCCGATTCGGAATGGCGATGCGCGAAGGAGTGCCGATGAGCAGCAGCAAGCATTACAGCAGCGTGTTACGCGCCGGCTTGTTCGCCGACGAAGTGCATTGGGTCACCGGCGGCGGCAGCGGCATCGGCCGCTGCGTCGCCCACGAACTGGCCTCGCTCGGCGCCAACGTGATCCTGACGGGCCGCAGCGCCGACAAGCTGCAACGGGTGGCTGCCGAGATCGCCGAAGACGGCGGCCGCGCCGAGATTGCCGCATTCGACATCCGTGACGAAGATGCGCTGAAGAATGCCGTGCAGCAAGCGGTAACACGCCACGGACGCATCCACGGCCTGGTCAATAACGCCGGCGGCCAGTTTCCTTCGCCGCTCACCGCCATCAGCAAGAAGGGTTTCGAGACGGTGCTGGCCAACAACCTGACCGGCGGCTTCCTGATGATGCGCGAGCTTTACTTGCAATCGATGCAGACCCACGGCGGCGCCATCGTTAACATGACCGCCGACATGTGGAACGGCATGCCCGGCATGGGCCATTCGGGTGCCGCGCGCGCCGGCATGGCGAACCTGACCAAGACCGCCGCCGTGGAATGGGCGGCCAGCGGCGTCCGCGTCAATGCCGTCGCGCCGGGCTGGATCGCCTCGGCAGGGCTCGATACTTACCAAGGTCCGGTGCGCGAAATGATTCCGCGGCTGAAGCAGCATGTGCCGCTGCGCCGCCTCGGCACGGAATCCGAAGTCAGCGCGACGATATGCTTCCTGCTGTCGAAAGGCGCTTCCTTCATCACCGGCGTCACGCTGGCGATCGACGGCGGCGCGCCGCTCGACACGCCGCTGTTCCCGATTCCCGACCACCGACGTGCCGAAGCATTCGATGGCTTCCATCGCAGCGTGATGCCCGACGTGCTGAAGGAAACCTGATGCCACCGCTGAGATCGGCCATCGATACCGGCTCGGCCGCCTTCGCTGCCAACGTCGCGCGCATGTCCGAACGGCTGGCCGAGGTGCGCGCTCTCGAACAGAAAGTGCGGGACGAGTCGGCTTCCAAGCGCGACAGGTTCGAAAAACGCGGCCAGCTGCTGCCGCGCGAGCGCGTCGCGCGCCTGATCGACCGCGGCAGCGATTTCATCGAGTTCGCGACGCTGGCCGGCCTCGGCATGCACGACGACGACGGCGACAAGTCGGTGCTCGGCGGCGGATCGATCATCGGCATCGGCACGGTCAGCGGCAAGCGCTGCGTGGTGATGGCCAGCGACAGCGCGATCAAGGGCGGCACGATTCCGCCGATGGGCCTCAAGAAGAGCTTGCGCGCGCAGGAGATCGCCCGCGACAACCGCTTGCCGCTGATTTACCTGGTCGAGAGCGGTGGCGCCAACCTGATCTATCAGTCGGAAATCTTCATCGAGGGCGGCCGCAGCTTCGCCAACCAGGCGCGGCTGTCGGCCGCGGGGATTCCGCAGATCGCCATCGTGCATGGCGCTTCCACGGCCGGCGGCGCCTACCTGCCGGGACTGTCCGACTACGTGATCCTGGTGCGCGGACGTTCCAGCATTTATCTCGCCGGCCCGCCGCTGGTCAAGGCCGCGATCGGCGAGGAGGTCGACGAGGAAGCACTGGGCGGTGCCGAGACCCACGCCGGCGTCACAGGGCTGGGCGAATACCTGTGCGAGAACGACGCCCATGCGATCGCCATGGCGCGCGAAGTCATGGACAAGTTGAACTGGGATTCGGCGGGCGCCGGCCCCTGTTCGGGGCCCTCGGCCGCTTTGCACAGCGGCCGACCGGCGTCGGCGCAGAGCAGTGCTCTGCGAACTCCCGACGCCGTACCGCCAGCGCCAACTTTCAAACAAGCTTGTTATCCGGCCGAGGAACTATTGGGTCTCGTCCCCGCCGACGAGCGCGAACCTTACGACGTGCGCGAAGTCATCGCGCGTCTGGTCGATGCTTCCGACTTCCTCGAATTCAAGGCCACCTACGGCAGCGACACGATCTGCGGCCACGCCCGCCTGCACGGACATACCGTGGGGATACTCGGCAACAACGGCCCGATCCAGCCCAATGGCTCGACCAAGGCCGCGCAGTTCATCCAGCTCTGCGACCAGAGCGACACGCCCTTGATCTTCCTGCAGAACACCACGGGCTACATGGTCGGCTCGGTCGCCGAACGCGCCGGCGCGATCAAGCACGGCTCGAAGATGATCCAGGCCGTGGCCAACGCCCGCGTGCCCAAGCTCACCATCGTCCTCGGCGGCTCCTACGGCGCCGGCAACTACGGCATGTGCGGCCGCGGCTTCGACCCGCGCTTCATCTTCGCCTGGCCCTCGGCTCGCACCGCCGTGATGGGCGCGGCGCAGGCCGCCAAGGTCATGGAGATCGTCGGCCGCGCCAAGCTCGAACGCGCCGGCCAGCCGGCCAACGAAGCGGCGCTGGCAGCCATGAGCGAAGGCCTGCGGCTGCGCCTGGAACAGGAATCGACCGCGCTGTTCGGCACCGCACGCATGTGGGACGACGGCATCATCGACCCGCGCGACACACGCCGCATCCTCGGACTCTGCCTCGATATCGCCGCCGAAGGCGCGGCGCGCACACTGCGGCCGAATACCTTCGGCGTCGCCAGGCTTTAGCCGGAATGTTGCATCAATTCTGGCCAAGCCCCGTAGGAGCGAGCTTGCTCGCGAAGCATGCGGCCGACGTACCGCCGAAGCTTTTCGCGAGCAAGCTCGCTCCTACGGGGAGGGCGGCATTTTTTGGGAAATTTTCGGGCTAGAAAGGAGCAACAGCCATGCAATTCACCGCCGAACACCGCCAGCTCGCCGACACCGTCAGCCGCTTCGTGCGCGAGCAGCTCAATCCGCACGTCGCCAAGTGGGAAGAGGCCGAGCAGTTTCCTTCGCACGAGGTGTTCAAGAAGCTCGGCGACCTCGGCTTGCTCGGGCTCAAGTATCCGGCCGAGTATGGCGGCCAGGAGCTGGATTTCTCGTATTCGATGGTCATGGCCGAGGCGCTCGGCGATTGCGCCTGCGGCGGCGTGCCGATGGCCATCGGCGTGCAGACCGACATGTGCACACCGGCGCTGGCGCGCTTCGGCTCCGAAGCGCTGAAGCAGGAGTTCCTTGTCCCGGCGATCGCCGGCGACCTGGTCGGCTGCATCGGCGTCTCCGAACCCGGCGGCGGTTCCGACGTCGCGGCGCTGAAAACCACGGCGCGCAAGGACGGCGGCGACTACGTAATCAACGGCAGCAAGATGTGGATCACCAACGGCATGCAGGCCGACTGGTGCTGCCTGCTGGCCAACACCTCGGAAGGCGCGCCGCACAAGAACAAGTCGCTGATCATGGTGCCGATGAACACACCCGGCATCAGCCGGCAGAAGATCATCAAGATCGGCATGGACGCCTCCGACACTGCGCAGATCTTCTTCGACGAGGTGCGCGTACCCCAGGCCAATGTCATCGGCCAGGAAGGCATGGGCTTCACCTACCAGATGCTGCAGTTCCAGGAAGAGCGACTGTGGGGCGCGGCGAGCAGCCTGCGCATGATGGACAACACGATCGACCAGACCATCGCCTACACGCGCGAACGCCAGGCTTTCGGCAAATCCATCCTCGACAACCAGGTGGTGCATTTCCGCCTCGCCGAACTGCGCACCGAGGTCGAGGCGCTGCGCGCCCTGACCTACCGCGCCGTCGAGGAATACGTGGCCGGCAAGGACGTGACGCGGTTGGCCTCGATGGCCAAGCTCAAGTGCGGCCGGCTCGACCGCGAAGTGGCGGACTCCTGCCTGCAGTACTGGGGCGGCATGGGCTACACCTGGGACAATCCCGTTTCGCGTGCCTGGCGCGACGGCCGTCTGGTGTCGATCGGCGGCGGTGCCGACGAGGTCATGCTCGGGATCATCGCCAAACTGGAAGGGACACTTCCTCGGCCATGAGCTTCAGCAAGATTCTGGTTGCGAATCGCGGCGAGATCGCCTGCCGCATCATGCGCACGGCGCGCACGCTGGGCTATCGCACCGTCGCGGTGTATTCCGACGCCGATGCCGGGGCGCCGCATGCAGCCATGGCCGACGAAGCCGTGCGCATCGGGCCGGCGTCGGCCGCCGAGTCCTACCTGAACATCGCTGCGCTGCTCGCGGCAGCGCGGAAAACCGGCGCAGATGCTGTCCATCCAGGTTACGGCTTCCTCAGCGAAAACGCCGGCTTCGCCCGCGCCTGCATCGAAGCGGGACTAGTCTTCATCGGCCCGCCGGCCGCAGCCATCGCCGCGATGGGCGACAAGGCCGGCGCCAAGCGGCGCATGGCCGCCGCCGGCGTGCCGACGGTACCCGGCTACCTGGGCGAGGACCAGAGCGACGCGACACTTGCGACCGAGGCGCAGAAGCTCGGCTACCCGCTGCTGGTCAAGGCCGTCGCCGGCGGCGGCGGGCGCGGCATGCGCCTCGCGCAGAACGCCGCCGAGCTGCCCGAGGCCCTGGCCGGCGCGCGGCGCGAGGCGCTGGCCGCCTTCGGCGACGCCACGCTGATGCTGGAACGCCTGATCCCACAGGGCCGGCACATCGAGATCCAGATCTTCGCCGATGCCCACGGCAATTCCGTGCATCTGGGCGAGCGCGACTGCACGACGCAGCGCCGCCGGCAGAAGGTGATCGAGGAAGCGCCCTCGCCCATCGTCACGCCGGCCATGCGCACAACCATGGGACGCGATGCCGTGGCCGCCGCGCTGGCCGTCGGCTATCGCGGCGCCGGCACCGTCGAGTTCATCGTCGACCGGGAACTGCGTCACTACTTCCTCGAAATGAATACGCGGCTGCAGGTCGAGCATCCGGTCACCGAAATGATCACCGGACTGGACCTCGTCGAATGGCAACTGCGCGTCGCAGCCGGCGAGCCGCTGCCGCTCAAGCAGGATGAAATCGTTTGGCGCGGCCATGCCATCGAGGTGCGGCTGTATGCCGAGGATCCCTACGCGGGCTTCGTCCCGCAGACCGGTCCGGTGCTGCATTTCCGGCCCGAGGCCGCATTGCGCACAGGCATCCGCATCGACGCCGGCATCGCCGAGGGCGGCGCCGTGTCGCCTTACTATGACCCACTACTGGCGAAAGTGATCGCTCACGGCCGCGACCGCAGCGACGCGATCCGCCGCCTGATGGCGGCGCTCGAAGACGCACCGCTGCTGGGCCTGCCGACCAACGGCCGCTTGCTGCGCGACCTCGTCGACCATGAAAGTTTTCGCGCCGCGCAAATGCACACGACGCTGCTCGACGAATGGGCGACTGACGGTGAAGACATCCTGCAGCGCCCGCAGCCGAGCGAG
This sequence comes from Sulfuritalea sp., assembly GCF_031426875.1. Classification (NCBI taxonomy): domain Bacteria; kingdom Pseudomonadati; phylum Pseudomonadota; class Betaproteobacteria; order Nitrosomonadales; family Sterolibacteriaceae; genus Sulfuritalea; species Sulfuritalea sp. The sequence goes on from NZ_JASJPC010000058.1 coordinate 20,764, forward strand.
GCCGACTGGCAGCTTGCCGCAGCGCTGTTCGCCGGACAACCCGGCTGGCGCGCAGCAAGCGTCGCCGGCTTCGGCCTGACGCTGGCCTGCGGTGGCGAAACGCGCACGCTGCGCATTGAGTCCACGGATGACACAGGTAGGAGCGAGCTTGCTCGCGAAACAAGCGCCCATCGCCAGCAAGCTGGCTCCTACTACAACCGAGCGAATCGAAGTCCCGTAAGAGTTGGCGCTGGCTCGCCTTGCGTACCTGGAACGCCGCTTCGCGGGCAGGTAACGGCGATTGAATGGCGCATCGACGACAATGGCCGGCTGCGCTACACCATGGACGGCATCACGCGCCACGCCATCGTCCACCACGACGGCGATACGCTGCACCTGGCGCGCGAGGCCGCCGTCTTCGTCTTCCGCGAAGCTTCGCCCTTCCCCGCGACCAAGACCCGCCACGATCCGCTCACGGCGCGTGCCGCCGTCGCCGGTACCATCGCCCGACTGGAAGTCGGCGCCGGCGACACGGTGAGCGTCGGCCAGACCCTGGCCGTGATCGAAGCCATGAAAATGGAAATGCGCGTGACGGCGAATGCCGCCGGCACGGTCGCCGCGATCCGCGTCCTGCTCGGCCAGCAGGTCGAGGCCGGCGCCATACTGGTCGAACTCAGCATCGAGGAACTTCCATGCCTACCCACGACAAAGCCATCCTCACCTGCGCCCTGACCGGCGTACTGACCGATCCAAAACAGCATCCGGTGCCGGTCACGCCGGCGCAGATGGCCGCCTCGGCGCGCGAAGCCTATGACGCGGGTGCATCCATCATGCATGTGCATCTGCGCCAGCAGGAACCCGGCAAAGGCCATCTGCCCTCCTGGGACCCCGACGTCGCGGCCGAGATTGTCGACGCGATCCGCGCCGCCTGCCCCGGCGTCATCATCAACCTGACCACCGGCGTGATCGGCGCCGACATCGCCGGCCCCGCGGCCTGCATCCGCCGCGTCAAACCGGAGATCGCCGCCTGCAACGCCGGCACGCTGAACTACCTGAAGCTGCGCGAGGACGGCCGCTGGGCCTGGCCGCCGATGGTCTTCGACAATCCGGTGGAAAAGGTGCAGGCCTTCCTCGACGTGATGCACGAGACCGGCACCCGCCCCGAGTTCGAGTGCTTCGACGTCGGCATCGTGCGTTCAGTCGCCATGTACCAGAAGGCCGGCATGACGAACCAGGCCGAATACAACTTCGTCATGGGCGTGGCCTCGGGCATGCCGGTCGACGCCGACCTGCTGCAACTGCTGCTGCGCTGGATGGCACCGGGTTCGCCCTGGCAGGCCACGCTGATCGGCCGCCAGGAGATATGGCCGCTGCACCAGCGCGTCGCCGAACTCGGCGGCATGTTGCGCACGGGACTGGAAGACAGCTTCTACCTGCCCGACGGCAGCCGCGCCGCGGGCAACGGCGCGCTGATCGAAGCGCTGGCTGCCTGCGCGCGCAACGCGGGGCGAGAAGTCGCCAACCCGGCCGACGCGCGCGCCATGCTCGGGCTCCGCGCCGCCTGAGCAGATGCCATCGCGGCCCTGCCGCGCCCGATCGTCCCGGCACGAACCGTAACCCATCCTCCGCCTTCCGGCGGCGGCAGCGTCTTTACTTTACCCAGAAGATGTTGAGGTCTTAAAATAGGCCAATGAACTGAGGAACCACTGGCAGACCTCTTTCCGGAAAGGCCCTTTTGAACTGGCTCCCGGCCCTACTGGTAGCAAGACCTTGACGCCAAACGCAACGACACCGCCGCGAGAACGGCTCCATTGGGCGGTTCTGATGAACTACCGCAACCGTTCGGCGTCGTGGGTGATTTTGTTCCTTGTGGTGGCCGTCCACCTTTACCAACAGGCCGGCCCGTCGTGGGTTTGGGCGGCCCTGGTGCTGCAATTCCTGGTCTATCCCCACCTCGTATATTGGCGCGCACGGCTGGCCCGCGATCCGCTGCAGAGCGAGATCGGCAACATGCTGCTCGATTCGTTCTGCTTCGGCATCTGGTCGGCGGGCATGGGCTTCCCCCTCTGGATCGCTTTCATCTTCTTTGTCAGCGTCAGCATCAACCTGGCCGCCTTCGAAGGCGGCAAGGGCGTGGCGAAGGTCACGGCGGCCCATGCCCTGGGCATGGCGGTCGCCCTGCCCTTCGCCGGGCTGCGCTTCCTGCCCGACAGCAGCCTGGCCGTGGCCTTCCTGTCGATGTTCTGTTTGTTGACCTACCTGGTGATGTACGGCATAAGCACCCACCGCCGCACGCTCAAGCTGCATCAGGTGCGCGAGAAGCTGCGTGAAAACGAAATCGCGCTGCAATCCCAGTTGTTCGAAATCCGGCTGCTCCAGTCCCAGCTCAAGGAGCAGGTGGACCGCGACCACCTCACGGGGCTCTATAACCGCCGCTATCTTGCCGCCACCATCGACCGCGAACTGGCGCGATGCCTGCGCGACGGCTCGCCCCTGAGCGCGATGATGGCCGACATCGACCACTTCAAGCAGATCAACGACACCCACGGCCACCAGTTCGGCGACAAAGTCCTGGTCGCCGTGGCCGCGACCTTGAGCGATTCGCTGCGGGCAGGCGACATCGCCTGCCGCTACGGCGGCGAAGAGTTCCTGCTGCTGCTGCCCAACATGCCCCTGGACACGGCGAAAGCAAGAGCCGAGGAGATTCGGCACACGGTCGGCGCACTGTCGCTCGAAGTCGACGGTCGTCCCTTCTCGGTGCAAATTTCGGTGGGCCTGGCCGAGGCGCCGCGCGACGCCAACGATGCCGACACGCTGGTCAGGCGGGCGGATGCCGCGCTGTACCGGGCAAAGGCCGCGGGGCGCAACCGCGTCGAGATCAGCGCATGAGCCGGGGCCAAAGCCTTCGGCCAGATAAGCCCGCGAAATGCCCGCATCGATACCGCTTGCGGACCGTGGCGCAAGCCATGCTATCGTCGCCGGCATGAACCGCATACGCTCCGTCACCATCGACCTCGATGGCACTCTGCTCGACACCGTGCCCGACCTTGCCGCCGCCGCCAACGCGATGTTGCGCGAACTGGGCCGGCCGGAGTATCCGATGGCCACCATCGCGGCCTTCATCGGTCGCGGCATTCCCAAACTGGTCGCGCGCTGCTTGCCCGACCTCGACGGCGCTGCGATCGACGAAGCGCAGGTCGTGTTCCGCCGCCACTACGCAATCGAGAACGGCCGCCGCTCGCAACTGTTTTCCGGCGTGCTCGAAGGCCTGCAGGCCTTCCATGCGGCCGGCCTGCCGCTGGCCGTGATCACCAACAAGGCCACCGCCTTCACCGAACCGCTGCTGGTCGCCACGAACCTTGGAATCTGGTTCAATTTCGCCGTTTCGGGCGACAGCCTGCCGCACAAGAAGCCGCATCCCGCGCAACTGCTGCACGCCTGCCAGCGCCTGGGCACCACGCCCGCCGAGAACCTGCACATCGGCGATTCGCGCCACGACGCCGCCGCGGCGCGCGCCGCCGGCTGTCCGGTGTTCCTCGTGCCTTACGGCTACAACGAGGGCGAGGATGTGCAAGGAATCGACTGCGATGCTATAGTCGCGTCGCTGGCGGAGGCAGCGCGCCGTATCGCCAGCACCAACTTTCCCGGCACTGGCGCTGTGCGTCCCTAAAGGGAACTTTCGAAAGATCGCCTAAGCACCATGCTCCACCGCAACCTGCAAATGACAAGGAAACACGCCCTCGGGGCGGAGGCCTGGCCCTGGCGGCCCTGGCTCGCCTGCGCTATTTGAGCGCCTGATTTCCACCGCGCCGGAGTTTTCGATCCGCGCACTTTGTCCTTGCAGCACCCGTATCCGTGGAGTTTCCCCATGACCGAATCCGATTTCAACCGGCTCGCCGCCGAGGGCTATAACCGCATCCCGGTGACGCTCGAAACCTTCGCCGACCTCGACACGCCGCTGTCGATCTACCTCAAGCTGGCCAACGATCCCTACTCCTACCTGCTCGAATCGGTGCAGGGCGGCGAGCGCTTCGGCCGCTATTCCTTCATCGGCCTGGCCGCCAGCACTCGCATCGCCGTGGTCGACGGCGCCATCATGGTGCTCAGCGGTAATCGCGTCGCCGAGCGGCGCGACCACACCAACCCGATGAGCTTCATTTCCGAGTTCATGGCGCGCTTCAAGGTGCCCGACCTGCCGGGCCTGCCGCGCTTCTGCGGCGGACTGGTGGGCGCCTTCGGCTACGACACGGTGCGCTACATCGAGACCAAACTGGCGCAAAACAAACTGCCCGATCCGCTCGGCGTGCCCGACATCCTGCTGCTGCTGTCCGAGGAAATCGCCATCGTCGATAACCTCTCGGGCAAGCTCTCGCTGGTGGTGTATGCCGAACCGGGCTTCCCCGGCGCCTGGAAACAGGCGCAGGCAAGGCTCAGGGAGCTGCTGGTGAAGCTACGCGCGCCGGTGGCAATTCCGCCGGAAGTGCAGACGCAATCCGCGCCCGCCGTTTCGGAATTCGGCGAAGAGGAATTCAAGGCCGCCGTGCGCCGCGCCAAGCAATACATCGTCGATGGCGACATCATGCAGGTGGTGCTCTCGCAGCGCATGAGCAAGCCCTTCGCGGCGAGTCCGCTGGCGCTCTACCGCGCGCTGCGCACGCTGAATCCCTCGCCCTACATGTTCTATTTCAACTTCGAGGATTTTCACGTCGTCGGCGCCTCGCCGGAGATCCTGGTGCGGCTCGAACATCAGGACGGACAGAAGCGCGTCACCGTGCGGCCGATCGCCGGCACGCGCAAGCGCGGCGCCACGGCCGCCGAAGACGAGGCGCTGGCCGCCGACCTGCTGGCCGACCCGAAGGAGCGCGCCGAGCACCTGATGCTGCTCGACCTCGGCCGCAACGACATCGGCCGCGTTGCCAAAACCGGCACCGTGAAAGTCACCGACCGGTTCATCATCGAACGCTACTCGCATGTGATGCACATCGTCTCCAATGTCGAGGCCGAACTGAAGGACGACGAGGGTGCGCCCGGCGTGCTCAAGGCCACCTTCCCGGCCGGCACGGTGTCCGGCGCGCCGAAAGTGCGGGCGATGGAAATCATCGACGAACTGGAACCCTCGAAGCGCGGCATCTACGCCGGCAGCGTCGGCTACCTCGGCTTCAACGGCGACATGGACCTGGCCATCGCGATCCGCACTGCGGTGATCAAGGACGGGCAGATTCATGTCCAGGCCGGCGCCGGCATCGTCGCCGACTCCGATCCCGATTCGGAATGGCAGGAAACGCTGAGCAAGGCGCGGGCGCAACTGCGCGCCGCCGAGATGGCCGAAGCCGGACTGGATACGCGTTTCGACTAGGGAAATATATGGCCCCCACACTCACTATGTTCGCTGCCCCCCAAGGGGGCTATGCCTCCCTCGGGACGGCCCTTCGGGAGTCATCGCCATGCTATTGATGATCGACAACTACGACAGCTTCACCTACAACCTGGTGCAGTATTTCGGCGAACTCGGCGAGGACGTGCGCGTCTATCGCAACGACGCGATCACGCTGAAGGAAATCGCCGCGATGAACCCGGCGCGCATCGTGATCTCGCCCGGTCCCTGCTCGCCGGCCGAAGCCGGCATCTCGGTGGCGACGATCAGGGAATTCGCCGGCAAGATCCCGTTACTCGGCGTCTGCCTTGGACACCAGAGCATAGGCGCGGCCTTCGGCGGCGAGATCGTGCATGCCAAGCAACTGATGCATGGCAAGACCTCGGCGGTTTTTCACGAGGGCAAGGGCGTCTTCGCCGGCCTGCCCAATCCGCTGACCGTGACCCGCTACCACTCGCTGGCGATCCGCCGCGACACGCTGCCGGCGTGCCTCGAAATCACGGCCTGGACCGAAGACGGCGAAATTATGGGTGTGCGCCACCGCGAACTGAATGTCGAGGGCGTGCAATTCCACCCCGAATCGATACTGACCGAATGCGGCCATGAGCTGCTTAAAAATTTCTTGAAGGAAGCCTGATCATGATCACGCCACAAGAAGCGCTCCAGCGCACCATCGAACACCGCGAAATCTTCCACGACGAAATGCTGCACCTGATGCGGCAGATCATGAAGGGCGACATCTCGCCGCTGATGGTCGCCGCCATCCTTACCGGCCTGCGCGTGAAGAAGGAAACCCTCGGCGAGATTTCCGCCGCTGCCATGGTCATGCGCGAACTGTCGACCAAGGTCGACACGCCGCACAACCCGCACTTCGTGGACATCGTCGGCACCGGCGGCGACGGCGCGCACACTTTCAACATTTCCACCGCCTCGATGTTCGTCGCCGCCGCGGCGGGAGCGACGGTGGCCAAGCACGGCAACCGCAGCGTGTCGTCGAAATCCGGCTCGGCCGACGTGCTCGAAGCGCTCGGCGCCAAGATCACCCTGAGCCCGCAGCAGGTCGGCGAATGCATCGAGACCATAGGCTGCGGCTTCATGTTCGCGCCCAACCATCATCCGGCGATGAAAAACGTCGCCCCGGTGCGGCGCGAAATGGGCGTGCGCACCATCTTCAACATCCTGGGCCCCTTGACCAACCCGGCCGACGCACCTAACACCCTGATGGGCGTGTTCCATCCCGACCTGGTCGGCATCCAGGTGCGCGTCATGCAGCGCCTGGGCGCCGATCACGTCATGGTGGTCTGGGGCAAGGACGGCATGGACGAGATATCGCTGGGCGCCGCGACCCTGGTCGGCGAACTGAAGGACGGCAAGATCACCGAATACGAAATCCATCCGGAGGATTTCGGCCTGGCCATGGTCTCCAACCGCAGCCTGCGTGTTGCCGACGCGGCCGAATCGAAAACCATGCTGATCGAGGCGCTGGAAAACAAGCCCGGCACGGCGCGCGAGATCGTCACGCTGAATGCCGGTGCCGCGCTCTACACCGCCAACCTGGAAGCCTCGATAGGCGCCGGCATCGCCCGCGCACGCGAGGCGATCGTCAGCGGCGCGGCGCGCAAGAAGCTAGCCGAGTTCGTCGCCTTCACCTCGAAGTTCGCCTGATGTCGGACATTCTCAGAAAGATCCTCGCCGTCAAGCGCGAGGAAGTGGCGGCGGCTTCCGCTGCCAAACCGCTGGCGGTCGTCCGCGCGGCAGCCGAAGCACAGCCGGCAGCGCGCGATTTCGTCGGCGCGATAAGGGCAAGAGTTGGCGCTGGCGACACGGCAAAATGCGCGGCGGTGATCGCCGAAATCAAGAAGGCCAGTCCCTCGAAAGGCGTGATCCGTCCCGACTTCCGCCCGGCTGAAATCGCCGCCGATTACGAAAAGCACGGCGCCGCCTGCCTCTCAGTGCTGACCGACCAGCCCTTCTTCCAGGGCTCGGAAGCCTACCTGCGCGAGGCGCGCGCCGCCTGTTCGCTGCCGGTACTGCGCAAGGATTTCCTGGTCGATCCCTACCAGGTCTATGAAGCCCGCGCCATGGGCGCCGACGCGATCCTGCTGATCGTCGCCGCACTGTCGCTGTCGCAGATGCAGGAGATGGAAGCCATTGCCCAGGCCTTGGGCATGGGCGTGCTGGTCGAATGCCACGACGCCGCCGAGCTGGACATCGCGCTGCAACTGACGACGCCGCTGATCGGCATCAACAACCGCAACCTGCGCACTTTCGAAGTCAGCCTCGACACCACGCTGTCTCAACTCGGCCGCATTCCCGCCGGGCGCATCGTGGTGACCGAATCAGGCATCCTCGCCCCGACCGACGTCGCGTTGATGCGCAGCCATGGCGTGCATGCCTTCCTCGTCGGCGAGGCCTTCATGCGCGCTCCCTCGCCGGGCGCGGAACTCGCCAGACTTTTCGCTTAGGCGCAGCTGTTGCCGGTCGATTCCGGCACGCCCAGCTTCTTCAGGATCGAATCCAGCGGACAGAATTTGGTGAAGCCGCTCTGGAACAGGTTGGCGCCGACGAAGGCGGTGAACCATAGCCAGGACAACTGGCTCATGTCGACCTGGCCTGTGGCATACGCGGCCGCGAGCGAAGCCATGATGAAAAAGCCGGCGACGATGCGGACGATTTGATTGACGGTCATTTGTAGTGCTCCTTGATGGGGGTTTGAGGTTCAGGCCGGCTGGATTCGATATTGCGTTTGGCTGCTGTAGGAGCCAGCTTGCTGGCGATGCGCGGGTGTTTCGCGAGCAAGCTCGCTCCTACGGGACTCCAATTCGATTTTTCATCGCGGCGTAGTACAGCACCGGGATCACCACCAACGTCAGCAGGGTGGAGACGAAGATGCCGAAAATCAGCGACAGCGCGAGGCCGGCAAAGATCGGGTCGTCGACGATGAACAAGGCGCCGAGCATGGCCGCCAGCCCGGTCAGCACGATCGGCTTGGCGCGGATCGCCGCAGCCTGGATCACGGCTTCGGCGAAGTCCATGCCGTCGGCGACCTGTTCATTGATGAAGTCGACCAGCAGGATCGAGTTGCGCACGATAATGCCGGCCAGCGCGATCATGCCGATCATCGACGTGGCCGTGTATTGGGCGCCGAACAGCGCGTGGCCGGGCATCACGCCGATGATGGTGAGCGGAATCGGCGCCATGATGACCAGCGGCACCAGGTAGGACTTGAACTGCGCCACGACCAGCAGGTAGATCAGGATCAGGCCGACCGCATAAGCGGCGCCCATGTCGCGGAAAGTCTCGAAGGTCACTTGCCATTCGCCGTCCCATTTCAGCGAGTATTGCGCGTAGGGATCCTTGGGCTGCTTGAAGAAGTATTCGCCCAGCGTGCCGCCCTGCGGCAATGCAATCCCGGCCAGCTTGTTGCGGATGTCGAACATGCCGTAGAGCGGCGAATCGAGCTTGCCGCCCATGTCGCCGGTGACGAAGACGACCGGCAACAAATCCTTGTGATAAATGACCTTCTCGCGCAGCGTGCGCTTGACCTCGACCACTTCCGAGACGGGCACCAGGGTGCCGTCGCGGCCGCGCAGCTTGAGCTTGAGCAACTGGTCGATGCTGTTCTGGCGCTCGGCCGGCAGCACGATGCGCACCGGTATTTCGTATTTCGCGTCGCCGTCATGCACGGGCGTCACATCCTCGCCGGAGAGGCCCATGCGCACCACCTCGACGATGTCCTTCTGCGCCACGCCGAGCAGCGCCGCCTTGGCCTGGGACACGCGCAGCACCAGCTTGTCGGCGTCCTCGTCGACGGTATCGTCGACGCCGATGATGTCTGCCGTGCTTTCGAATGCGGCGCGCACCTGCTTGGCCACCGCAATCTGACCGGCGTAATCCGGACCATAGATTTCGGCGACGATCGGCGACATCACGGGCGGGCCGGGCGGCACTTCGACCACCTTGACATTGCCGCCATGCTTTTTCGCCACAGCCACCACGCGATCGCGCACCGACACGGCGATCTCATGGCTCTGCCGATCGCGGTGCTTCTTGTCGACGAGATTGACCTGGATGTCGCCCATTTCCGGCGCGCTGCGCAGGTAGTACTGGCGCACCAGGCCGTTGAAGTTGATCGGGCTGGCGGTGCCGGCATAGGCCTGGTAGTCGGCGACTTCCGGAACTTGCGCGATCTCGGCGGAGATTTCGCGCAGCACTTTCGCCGTTTCCTCGAGCGGGGTGCCGACCGGCATGTCGAGCACGATCTGGAACTCGCTCTTGTTGTCGAAGGGCAGCATTTTCAGCACCACGAGCTTGAACAAGCCGAGGCTGACCGAGGCCAGGATCGCGACCAGGATGCCGATCCACAGCTTGCGCCGCGCGGCCCTGCCGGTACGCGGATCGAGCAGCGGCGTCATCAGGCGGCGGAAGAAGCGGTCGAGCTTGCCCGTCAGCGGATCGGCGTGTGCACCGCCGCCGTGGCCGGCCGGCTTCATCATCTTGAGCGCCAGCCAAGGGGTGATGACGAAGGCGATCGCCAGCGAAATGAACATGCCCATCGAGGCATTGATCGGGATCGGGCTCATGTAGGGGCCCATCAAGCCGGTGACGAAAGCCATCGGCAGCAGGGCTGCGATCACGGTGAAGGTAGCGAGTATGGTCGGCCCGCCGACTTCATCGACGGCGGGCGGGATGATCTGCCACAGCGGCTTGTCCGGCTCCAGCAAATGCCAGCGATGGATGTTCTCGACCACCACGATCGCGTCGTCGACCAGGATGCCGATGGAGAAGATCAGCGCGAACAGCGAGACGCGATTCAGCGTGAAGCCCCAGGCCCAGGAAGCGAACAGCGTTGCCGCGAGAGTCAGGGTCACCGCGGTGCCGACGATCACCGCCTCGCGCCGGCCCAGCGCGAACAACACCAGCAGCACGACGAAGGCCGTGGCGAAGACCAGCTTGCCGATCAACTTCTGCGCCTTGTCGGTCGCCGTCGCGCCATAGTTGCGCGTGACCGTGAATTGGACTCCTTCGGGGATCACCGTGCCCTTGAGCGCCTCGGCGCGAGCGATCACGGCTTCGGCGACATCGGCGGCATTGACGCCGGGCTTCTTCGACACCGACAAGGTCACCGCCGGAAACTCTGCCTTGCGGTCGCCGTGCCAGACATAGCGCGACGGCTGGTCGGCGCCGTCGACGACCTGGGCGACGTCGGCCAGATACACCGGCTTCTTCTCGAAGACGCCTACCACCAGGCGCTTCACGTCGGCCGCGGACTCTATGTAGGTGCCGGTCTGCACCAGGATCTCGCGGTTGCCGGCAACCAGCGCGCCGCCCGGCTGCGAGGCGTTCGACACCTGCAAGGCGGCCTTCAGGTCCTGCGCGGTGATGCCGTGCGCGTTCATCCGGTCGGCGTCCATGACGACGCGGATGACATGGCCGGGACCGCCGATGGTGGCGACATCGCGCGTGCCGGCGATGCGCTTCAAGTCGATCTCGGCGGCGCGCGCCACCTGCTGCATCTCGAAGGCCGACTTCGCGGGATCGGAACTGTGGAAGGTCAGCGTGACGATGGGCACGTCATCGATGCCCTTGGGCTTGACGATCGGCTCCATGACGCCCAAGTTGGGCGAGAGCCAGTCGCGGTGCGAATTGATCGTGTCATAGAGGCGAACCAGCGCCTGGATCGGGTCCTCGCCGACCTCGTACTGCACCGTGATCACGGCCATGCCGGGGCGCGAGACGGAATAGACGTGCTCGATGCCGGCGATGCGCGACAGCACCTGCTCGGCCGGGCGCGCCACCAGCGCCTCGACATCGCGCGCCGACGCGCCCGGGAAGGGCACGAAGACATTCGCCATGGTGACGTTGATCTGCGGTTCTTCCTCGCGCGGCGTGATCAAGGTCGCGCCGATGCCCAGCAGCAGCGCGATCAATGCGACCAGCGGCGTCAGCGAATTCCTGAGAAAGTATTCCGCAATGCGACCCGATATCCCCACTATGACCTCATCTGAAACTACCGAAAAAATACCGGCGCAAGGATGCGGAGGCAGCAGGGAGTCAGGGTCCGTTTCGGTCAGGCCTCTCCTTGTCTATCCGCGGTGTTCTCGTCCTTGCGCCGGCAGCCTGCTTACTTGTCCTTCAACTTCATGATGCCCAGCGAATTGAGCACCATCTTCTCGAAAACATGCTCGCTGGTGCCCTTCTTGATCTTGCGCATGTAGAACTTCTCGAAGGCGATCTTGGCCAGGTGCACCCATTTGCCCTGGGAGAACCAGCTCACGTTGCGCGGCGGAATCTGCGGCAGGGCGACGAAAGCCGCGCCGTTGTCGCCGAAGTCGGCCAGGCACACGGCATTCCACGTCGCCTTGTGGCTCGGCTCCTTGCCGTCCAGCGCTTCGCGGATGTTATGCACGGTGGCATTGACCATCGACTCGATCATGTAGCCGGTCTTCGGCGCGCCGGTCGGCACCGGAGTTGCCTCCACCGGCGGAATGGCGACACAGACGCCGACCGAGTAGATGTTCTTGAACTTCGGATTGCGCTGGAAGGCGTCGATCAGGATGAAGCCGCGCGGATTGGTCAGACCCTCGATGCCGATGACGGCGTCGATACCCTTGAAAGCCGGCAGCATCATCGAGTACTTGAACTCGAGCACATGTTCCTTTTTCGGCGTGCCGTCGTCATTGTGTTCCGTGACGTACATCTTGCCGGCCTCGACCTTGGTGGTCTTGGCGTTGCAGATCCATTTGATGTGGCGGTCGCGCATGACGGATTCCATCAGTCCCTTCGAGTCGCCCACGCCACCCAGGCCGAGGTGCCCGATGTAGGGTTCGGCGGTGACGAAGGTCATCGGCACCTTGTCGCGGATCTTGCGCCGACGCAGATCGGTATCCATGATCATGGCGAACTCGTAGGCCGGACCGTAGCATGAAGCCATCTGCACCGCGCCCACCACGATGTGGCCCGGGTCCTTGACGAATTCCTGCCAGGCGACCTCGGCCTCGACCGCATGATCGACGTGGCAAATCGAATGCGTATGTCCCTTCGGTCCCAGGCCTTCGACTTCCTCGAAAGCCAGCTTGGGCCCGGTGGCGATGACGAGATAGTCGTAGTCGATGCTGCGACCGTCGTCGAGCTCGATCTGGTTCTTGTCCGGATGGACCCGCTTGGCGCCGACCGGGATGAAGTCGACGCCTTTCTTCGCCAGCAGGGGGGCGATTTCCACTTCGATCGCATCGCGCTTGCGCCAATCGACGGCAACCCAGGGATTCGAGGGCGTGAAGTGGTGCTTCGGATTATTTGAAATCACCGTCAGCTTGTCGCCGGAACGCAGCAGTTCGCGCATTTCATACGCAGCAGGCATGCCGCCGATGCCGGCGCCGAGAATTACGATGTGAGCCATGGTTTCTCCTCCTGATTGTTCTTGTGAAAAAGAGACCAATTATCGAACCACGTCGCTGACATGGTCATTACTCCCGCGATTGCAGGCATGACTAAAATTTATGGGGTCAGTGGGCGGCCAGGGTCTTCAGGTCGATGCCGGTTTTCAGCGGCACCAGACTGACCCGCTCGCCGGAATTGAGGCCGGCCAGCACTTCTAGTTCTCCGCCCGCCATCGACTCGCCGAGACGCACCTGGCGCAGGCTCGCAGCGCCCTTGTCGTCCAGCACATAGACCGCGGTCACCTCGCCGCGGCGCAGGACCGCCGCCGCCGGCACGGTGAGCTTCTTGGCCTGGCCGATGGTGAAATGCGCCCGCGCGTACAAGCCGGGTACCACGCCTTCCAGGTTTTCCGGCAGGTAGAGCCGCGCCGTAGCGGTGCGGCTGCGCGCGTCCACCGTCGGCAGGATTTCGACCCGCTGCACGTCGATCCACTTTCCGGTTTCGGGGAACTCGACGCGGGCGCGACCGGCCTTTCTGAGTTCGGCAAGCTTGTATTGGGGCAGGCTGGCAATCACGCGCATGCCCTTGGGGTCGAACAGCGTAATCAGCGGCAGCCCCGGCGTCGCCATCTCGCCAGGCTCGACATGGCGTTGCGCCACCACGCCGGCGATGGGGGCCGTCACCACGCCATGCGATGCGCCGGCCCCGGTGGCGGCGGCCGCACCCTGGGCAGCCTTGAAGGCAGCCGCGGCCTGATCGAGCGCGGCCTGGCTGATGAATTTCTGGGTATGCAGGTTTCTGCTCCGTTCATAGGCGGCACCGGCCTGCGCCAGCGTGGCCCGGGCGCTGGCGTCGGAACCCGCAGCTTCGCGCGCATCGAGACGCATCAGAAGTTCGCCCTGTTTCACGCGCTGCCCGGCATCGACACGAACCTCAAGCACGCGGCCGGGAATTTGAGCGGCCACCGTGGCCTGGCGCACGGCTTCGACCGTCGCTTCGACCGGGAAACTCAGATCGACATCATGCAATTGCACCAAAACACTGTTCGCCACGGCGTCGGCAGCGAAAGACCTGCTCGCCGGCACCAGGCCGGCGAGCGAGGAAACAAGGGCCGTCAGGAGGAGGAGAAGACCCTTGTGGAGGAAACGCGTATTTGGCTGTGTCATCGTAAATATCAGTATATGCTTATATTCGAAAAAATCAAGCAGCGTAGCCAGAAGTTTCTGGCAAATGCGCCGTCCCTGGCTCTGCGCCTCGCTTCGCCGGAAATGCATCGAACCAAACCCATTTCAACTTCAACTGTTGCGAAATTCGATCAATATCATGAACTTGTCGCCTGCCAGCGCGAACTGTCACGCATCAAGGACTTTCCACCCGATGTCGGGCATGGTCCGCGCTCACGATAAATTCTATCGATGGATCAATAGCCAAAAGGGGAGAAAAGTATGGAGAGAGAAAGTTACATAAGCTTGCGCAAACTTGGACTGATCGTGGCGCTGACGCTGCCACTGAGCGTGGCCAGCGCCCAGGATCAGGCCAAACCCGGCGTGACCGACACCGAGATGAAATACCAGGCTGGCGACTCGCCGCTGGGCAAGGTGGAAATGCACCAGAACATCAATCCCAAGGCGCCGCCGATGACCAAGGCCGAGTTCGAACAGGCCAAGGAAATCTACTTCCAGCGCTGCGCCGGCTGTCATGGCGTGCTGCGCAAGGGCGCCACCGGCAAGCCGCTGACCACGGACAAGACCCTGGCCTCCGGTACCGAATATCTCAAGGTCTTCATCAAGTACGGCTCGCCCGCGGGCATGCCGAACTGGGGCACTTCGGGCGAACTGACCGACCCCCAGGTCGACCTGATGGCGCGCTACGTGCAGCAGGAACCGCCGACACCGCCGGAATGGGGCATGAAGGAAATGCTCGCCTCGCAGAAGGTCAGCGTGCCGCCGAGCCAGCGCCCGACCAAGAAGATGAACAAGCTTGATCTGGCCAACCTGTTCTCGGTCACCTTGCGCGACGCCGGCGAAATCGCCCTGATCGACGGCGCCAGCAAGAAGATCGTGAAGATCCTCAAGACCGGCTACGCGGTGCACATTTCGCGCATGTCGAAATCCGGCCGCTACCTCTATGTGATCGGCCGCGATGCCCGCATCAACCTGATCGACCTGTGGATGCCGGAACCGACCAATGTCGCCGAAATCAAGGTCGGCCTCGAAGCGCGCTCGGTGGAGACCTCCAAGTACAAGGGCTTCGAGGACAAGTACGCGATCGCCGGCACCTACTGGCCGCCGCAGTTCGTGATCATGGAAGGCGATACGCTGAAGCCGCTGAAGATCGAATCGACCCGCGGCATGACGGTGGACACCCAGGAATACCATCCGGAACCGCGCGTCGCCGCCATCGTCGGTTCGCATTACAACCCGGAGTTCATCGTCAACGCCAAGGAAACCGGCAAGATCCTGGTGGTCAATTACAAGGACCTCAACAACCTCAAGGTCACCAGCATCAACGCGGCGCGCTTCCTGCACGACGGCGGCTTCGATTCCACCGGCCGCTACTTCATGGTCGCCGCCAACGCCTCGAACAAGATCGCCGTGGTCGACACCAAGGAAGACAAGCTGGCCGCGCTGGTCGACGTCGGCAAGATTCCGCACCCGGGTCGCGGCGCCAACTTCGTCCATCCGAAGTTCGGTCCGGTCTGGGCCACCAGCCATCTCGGCGACGAGACGGTGAGCCTGATCGGCACCGATCCGAAGAAGCACAAGGACCAGGCCTGGCGCGTGGTGCAGACGCTCAAGGCGCAGGGCGGCGGCTCGCTGTTCATCAAAACCCATCCGAAGTCGAAGAACCTCTGGATCGATACGCCGCTGAATCCGGAAGCCAAGGTCAGCCAGTCGATCGCCGTGTTCGACATCAACAACCTGGAAAAGGGCTTCGAAGTGCTGCCGATCGGCGACTGGGCCGGCATCAAGGACGACGGCGCGCGTCGCATCGTTCAGCCTGAATACAACAAGGACGGCGACGAAGTCTGGTTCTCGGTGTGGAGCGCCAAGGACAAGACCTCCGCACTGGTCGTGGTCGACGACAAGACGCGCAAGCTGAAGGCCGTGATCAAGGATCCGAAGCTGGTCACGCCGACCGGCAAGTTCAACGTGCACAACACGCAGCACGACGTGTATTGAGTCGGTCCACCTGCCACAAGTGAAACGGGGGCCCGCGGGCCCCCGTTTTTCATTATGTCTCCGCGGGACGCGGAGACGGTACCCCCTGGTGGGGTATGTCCGCGCCGGAGGCGCGGACGGTATCCCCCGGTGGGATGCTGCGGCGCGGAATTTACTCGCCGGGTCGGGCCGTCAGCGCATAGTCGGCCATCGCCGCAAGCACGGATTCCGCCTCGCCCACCGGCGCGGCGAGTTCGATGACCAGGCCTGGGTGACGGTCCATGGCATTCGCTGCCAGTTGCGGCAGATCCTTCTTCACATGGCTGCCGGCGGCCATGAAAATCGGCACCACGACGATCGCCGTTGCGCCTTGGTCCACGAGGCTGGCAACGCCCTCGTCGAAGCTCGGCCGCATCAGTTCGAGAAAGCCCGGCTCGACCAGGGCCTGCGGATTCCGCGCGAGAATCGCATCGCGAATGCGATGAAAAGGCTGCGCCCATTCCGGATTGCGGGCACCATGGCCATAGAGCAGGATTGCCTTCACTTCTCGTCCTCAGTTTTCCAGATGTTGCGGCAGCCGGTTTCCCGGACGAACAGCGTCGCGATCCATCCGGCGACCGCAGCAGCCGTCAATAACAGCATGCCGTTGCGCCAGTCGCCCGCCGAATAAATACGCACGCCGGCCTCCATTCTGCCATCCCAGGTGCGCTCCATGAGCCAGCCGACCATCGGTTGCAGGATCGCCGGACCGAGAAAGATGCCGACATTGACCACGCTGGTGGCCATGCCGGAAAGCTGCGGCGGATTGACTTCCTTGGCGCTGGCCCAGGACAACGTGAAGCCGGCCGTGGCCAGGCCCATCATCAGGCACAAGCCATAGCTCGCCGCCAGCGGCAAGGCCCCATCGGCCCGCCAGGTCGCCCACAGCCAGACACCCCAACCGAGTACGTGCAGGCCGGAAACCGCCAGCGCCACCGACTTGCGCCGCCCCAATGCGTCGGAGACGCGGCCCCACAGCGCTGAGCCGATGGCAAAACCGAGGAAGTAAATGCTCACATGACTGGAGGCGACGGCGCGCGACATGGCGTGCATCTGGGTCAGGTAGGGCACCGCCCAGAGTCCGGCAAAGGCAAAGAAGGCGCCGGACAGCCCGGCGTTGGCGAAGAAGCCGGGCCAGGTCGCGCGGTTTTTCAGCACCGAAACGAGGCCGGACAGCCAGGCCGTGCGATCGACCTTGCCGGCCGGCGTTTCGATGACCCAGGCGCGGCTGGCGAAGGCCAGCGCGAAGGACAGCAGGCCGACCACGACGAAGACCTGGCGCCAGCCCGCAGCCTGCGTTGCCCAGGCCAGCGGCGCCCCGGCCAGGATCGAACCGAGATTGCCGATCAGCATGCACAGGCCGGTCAGCGTGGCGAAGCGGCGCTCGTCGAAACCGATCGCCAACAGTTTCAACATGGCGATGAAGGTCACCGAGACACCGAGGCCGACCAGGGTGCGACCGACGAATGCAAGTTCGAAACTCGGCGCCAGACCGAACAGGATCGCACCGACGCCGGCCACCAGCCCACCCCACCAGAGGATGCGGCGCGGCCCCAGGGTGTCGGCCAACACCCCGGTGGGAATCTGCATCAGCGTGTAGACGTAGAAGTAAGTAGCCGCCAGCGTGCCGAGCTGCGCGCCGCCGATGGCGAAGCTGACCTGCAGGTCGCCAGAGATCGCCGCCGGCGCGACGCGGTGGAAGAAGGACAGCAGGTAGGCAGCAATCGCCACCCCGAGGCCGAGCAGCACGGCCGGCCGGGTGGGATTCATCTCAGCCTCCTGCCGGGCCGCCCCAAGGGAGGCTGAAGCCAATCCTCCGGAGATGGCGAAGCCATCGAACCGACGTCACCCCTTTCCGCGGGAAAGGGGGCGGGGGATAGGCAATCATTGTCATTTCAGGACGTCGGGATTGAGCAGGTTGGGCGGCCGCTGGCCGGCAAGCGCCGCAATCAAATTGTCAGCCGCCGTCATCGCCATCGCCATGCGCGTCGCCCGCGAACTGGAACCGATATGCGGCGTAAGCGCAACATTGTCGAGTTCGAGGAAGCCCGGATTGAACTTCGGCTCGCCCTCGTACACGTCGAGCCCGGCGCCCGAGAGTTGGCGCTGGCGCAGCGCCGAAATCAGCGCCTCGTCATCGACGATGCCGCCGCGCGCGACATTGATCAGGTGCGCCGTGGGTTTCATCAGCGCCAGTTCGGCGGCGCCGATGGTGTGATGGTTTTCCGGCGAATAGGGCAGCAGCAGCACCAGAAAGTCAGACTCGCGCAACAGGGTTTGCTTGTCCACCCAGGTGGCGCGGCATTCGGCTTCACGCTCCGCGGGCAGCGGCGTGCGCTTATGGTAGATCACCTTCATGTCGAAGCCCAGCGCGCGGCGCGCCACGGTCTGGCCGATGCGCCCCATGCCGAGAATGCCGAGCGTGGCGTGATGCACGTCGGAGCCCAGCCACTGGATGAACTGCCAGCCTTTCCACTCGCCATTGCGCAGCCAGCGTTCCGCCGCCGGCAGGCGCCGCGCGCTGGCCATCAGCAGCGCCCAGGCGAGATCGGCGGTGGTGTCGTCAAGCACGCCGGGCGTGTTGGTCGCCATCACGCCTGCTTTTGAGCAGGCGGTGAGGTCGATGTTGTTGTAGCCGACCGCGAAATTGCAGATCGCTTTCAGACCCGGCGCTGCGGCGATAACCTCGGCCGTGACCGGATCGGTGGCCGCAGTCAGGGCGCCGGCCTTGCCGGCCAGGCGCGCCTTGAGTCCTTCGACACCCAGCACCGCATCCGCCTGATTGTCATCGACTTCGAAATGCTGGCGCAGACGCTCCAGCACTTCGGGAAAGACTTCGCGGGCTACCAGAATTTTCGGTTTCATGATCCTTCCCGCTCAGTTTCCATAGAGCACACCGGGCAGCCACATGCCGATCTCGGGGAAGATGTAAAGCAGCGCCAATGCAAACACCTGAATGACCATGAACGGCATCATGCCGGCGAATATCTGATTAAGCGTCACGTGTGGCGGCGACACCCCCTTCAGGTAGAACGCTGCCATCGCCACCGGCGGCGAGAGGAAGGCCGTCTGCAGGTTGAGTGCGACCAGCAGCCCGAAGAACAGCGGATCGACGTGGAAATGCGGCAACAGGGGAATGAAAATCGGCATGAAGATGACGATGATCTCGGTCCATTCCAGCGGCCAGCCCAGGATGAAGATGATGAACTGGGACAGCAGCATGAACTGCAGGGGCGTCATGTTGAGCGACAGCACCCATTGCTCGACCAGATTCTGCCCGCCCAGAAGCGCGAAGGCCGCAGAAAAGATCGAGGAGCCGACGAACAGCCAGCAGACCATGGCCGAGGTCTTGGCCGTGAGAAAGACCGACTCCTTGACCACGCCGAAGTTGAGCTGCTTGTAGGCCGCGGCAAGAATGAAACCACCCGCCGAGCCGAGAGCGGCCGCCTCCGTCGGCGTCGCGAAGCCGAAGACGATACTGCCCAGCACGGCGAGGATCATCAGCGCCAGCGGGAAGAAAGATCCCAACAGCATCTTGAACACTTCGAGGCGAACGAAGGTAAAGATGGTGTAAAAGCCTACCGCACTGGTGACGCTGACGCCGAGCACGATCCAGTACCAGATGGGAATCGGCCGACGCTCTGCGGCTTCAGGAGTTATGCCTGCGGCAGGGCCGGGGGCGGTATCCACCGCGGACGGCGCCGGTGGTGCGGCGGCAGTTGCCGACTTGACCGGCTCCGCAGCGGCGTTGGCCGCAGGCAGTTCCTTGACGCCGTCCGCAGGGGGTTCCTTGAGGCCGTCATCGGCAGGCGGTTCCTTGAGATCGCCGCCCTCTTCCTTGGGTTCGGCCAGGCCGCCCTCTTCCTTGGGTTCCGCCAGGCCGCCCTCTTCCTTTGGCTCATCGAGCCCCCCGGAGGCTCCCTCGGCCGCCTCTTCGGCGATGCCGCCGCCCATTTCGACCAGGCCTGCGGCTTCGTTCGTAACCACGGGCTTGGTCGCCAGGTGCCAGGTGAAGCCCAGGAACAGTGCCAGCGCCATCGCCGGCAGCAGCGCTACGAATCCCTGCTTCGCAATCACTCCAGTACTGATGCCCAGGTTGCGCGAGCCCTTCAAAGCGCCGATCAGGCCCGGCAATACCCGGTGGCTGATCGCATCGCGCATCTTTTCGTTGGCCGCCGGCAGGTCGACGTGCCGCTCCTCCATCGGCAGTGGCGGCGCCAGGTGCGGCTTCCACTTGGCGACGATGATCACGTAACCGATATATAGGCTGGCCAGCATGATGCCCGGGAAGAAGGCACCAGCGTAGAGCTGCACTACCGATACACCCGCCGTGGCGCCATAGACGATCAGCAGCACCGAGGGCGGGATCAGGATGCCCAGACAGCCGCCGGCGGTGATCACGCCGGCCGAAAGCCGCACGTCATAGCCCGACTTGAGCATGGCCGGCAAGGCCAGCAGTCCCATCAGCGTCACCACGGCACCGACGATGCCGGTAGCCGTGGCAAAAATCGCGCAGGTCACCAGCGTCGCCACCGCCAGCGCACCGGGCACGCGCGCCAATGCCAGTTCCAGTGCGCGGAACAGTTTGGAAATCAGATTGGCGCGTTCGACCAGGTAGCCCATGAAAACGAACAGGGGAATCGAGATCAGCACGTCGTTGGACATCACCGAATAGGCGCGCTGCACCATCAGGTCCAGCGTCTGGCGCACGGCCAGATCGGGATTCCCGCTGCGATAGGCCAGCCAGGCGAAGAAAACGCCCATGCCCATCAAGGTGAAGGCGGTCGGAAAGCCAAGCATGATCGCGACCACCACCAACGAGAGCATCAGCAGGCCGATATGGCCGTTCTGCATGTTGCTCCAGGGCATGAAGATGACGGTAACGAGCAGGATCGCCGCCATCAGCGAGAAACCGAACCAGAGTTCCTTCCTGATCTTCATTTGGCCGCTCCGCCGTGGGCTGAGGAATGAGCCCCTTCCTGGGCGACGACGAAGCGGTCGAGTGCGGCGATATCTTCGTCCTTGACGTGCACCATTTCCTTGAGTTTCTCGACGTCGACTTCCTCGACGTCCTGCTCGCGCGACGGCCACTCGCCCTCACGGATGCAGATAACGCAGCGAATGATCTCGACCACCCCCTGCAGAAGCAGGAAAGCACCGGCCACAGGAAGAATGGTCTTGAAAGGGTAGACCGGCGGGCCGTCGGCAGTGACGTTCGAATGCTCGTTGATGGCCCAGGCCTCGCCGGCGAAATTGTAGCCGGCCCAGGCGAGCGCAAACACGCCGGGAATGAAAAACAGGAAGTACAGCAGCAGATCCAGGCTGGCCTGGACCCGCGGCGAAAAGAATCCATACAGAACGTCGCCGCGCACGTGGCCGTTCTTGGACAGGGTATAGGCGCCGGCCATCATGAACACGCTGCCGTACATCATGATCATGACGTCGAATGCCCAGGGGTGCGGGTTGTCGAACGCATAGCGCGAGATCACCTCCCAGGTGATCATGAAGGTAAGCGAGACGATCAGCCAGGAAAAGGCCTGGCCAATAAAGGTGCTGATCTTGTCTATCGTCAGCAGAATATTCTGAATTTGCATAGCTTGGCCTGCAGAAAAAAATCAACCACCCGGAGCCCGTCCGGATGGTTGAAGGATGATCATGGTACGGGAACTTCTCGACCCTTCTCTCTCAACCCTTCTTCTTGGGCGCAGCTGCCGCTTTTTTGCCTCCGAAGAAATGGCTTACGGCCATGCGGCGGCTGACGTAGGTGTCCTGGTCCCATTTCACCGCGCGCTCGGCGAACACCTTCTGCGAGGCAGCGATTTCCTTGAACATGGGGTTTTCCGCCGACTTCTTTGCCATGATGTCGGTCCACAGCGTGAGCTGCTTCTGCAGTACCGCATCCGGGGTCTTGTAGAACTTGACCTTGTCCTTGGTCTGGAGCTCGATGTAGTCCTTGGAATAGCGGTCGATCGCCTTCCAGGACATGTCGGCCGACGCCGCTTCCACCGCACCGGCAATGATCGCCCTCATTTTCGCCGGCAAAGCATCGTACTTGGGCTTGTTGAACATGATCTCGAAGGTCTCGGCGCTCTGATGGTAGCTCTGCAGCATGCAGACTTTGGACACGTCGGCGAAGCCGAGCAGGCGGTCGGAGGTGGCATTGTTGAACTCGGCGGCGTCGAGCAGGCCGCGATCCATGGCCGGCACGATCTCGCCGCCGGGCAGCGCATTCACCGCGGCGCCCATCGCCGTGAACAGATCGATCGCCAGACCGTTGGTGCGGAACTTCAGGCCCTTGAAATCCTCCGGTTTGGTAATCGGCTTCTTGAACCAGCCGAGAGGCTGCGTCGCCATCGGGCCGTAGAGGAAGGACTGCACCGTGGTGATGCCGATCGACGCGTAGAGCTTGGCCAGCAATTCGGCGCCGCCGCCGTACTTGTGCCAGGCCAGCAACATGTTGGCGTCCATGCCGAAGGCCGGACCGGAATTCCACAGCGCCAGCGCGTTCTGCTTGCCGTAGTGGTAACCCAGAACGCCGTGGCCGCCGTCCAGCGTTCCCTTGGACACAGCCTCCAGCAGACCGAAGGCGGGAACGACCGCACCGGCCGGCAGCACTTCGATCTTGAGGTCGCCGCCGGTCATGTCGTTGACCTTCTTGGCGAAGTCCAGCGCGTATTCGTGAAAAATGTCCTTGGCCGGCCAGGTGCTCTGCCAGCGCATGCTGATCGGCCCGGCCTGGGCCGCGGCGATCATCGGGAAACCCGCTGCTACGGCACCCACTGTGCCGGTGGCGGCAGCAGCTAGGAACTTGCGGCGGGACGGTTTTTGCTCGGTCTGCTTGGTATCGGACATAGTCTCCTCCTGGGATAATTTGAGATTTGGCAGTCGCTGGGCTATTGCCACGGCGATCTGCGATCCTGTTTTTGAACCATCGGTGCTGCGACTGACGAAGGCACTTTACCAGAAAGAGAATTTGTCTGACAATAGGACAACTATTAATATTTATCCATGCCGACCACACCCCCGAAAACTACGGAACCGGGCTCCGAACTAAGCCGCATCGCTCGGCCCTTGCGCCTTTCCGAAGAGGTTTCCGGTGATCTGCAGCGCCGTATCGCACGCGCTGAGCTGAAACCGGGAGACCGGCTGCCGACCGAAAAGGCGTTGGGCGACGCCTTTGGCGTCAGTCGTGCCGTGGTACGCGAGGCGATTGCGCGGCTCAAGGCCGACGGTCTGATCGAAACCCGTCAGGGCTCGGGGGCCTTTGTCGTCGAGGCGCCCAAAACCATCAACCTGCGCTTCTGGCAGGGCGCGGGGCCGGAACTCGACGAACTGCGCGACATCTTCGAACTGCGGGCCATGGTCGAGGGCGCCGTGGCCGAGTTGGCGGCGCAGCGCCGCGATGAAAGCGACCTGAAGACCATGGCCGAACATCTGCAGGCGATGGACGAAGCAATGGCCGCCGGCCACGACGGAACGGAAGCGGACGACAATTTTCACATCGCGCTGGCCAGGGCCACGCACAATGCCTACGTCAGCCAGTTGGTGGAATTTCTTGGGCGCCATTTTTCCGATTCGCGCAAGCTCTCCTGGCAGGGAACGCGCCGCGAATTGGCTCACCCGCACGAAGCCCAGAACGAGCATCGCGCCCTCTTCGACGCCATTTCGCGCGGCGACGCCGAAGCGGCGCGCCGCTGTGCACAGGAGCATCTGCGCGGTACCGCCGGCCGCTTCGGCATCAAGCTGGCACTCGATCTCGACAGAAACCCGCCAATGCCGGAAGAAACCCGTCGCAAACGCTAAACTGGCGGCCGCGCCCATCCCCGCATAACCACCTCCCCACTCCCCACCTCCATGCTCGACATTTCGACCGCCGCATTCTGGATCGCCGTACTGCAAATAATCCTGATCGACATCCTGCTCGGCGGCGATAATGCCGTAGTCATTGCGCTGGCTTGTCGCAAACTGCCCGACGAGCAGCGCAAAAAAGGCATTTTCTGGGGCGTCATGGGCGCCATTGGCCTGCGCATCGTGCTGATCTTCTTCGCCCTGCAACTCTTGGCGATGCCCTGGCTCAAGATCGTCGGCGCCCTGCTGCTGTTCTGGATCGGCGTCAAGCTGTTGCTGCCCGAAGATGAAGGCCATGGTGACGTCGCCGCATCGACCTCGCTGGCCGGCGCGATCAAGACCATCATCGTTGCCGACGCGGTGATGAGCCTGGACAACGTCATCGCCGTGGCCGGCGCCGCCAACGGCAGCATGCTGCTGGTCACCCTCGGCATCCTGGTCTCGATCCCGATCGTGGTCTGGGGCAGTCAGTTGGTGCTGAAGCTGATGGACCGCTATCCGATCGTGATCGATGCCGGCGGCGCGCTGCTCGGCTGGATCGGCGGCGGCATGATGGTTTCCGATCCGGCCGTGCCGGCCGGGCTGCTCGACGGCATACCCTATGTCAAGACGATTGCGGCGACGATCGGCGCCGCGCTGGTGGTCGCCATCGGCAAATGGCTGTCGCTGCGCTCGACGCCGCGCGCCGCTGTCGAACTCACCACCGAGGATAAGAAATCATGACCAAAAAATGGCTGGTACCGATCGACGGCTCCGAGATCGCATTGCACTCGATAGACTGGATCATCAAGCACGCCGCGGATTGCCGCGAGCCGCCGCAGATCCTGCTGATCAACGTCCAGGTGACGCTGCCCAACGATATCGGCCGCTTCATCAACGCCGACACGCTGCGCGAGTTTCATCTCGAAACCGGCATGGCGGCGCTCGCCGCGGCGCGCGACCGGCTGGTCGCCGCCGGGCTCAGCCCTGAATTGCACGTCATGGTGGGCGACCCGGCATCGACCATCACCGAATTTGCCGACAGCCACGCCTGCAGCCAGATCCTGATAGGTACGCACGGCAACAGCGGACTCACGGGCACCTTGCTGGGATCGGTGGCGATGAAAGTGGTGCACCGGGCGAAAATACCTGTGCTGTTGATCCGCTGATCCCCGCTCCCGACCAAACCGGCTGCAGTCGCCGGCCGATTCGGCGTCAAACGGCCACGCGAACCCCGCGTGGTCAGCGCACACCTAGCAGCCTGTCGGACTTCACCAATGTTATGCTATAATCATAGGCATTGAATC
>NZ_JASJPC010000059.1:0-62903 GCF_031426875.1 Sulfuritalea sp.
TTGTCAGTCATGGCTTACAGCGATTCCACCTTCAATTTAACCGGACAGCAGTGACATTCAGTATTGGCACATTCTCGGCAGCCGGGATTGCCGTTGCCTTCATCCAGAAGGTCTATGAGGTTACAGCAGGGACTCCGGCAGATAAGTACTTGACCGCGCTGTCGGTTTGCCTTGGATTGTTTGTGATTGTTGTCAGCCTAATTGAATGGGGGGCAAGTGGCGCCGTGAAGGCTGAGGCGCTCTTTCAGAATGCTCAGAAGCTGAATGCCTTTCAGCGAAAGCTGGGGCAGCGTGTCGCTGAGGTTGCTGACGGAAAACCGTTTTCATCTGACGAGGCGACAGCGCTTCGCGAGGAGTATGAGCTAATAAAAATTGAGTGCACTCACAATCATGAGCCAGTCGATGATCAGCTCTTTCTTGCTCAGCGCCGACTTGACCCAGAATTCGCACGCCTCTTTCGGCGACCTAATCAAAGTTGGTTTGAGGCCAAGTGGGCATGGATAACGAGCCTGTTGAGCGTTGTTTGGTACTTTGGCTTTTTCTGGCTGGCGATTGGCGGGTTGATCTGGGCTATTCCTTGGAGCGGTAAATAGACCGAGCTATCGATGAAGTCTATCGAACCAGGTCTCTCGCCGGCTACTGAAACGGCGCGCCAGTCTGTGCGTGCCAAATCAGCGCCTAGTGCAAGCCGCTTTTTCGTCTGCGTTCCATGAGAGACAATAGCTTCATTGGAGGTGCCAAACCATGGCTATAGATCAGACAATTGAACTTGCCTCGTTACGCTTTGACGGTGAGCGCTTTGACGGACATGCGCTGGATGTGGAATGCACTCAGGAGCTGATCGCCTATCGCGACCTGGTGCTGGAATGCGCCAAATCACTTTGGCGCGGCAAGTATCCAGATCGGGCACGTCTGCCCAAGGGCTTCGGCGAGGGATTCCGACTCCAGTTCAATCGGCTCGAAGATGGCTCCGCCCTGGTGCCGCTGCAACGTGTCCGGGCGCCTCTCGAACAAGGCGAGTTGGAACTTAGCGACGAGTTCGATGAGGCTGTGGCCTTGATCGATCAGGCGATTGCCGCAGCCAATGCCGACGATCTGCTTCCCTCCGGGTTGCCATCGAACGTGATTCCACTCTTCCGCAACTTCGGCAAGACCTTGCGTGAAAGTGAAGTTCTATTTACCCGTGCCCGTGGCGCCGCCAACGAGGCGGCCTACACCGATAGAGCGCGGAAGCGGCTGGCGAATTGGGTGGAGGCCACCTACGAAGACGTTGTAGACGTGGTCGGCGAGGTGCGCATGGCCAATGTTGGTCCCGGCCGTTTTTCCGTTCAGGTGCAAAGCGGCGACGTGTCCGTACTGGTGGACGGAAAGTATTCCCCTGCCGACGAGGCAAAAGTTCTGGACGCCTTGCACGAACACCAGACTGCGCGTCTGAGGGTGCGTGGGGTCGGTGAGTTCTCCACTTCCGACCGAACGTTGAAACGATTCGCACGGGTGGACCATGTCGATCTGGCGCCCGCAGAAGAGCCGACCTATGACGAAACCGTTGCACCGATCTGGGAGCAATTGGGGGCCATCGGGCGTTCGGCGCCTGATGGAGCATGGGAAGCCGTGCCGAAAGACCTCTCGGTACGCATCGACGAAGTGGTCTACGGCAGTGCCGAGGGACGGCAATGAAGGTTGTCTTTGCCGACACCGGCTATTGGGTCGCCGTGCTGAATCCGAAGGATGACTGGAACGGCAGAGCGATCGATCTCTCTCGCGCCTTGGGCAAGTTCCGCATCGTGACTTCTGAAATGGTTCTCGATGAATTGCTGGCCGGATTGTCCAAACTTACGGTACGGGCTATGGCGATTCGCGGGGTCGAAGCCATTCGGGCCGACCCGAATATCGAGGTCGTGCCGCAGACATCGCTACAGTTTGGTGAAGCGTTCGGCATGTATCGACAGATGCTGGATAAGGAGTGGAGCCTGACGGACTGTGCATCTTTCGCGCTCATGAAGGAGCGCGGTATCGCCGATGCACTGGCTCATGACCGGCATTTCGAACAAGCTGGTTTCGTGGCGCTTCTGAGGTAATGAGTCATGGTCGTTCGAGTGGCCTGACGATGCTCCATGCCGCCAGATACGCGATTATTCGCTTCCTCCCGTATCCAGAGACGGAGGAGTTCGCCAATGTCGGTGTGGTGATGTTCGCGCCGACGGCGCGGTATTTCGATTTTCGCTTGTCCAACAAGTGGCGCCGGCTAGGCGCCTTCTTCGATACTCTGGACCGCCGGGTTTTTGTTCAAGGTGTGCGCGCTTTCAAGGAAGAGCTGGCGCGCACCCGCGACATGGCCGGCAAGCTGGCAGGCGGCGAGGAGCTTGGGCAAGCCTCCGCGCAGCGAATGTTCGAGGACCTGGCGCGGCCGCGCGAGGCGCTGTTCCGTTTTTCCACCGTTCGCGCGGTGATGACCGACGCTCCGGAAGCGAAGCTGGCGGCGTTGTTCGACTATTACGTCGAGCATGATTTCGCCACGCCTGAATATCACGAGGCGCTGATTGAGCGGGCGGTGCGCGGCGTTTTGCGCCGCGAGGGATTGGGCGAGCAATTTCGCCGCGCCAAGCTGGGCACCGGCGCACTGCAGTTTTCCGTGCCGTTCGCCGAAAAGGACGAAGCCGGTCACGTCCATCGCATCATCAAGCCGATGCACCTGGCCTACGACGATCCGGTGCGCATTCTCGATCACGGCAACCAGTGGTTGGGCCGCCTGCGTCACCTGGACCGGGTCAAGGCTCTGCCCGACGCCATGCTGCTGGCGGTCACCGAACCGCCAGCGGACACCGATCGGCATGCCGCATTCGACGAGGTTCGCCGCGACCTCGAGAACCTCGGCGCCACATTTGCAGCCTCCAACGACGAGCAAGCGGTGCTAGGGTTTGCGAAAGCCGCATAGCCGCCTATTGAGCTGCTCGCTGCCGGATATTGGTGGCGCAAGTGATCGAGTCACGGTGAAATAGGCCGATGGCACGCAGAAAACAAAGCACCGCCGAAGACCTGATCGACATCGTCGCCATGCTG
The DNA here is from genome assembly GCF_031426875.1 of Sulfuritalea sp. Lineage (NCBI taxonomy): Bacteria > Pseudomonadati > Pseudomonadota > Betaproteobacteria > Nitrosomonadales > Sterolibacteriaceae > Sulfuritalea > Sulfuritalea sp. The sequence continues at coordinate 3,061 of NZ_JASJPC010000059.1, forward strand.
CCCTGGTGGGCGGGGGTGGTTCTCGCGCTTGTGTCTTACGCGGGGTTGCACCAGTTCGCCGTGGCGCCAGCGCCAACTCCTGGGGCTGCGGGGCAGGTGGGAGCGTTTGCTGTCAGCCACTTCTACAAGGCCCTGGCGACGCTCGGCCAGTATCTCTTGCCCCTGATCTGCCTGATCGGTGCCGCGCTCTCGGCAATCGGCCGCGCCAAGCGCAGGCGACTTCTGGCGGGCGTAGCGCAGAACCCCACGGCAGGTGCGCTGAACCAGATGACCTGGAGCGAATTCGAGTTGCTGGTGGGCGAGGCCTTCCGCCGCCAGGGCTATGCAGTGATCGAGACCGGAGGCGGCGGAGCGGATGGTGGAGTCGATCTGGTGCTGACCAAGGACGGCGAGCGCCATTTCGTTCAATGCAAGCAGTGGAGGGCGTTCAAGGTCGGCGTCACCACAGTGCGCGAGCTGTATGGGGTGATGGCGGCGCACGGCGCAGCGGGCGGCTTTGTCGTCACTTCGGGTCAATTTACGGCCGCCGCGCAAGAATTTGCCGCCGGACGCAATATCAGCCTGATGGATGGCCCGGCCTTGCGCGCTTTGATCGACGAAGTGGAGGCAGCGCCGGCAATGAGGCAATCCGATATACCGGCCTGCCCGCAGTGCGGCAGCGCCATGGTTCGCCGTACCGCCAAACGCGGGGCGAACGCGGGCGGCAACTTCTGGTGTTGCTCGAAGTATCCGGCCTGTAGAGCTGTGTGGGAGATTTGAGGTCGAGGGCGAAGGAACAATCGCCGTCCCGCCAGCGCCAACTCTTGCGCCTCTGCATTGCAGGTTTAATACGAGTCACTTTTGCACACCTGATGTTTGCATATCCGGACAAAGATAAACTTGCCGAAGTTTGCATAGCCTGCTATTTTGCAAACGATGGGTCAACATAAATCATCGAAGATAAACCAACTCCAGGACTTGCTGGACGAAGGCCTGCTGGCGCCGACCTCCTGGCTGGAGGAGCAAGGCTATTCCCGCGCGCTATTGTCCAGGTACGTCGAGAGCGGGTGGCTGACCTCCCCGGCGCGCGGTGTTTATCGGCGGCCGGGGCCGCCGCTGAAGTGGCAGCATGTGGTGGCCAGCCTGCAGCTTCTGGCGGGCAGCTTCGCGCATGTCGGCGGCCGGACGGCGCTGGTCCACCGCGGCCTGGGCCACTACGTCCGCATGAGCGGGGCGGAAACGATCTTCCTCTATGGTCCCGACGTATTGCCGGCCTGGGTGAACAAGCTTGGATTGCAGGAGCACTATGTCGTTCGCAACGATGCCATGTTCGGCAACTTGCGCGCACGGCGCGACGAGCTGGGAAAGTTGGTCGATTTCCACGGCGAGCCGCTTCATTCCGGACAGCTGGCGGCTTTCGGCCTGCAGCAGATGACATGGGGCGCCTGGGATTGGGAACTGCTGTATGCCTCCGACGAACGCGCGATGTTCGAAGTGCTGCAGGATGTGCCGGCGAAAGAGTCTGTCTACGAGGCCGATGTGCTGATGCAGGGCATGGCACACCTGCGACCGGCCCGCGTGGCTGCACTACTTCAGGCTTGCGCCAGCGTAAAGGTGAAGCGGCTGTTTCTGGCGCTGGCGGAACGGCATCAACACCAGTGGCTGGCGCATCTGGACTTGAGGGAGGTGGACCTGGGCAAGGGCAAGCGCATGCTGGCGCCCGGCGGAAAACTGCATCCGAAGTATCTGATCACACTGCCGGCGGATCTCGATGATCATGCCCGCTAGCCCTTATTCCCAGCAAGTTCGCCTGCTGGTGAGCGTGTTGCCGATGGTGGGCAGGGAAACCTGTTTCGCGCTCAAGGGCGGAACGGCGATCAACCTGTTCATGCGCGACATGCCGCGCCTTTCGGTGGATATCGATCTCGCGTTTTTGCCGACGGGAGATCGCGCGGCAGCGCTGCAGGAGATCGATGCAGCCCTGGGCCGAATCTCGAATGGGCTGACGGGGCGCCCCTATGGCTATCGGGTGCGCGCCGGCAAGCACCAGGAGGGCCGGGCTTATGGCTTGCTGGTCTCGGATGGTGCCGCGGAGATCAAGATCGAAGTATCGCCGGTGTCGCGCGGTACGGTGTATCCGGAAGCCATGCGGCGCATTGTCGGCAGTGCGGAGGCAGAGTTTGGTTTTGCAGAAGTGCCTGTGGTTTCCTTTGCCGACCTCTACGGGGGAAAGATCGTCGCGGCCCTGGACCGTCAGCATCCGCGGGATTTGTTCGATGCGAAGTTGCTCCTGGCGAAGGAGGGGATAGACGATGAGTTGTTCCGTGCCTTTCTGGTGTATCTGATCAGTCACGACGGCTCCATCGCACGGGTGCTGAATCCGACGCTCAAACCCCTGAAAGACTTGTTCGAGCGTCAGTTTGTCGGGATGACCACGGAGCCTGTCACGCTTGAGGAACTGGAACAGGCTCGTGCCGAGCTGATTGGCGTTTTGCATGGCCGGCTGGGCGAGCGCGAAAGAGATTTTCTGGTTTCCTTCAAGCGGCGCGAACCGAAATGGGAACTGCTAGGCGTGGCGCATGCGCCCGATTTGCCGGCGATTCGCTGGAAGCTGCAAAACCTCGCACAGATGACGCCGGACAAGCATCGCGACGCGATCGGAAATCTGGAACGCGTATTGGAAGACATCTAGGAAAACATGAACGCGTCGGCGCACGATTTCGAGCATGACGAGGCGGATCGCCACATCACCGGGGAATGCCGCGCCAACTTTCGCAATTCGCGAAATGATAATTATCATATAAATATGTTGTTTTTCAATGCTGTAATCAGTATATTCGCCATTTGCAAATAGCGAATATGGTGTCGCCATGTACCGCTCCAAGTCGAATCCACAAGTCGTGCTCCGTCCCCAGGACCTGGTGGTTCTGATGCGGCTGTCGCTCGAACAGGGCCTGCCGCCGACCTATGCGGTGCTGGCCGGTGAACTTGGCTTGACGGCTTCCGAGGTGCATGCCGGTCTGGAGCGCGCCGCAATTGCCCAGCTAGCGCGCAAAGACAAAGCGGGCAAGGCGACGGTGGTGCGCGAGGCCTTGCGCATGTTCGTCCAGCACGGGGCGCGCTATTGCTTCCCCGCAACGCGGGGCGAAATGACGCGCGGCATGCCGACGAGTTATGCGGCGGCGCCGCTGAAGGACCTGATCATGCAGCCCAACGAACCGCCGCCGGTCTGGCCGCACAAGGCGGGCAGCGTGCGCGGCGCGGCTTTCTATCCCCTGTATCCGACGGTGCCGGACGCTGCGGCGCGCAATCCGGCGCTGTATGAACTGCTGGTGCTGTTCGATGCGGTGCGCGGCGGCAGTCCGCGCGAACGCGCCATCGCCCTGCAAGTGCTCGACGAACGCCTGGCGTCATGAACCCCAACGACCCCAATGTCGTGATGATGGAGCTGGTGGCCGAGCGGCTGGGCGACGGTTTGCGCGAAGAGCTGGTCTTCGTCGGCGGTGCTGTGACCGGTCTGCTGATCACCGATCCGGCGCAGCCGGCCATCCGCCCGACCGAGGATGTGGGCCTGATTGTCCAGGCGACAGTCTGCGCCGACTATGCGCATGTGGAAAAAGCCTTGCGCGCGCAGGGCTTCGTCAACGACATGAGCAAGGATGCGCCGATCTGTCGCTGGCGCGTCGGTGCGGTGACGGTCGATGTGATGCCGACCCTGAAGGAAATTCTGGGCTTTTCGAATCGCTGGTATCCCCTCGCGCTGGCGACCGCCCGCAAAACCCCCTTGCCGAGCGGCATGGTGATTCGGCTGATTACGGCGCCGGCGTTCGTTGCGACCAAATTCGAAGCTTTCGCCGACCGCGGAAATAACGACTATCTCTTCAGCCACGATCTGGGCGATCTGATATCCGTGATCGACGGGCGCGATGAACTCATGGCCGAGTGCCGTCAGCTTGATGATGGGCTGAAGAACTATCTGCGCGACTGGGTGGGCCGTCTGCTGGCGACCCCGGCATTTCTCGAAGCCCTGCCTAGACATTTGCCGGGCGACGCCGCCAGTCAGGCACGCCTGCCCGATCTTGAAGACAAACTGCGCCTGTTGGCAAACCTGAACTGACCATGAACGCTTCCACCCTCGTCCAGAAACTCTGGAACTACTGCAACGTGTTGCGCGACGAAGTGCTGGCCGACCTGCGGCTCGAGGCCTTTTAAGAGTTGGCGCTGGCGCTACGGCGGCTACCTGGCTTTCGAGGCCAGCTTGACGGTTTCGCCGGCAATCATGAAGGCGCCGCGGCCGCGATGGTGCAGGGTGCGCGGGTCCTTGCGGGCCGGGTCGAGCCAGGCTTTCTGCACCTCGAGCACGAAGAAGTTGTAGCGGTTCATGAAGCGCGTGTCGACCACCCGGCATTCGAGGTTGGCGTAGCACTCGGCGATCAGCGGCGCGGCGACGGTGGCCGCCGGCAGCGGCGTCAGGCCGAAGCGCTGGAACTTGTCGATGCGCGCGCCGGAGGTGTTGCCGCAGCCGACGACCGCGGCCTGCAGTTCCATGGTCGGGATGTTGAGCACGCATTGGCGCGTCGCGGTCAGCGCGACGAAACTGAAGTCGCGGCCGCTGACGACGCAGCCGACCAGCGGCGGCTCGAACTCCATCATGGTGTGCCAGGACATGGCCATGACATTCGATCGACCGCGATGGGCCGTGGTCAGCAGCAGCACCGGCCCCGGTTCGAGCAGACCGTAGACCTTCGACAGGGGATATGCGCGCTTGGCCATGCGCAGAGTTTAGCGGCATCGCCTGGCGCTTGCGCTAGTATCGAGCCCATTCCCTACGCCGAGACCCCTGACCATGACCGACTTGTTCAGCCCGCTCCAGCTTGGCGCGAGCACCGTGCCGAACCGCATATTCATGGCGCCGCTGACGCGCTGCCGGGCCGGCGCCGACCACCTGCCGAACGCCCTGATGGCCGAATACTATGCGCAGCGCGCGAGTGCCGGACTGATCATCGCCGAAGCCACCATGGCCATGGTGGGCAATTCGGCTTTCTGGCACGAGCCGGGCATCTACTCTGCCGCCCAGGTCGCCGCCTGGAAGCTGAGCACCGACGCCGTGCATGCCGCCGGAGGCCGCATCTTTCTGCAGCTCTGGCACGGCGGGCGCGCCTGCCATCCGCTGCTCAACGGCGGCGCGCAACCCGTGGCGCCCAGCGCGATCGCGATCACCGGCGACGAGGTGCACACGCCGCAGGGCAAGCAGCCCTATGTCATACCGCGCGAACTGCGCGACGATGAACTGCCGGCCATCGTCGCCGGCTTCGGGACGGCGGCCGAGAACGCCCTGGCCGCAGGCTTCGACGGGGTAGAGGTGCATGGCGCCAACGGCTATCTGCTCGACGAATTCCTGCGCGACGGCGCCAACCGGCGCGGCGGCCCTTACGGCGGCTCGCGCGAGAACCGGGCGCGGCTGATGTTCGAGGTGATCGAGGCCGTCAGCGCGGTCTGGGGCAGCGATCGGGTCGGCCTGCGCATTTCGCCGCTGAACAGCTACAACAGCATGATCGACAGCGACCCGATCGGGCTCGCGGCCTGGCTGGCCGGCCGCCTCAACGATTTCAAGCTGGCCTATGTGCACGCCATGCGCGGCGATTTCTTCGGCCAGCAACGCGGCGACGTGATGACGCCGATCCGGGCGAACTACCGCGGCGTGCTGGTGGCCAACATGGGCTACACGGCCGCCGAGGCAAGCCAGGCGGTCGCCGCGGGCAAGGTCGACGCGGTGGCCTTCGGCAGCGGCTTTCTCGCCAATCCCGACCTGCCGGCGCGGGTCCGGGCCGGCGCGGCGCAAAACAAGCCGATTGCGGCGAGCTTCTACAGCCCGGGGCCAGCCGGTTACACGGACTATCCGACCCTGGGCGCGGCGGAGCCATGCCATGAACATTGAACTGACGCTGCACGAAACCCGCGTCATCGGCTGCCTGATCGAGAAGGAGATCACCACGCCCGAGCAGTATCCGCTGTCGCTCAACGCGCTGACCAATGCCTGCAACCAGCGCAGCAATCGCGACCCGGTGCTCGACCTCGACGAGACCGAGGTGCAGCAGGTGGTCGACGGCCTGATCAGGAAGTTTTTCGTCAATGAGCAGGGCGGTTTCGGCAGCCGGGTACCGAAGTTCCAGCACCGCTTCTGCAATACCAATTACGGCACGCTGAAGTTCACGCCGCAGGAACTCGGCATCGTCTGCGAACTGTTCCTGCGCGGCCCGCAGACGCCGGGCGAACTGCGCAGCCACACGGCCCGGCTGTGCCGCTTCGGCGACGTGACGGAAGTCGAGGCGGTGCTGGACCAGCTCGCCCGACGCGAGGACGGCCCCTACGTGCAGCGCCTGGCGCGCGAACCGGGCAAGCGCGAATCGCGCTATGCCCACTTGTTCAGCGGCGAACTGCCTGAAGACATGGCGGGCGCCGAGGAGTCCGCGGCGCCCGGGTCGGCGGCGAGCGGCCGTTTCGGCCAGCTGGAACAGCGCGTCGCCGCACTCGAAGCCGAAGTGGCCGCGTTGCGGCAACTGATCGAGGACCTGACCGCGCCCTGAACCGAGGCCCGCCGTCGGCGATCAGCCGTCGCCGACGCGGCCGCGCAGGGCCTTCTGCTTGCCGCGCAGAACCTTGCTATCGACGCGGCGCCGCTGCGAACTGCGGGTCGGCTTGGTGGCGCGCCGCGGCGGCGGCACGAAGGCGGCGGCGGCGATCAGCTCGCGCAAGCGCGCCATGGCGGCGAAGCTGTTGCGCTCCAGGCTGCGGTACTGCTGCGCCTTGATCACCACCACGCCGTCGGCGCTGATGCGCTGATCCTTGAACTGCAGCAGGCGGGCCTTGATTTCCTCGGGCAGCGAGGAGGCGCGGATGTCGAAGCGCAGATGCACCGCGTTGGACACCTTGTTGACGTTCTGCCCGCCCGCACCCTGGGCGCGGATCGCGGTGATCTCGACCTCGTCCTCGCGCAGCGTGAATGCGGCATGCATGAGGGCAATTATGGCTTCGGCCTGGCCGCGGCGTCCACAGCCAGGGCGCGCCAGCCTTCGATCCCCAGCCTTTGCAGGGTTTCGATATTGCGCCGGTAGATGTCGGCGGCATCGGGAAAGGCCGCCGTGGCGCGGGCCAGGCTGGCTTCGCGAATCAGGTGCAGCGTCGGGTAGGGCGCGCGGTTGGTGTAGTTGGCAATGTCCTCGGCGGACGCGTCGGCAAAGACGTAGTCGGGATGAAAGCTGGCAATCTGCAGGGTGCCGGCCAGGCCCTGGTTACGCAGTACCACTTCGGCCAGATCGAGAAAATCGGTGAATGCCGCAAAATCGGTGAGGACGTCGGGCGTGATCAGCAAGCTCGTGTCGACGGCTTCCGGTGCCGCGCCAGCGAGAAAACTCAGCTCGCGTTCGAGATCGTCGAGCAGGGCCGTGTCCGTCTGCGCCGTGCTGACCACGTAACGCACCTGCCCCTTGACGTGCACCGCCTTGGCGAAGGGGCACAGATTGAGCCCGATGACCGCGCGCTCCAGCCAGTTGCGGGTGGCGGCGACGATCTCGGCCTGGCGATCGGCGGTACCGGTCATGACGTGAGGGCTCAGGAGTTGCCGCTGGCGCTACGGCGCTCAGGCGGCCTGCTGATACAGGCGCCGACGCTCTTCCGCCTGCAGCGCCAGCTTGACCTCTTCGAGCACGGCGTCGACGTCGGCGATGCGCTGCTCGACCTCGATGCGGCCCGTCAGTTCGCTATCCAGCGTCAGGCTGCCGGCTTCGTAGAGGCGCCAGATTTCCTTGCCGTATTGGCTGTCGAGCAGCTCGGGCGCGAAACGGCCGAAGTAGCCGGCGAGGTTGGCGACGTCGCGCTCCAGCATGGCGCCGGCATTGCTGTTGCCCGCGGCGTCGACGGCCTGCGGCAGGTCGATGATGACCGGGCCGTCGGCTCCGACCAGGATGTTGTATTCGGAGAGGTCGCCGTGGATGATCCCGGCGCAGAGCATGCGCACCACCTGGCCGAGCAGTCCGGCGTGGAATTCCAGCGCCTGCTCGACGGACAGTTCGATGTCATTGAGCCGCGGCGCCGGATGGCCGTCGGCATCGGTCACCAGGTCCATCAGCAGCACGCCCTCGTGGCAGAGGTAGGGCTGCGGGACCTTGACCCCGGCGGCGGCGAGGCGATACAGTGCATCGACCTCGGCGCTTTGCCAGGCTTCTTCCTGCATCTGGCGCCCGTAGCGCGAGCCCTTCGCCATGGCCCGCGCCTGGCGGCTGTTCTTGGTCTTGCGGCCCTCCTGGTAGGACACGCTCTTGCGAAAACTGCGCTGCTCGGCGTCCTTGTACACCTTGGCGCAGCGGATTTCCTCGCCGCAGCGTACGATATAGACGGTCGCCTCCTTGCCGCTCATCAACTGGCGCAGCACCTCGTCGACCAGGCCTTCGCTGACCAGCGGCAGGAGTCTTTTCGGGGTCTTCATGGCGGCGCGCTCAGTCCGCCCGATCCTGCAGCAGATGCACCTTGACCCGCTTGCCCTTGAGCGTGCCGGCCGACAGCTTGCGCACCGCCTCGCGCGCGACGCCGCGCGCGACGGCGACATAGGTGCTGGTATCGGTGACGTTGATCTTGCCGATCTGCTCCTTGCTGAAACCGGCTTCCCCGGTCAGGGCGCCCAGCACGTCGCCGGGGCGGATCTTTTCCTTGCGCCCGCCGAGGATCTGCAGGGTCGCCATCGGCGGCTGCAGCGGCTTGCCGGGCGCGGGCTGCAGCTCGCTCAGGGTATGCCATTCGATTTCGTGGCCGAGCGCTTTTTCGATATTGTCCACGCGCGCCATCTGGTTGCCGCTGACCAGGCTGAAGGCCCAGCCCGCCTGGTCCACGCGCCCGGTGCGGCCGATGCGATGGACATGCACCTCGGTGTCGGGCGTGACATCGACATTGATCACGGCTTCCAGTTGGTCGATGTCGAGGCCGCGCGCGGCGACGTCGGTGGCGACCAGCACCGAGCAGCTGCGGTTGGCAAACTGCACCAGCACCTGGTCGCGCTCGCGCTGCTCCAGTTCGCCGTGCAGGGCCAGGGCGACAAAGCCCTCGGCGCGCAGCACCTGCAGCAGTTCGCGGCACTGCTGGCGGGTATTGCAGAAAGCCAGGGTGCTGACCGGGCGGTAGTGCTTGAGCAGCAGACCGACGGCGGCCAACTTCTGCTCGGGCGCCACCTCGTAGAAGCGCTGGCGGATCTTGCCGGCCTCGTGCTGCTCGGTCAGCGTGATCTGCTGCGGCTGACGCAGGAACTGGCGGCTCAGGCTGGCGATGCCTTCGGGATAGGTGGCGGAGAATAACAGGGTCTGCCGCTCCTTGGGGCAGGCCTTGGCTACGGTGACGATGTCGTCGAAAAAGCCCATGTCGAGCATGCGATCGGCCTCGTCCAGCACCAGCGTGTCGAGCGCCGCGAGGTCGAGGCTGCCGCGCTGCAGGTGATCCATGATGCGCCCCGGCGTGCCGACCACGACGTGGGCGCCGTGCTCCAGGCTGGAGATCTGCGGCCGCATGGTGCTGCCGCCGCACAGGGTCAGGACCTTGATGTTGTCCTCGCCGCGCGCCAGGCGGCGGATTTCCTGGGTCACCTGGTCGGCCAGCTCGCGCGTCGGGCACAGCACCAGCGCCTGTACCGCGAATCGCCGCGGATTCAGCTTGGTCAGCAGGCAGAGGGCGAAAGCGGCGGTCTTGCCGCTGCCGGTCTTGGCCTGCGCGATCAGGTCCTGGCCGGCCAGGGCCAGGGGCAGGGCGGCGGCCTGGATCGGCGTCATGCGCAGATAACCCAGTTGCTGCAGGTTGAGCAGCGTGGCCGGGGCCAGCGGCAACTGGTCGAAGCCCAGCTTCGACGGCTGGGCTGCACCTTCAGGCGCGGACGTTGGGGAGAGGTTGGAGCTGGTTGGCAGGACTTGAGTCATGCGCGATTATAAAGGATGCGCCCACGACATCCTTGATCGCCGCGTCCGACCGACGGACCGGCGCTAGTTCAAATCACGCTGCATTTGCCTATGGCCAGGGCCGGTGTGTTGTCGCCCTCGCGGGATGGGCCGCCCTTGTCGCCGTCGCTCCAGTAGCCGATCGGATAGACATACAGGAAGCGCAGCTTGCGGCTGTTGAAGCGAAGATCGAATACGCCGCTGCAAAACAGGTTGCCGGCTTCATTGAAGTCCTGTTCGCAGGTCGCGCCGGGCCGGCTGTCGCCGACTTCCTTGACTTCCCAGGCATAGGGTTTCTGTTTGGCCTTGGCGACCACGAGTTTTTTTTCGGAGCGGAACATCGCGCTGCCCCATTTCTTCTTGGCGCTGTCGAAGGAAAAGCCGGTGGTGAGATCGGCGACGCAGAGGTAGGACTCACTTGCGCCGGCAGTGAGCGAAATCAGCGCACCGGTCAGAAACGATAGCAAAAAGCGGGTCATTGCGATTCTCCTCCGGTGCGTTCTGCCCAATAAGCTGAACCGATCAAATGATCGGTCAGCCATTATGGTGGCAGTCGATATTCCCGCGCAAGAGTCTGCCGCGAACGGCGGGGGCCCGTCGCCAGGCGGTCCGCAGCGGTGGAAGCCTGGCGGCCGGAAAGGGCTAGTGCTGGGCCTGGCCTTCGGCCACGATCGACGCGATGGCTTCACACTCCGCCAGCTGTTCGCGTGGCCGGCGCAACGGTATCTGCGCGGCGTCCGAAATGTGGGAGTTCAGCTGACGATCGACAAGGATCAGCTGGGCGAGCAGACGCCCCCTGTCGAACTCCAGCGCGTGGCCACGCAGCAATTCAAGCTGCGCCAGCACCGCATCGTGCAAGTTGCGATGCGCGATATCCGGTGTGGCGGTAAAGGCCTGCATCAGTGCTTCCTCGTCCCTGAAGCTGGCCCGGGTACAAGCGATAAGCCGGTCGAGCGACTCGAGCAGACGTTCCGTGGATTGCTTCTCCAGGTACATCCGCAATACCTCGACCTGGGCATCGACCAGCTCATGGCGGATGATCGACGCCCTGCCGTCGGAAGAGCGCCCGGTTGCGAAGTTTCTGGAATTCACCGAGGGCAGATCAACAACTCTGTTGGACGTTGACACCTTCTATCCCCTTTTGAAACACAGACCGAAGCATTCAACGACATTTAGTATAGCCATGTCTTGAGCATGGTCAAATCCCCGCCAAGTTGCGGTCGGGGTTCATGCGGCGGCCGCGCTCCAGTTGCCTCAGGTGCTTGCGGCGTCGCGGCGTCGCGCGGCCTGCTCAAGGCGCAGCTTTTCGGCGATCACCTTGTTGGCATAGGACTGCTCGATGTCGTCGCTCGCGCCGGCGTAGTACTGCAAGCCCTCCATCAGACCGCCTTGCCGGCGAATCGACTCCTGCAGAATGTGGGCACCCATCTTGACGTTGCTCACCGGGTCGAGGAAGGCGCTTCCCGCAGAAGTCTTTGGCACCTTGTCCTGATGGTAACGGGGAATGATCTGCATCAGTCCCTGCGCCCCCATGTTGCTCTGGGCGAAGGGGTTGAAGCCGGATTCGATCGCAATCACGGCAACGATCAGCAAGGGATCGATGCCGCGTTCGCTGGCGGCGGCCTGGGCTGCCTCGAAAACCGGCAGCAGCGGTTCGGGAGCGACACGGTAGCGCTGTGCGACGAAGCCGAGAACTGCGTCCATGGTCGGCGTCAGCGGCCGGTTTGCCGCTACCGCGGACCGCGCCGGTCCCGGCATTTCAGTCGATACGGAGATGTCGGGCAAGATCCCGGCTATCGATTGGCCAAACCCGAGGTTGTTGGCCAGACCGCCGATCAGGATAAAACTGAGTACGACAGCGGCTACCGTCAGATCGATATGCAAGTAGTTAAGGACCGCGCTGGTGCCACGGACGATCAAATATCGGTGGGCGATGCTTGTAGACAAGATTTCTCCTTTGCTGTTGCTGCTGCACACCCAGCAAATCCCTATGGCGGGCGACTGGCTGTTGCAGCGGCTCTTGAGCCCCACGGCGGCATCCTGCAGTTCCTGATTTGGAAGGGCAGGGGGCTTGTTGCCGGGCGGAAGAAACACCGGACGCTTTGCGCCGGCTTGAGGCCGGCCCGTCAGGGCCGGAAAGAATGTCGCAGGACTTCTTAAGCCGCCTGTTTGCGATTCCTGGCGGCGAGGGAGGCAGCAACGGCAAGATTGGCTTCCGCCAGATCGGCCGCCTGCCTGGCGGCCTTGCCCATGTTGTCGTAGGCCGAATTCGCCGCCGACAGCGCCGTCCGCATCGCGTTCAGCGCCAGATCGGAACCCGCCGGTGCCGTCTGTGCCGCCTTTTCGAAGGCCATACCGAGCTTCTCGTTGAGTTCCGCCACCCGGACTTCTACCGCTTTGGACAGGGTCGCCTGGGTTTGGCTGGCAATTTCATACACGCTGCGCGAATAGGTTGCGGTCGCATTCGGGCCAGGCTGGGCCAGCGTGCCTTGCAATGCGGCCAAAGCCTGCAAATCCTTGGCGGCGAGCAAGGCACGGGCATAGACCTGGCTGTCTTCCAGCAGGCTGCGGGCGGTATTGAGATTCAGTGTCGCCAGGCGTTCGAAGCCGGCGAATGTGGCATTGGCCATGGTCACGAAGGTTTCGACGCCGGCCTTGCTGCCGCTGGCGAGTTGCTCGGATACGTTGTACATGGTGATCTCCCGGAACATCATTCATGCGATCGACGGGTGCGCTGAACTTGTTGAATACTCCAAAAGTAGTATTGGTGCACCGCAATAATGGCGCATTCTATTGATTGAGCCGAACTTGTCAAGCTAAATTTATTGCGGCGCAACAATCGCTTGGCGTAATATCTCGGGCAAAAAAAACCCGATACCGTTGTATCGGGTGAATCCAATCCTTGCGGATCAGAGGAGGAGTGAATTGATCCTACTACTCCCCGTCTTCCGCATTTAGGTGCAGCCCACTAAACGTCGATGTTGCGGGCGTACAGTGCGTTCGACTCGATGAAGGCCCGGCGCGGTTCGACATCGTCGCCCATCAGCGTGGTGAAGATTTCATCCGCGGCAATAGCGTCGTCGATCTGTACGCGCAGCAGGCGACGCACGGTCGGGTCCATGGTGGTTTCCCAGAGCTGCGCGGGATTCATCTCGCCCAGGCCTTTGTAGCGCTGCTTGGCCAGGCCGCGTTCGACTTCGTTCAGCATCCACTTCATGGCATCGGCAAAACTGGTTACCACGAGCGATTTTTCGCCGCGACGAATCACTGCACCCTCGCCCATGAGCCCGGCAATCATCTGCGCGGTGCGGCGAATCTGGAGGTAGTCGCCCGAAAGCAGGAAATCCTCGTCGATGCGCCCAACCCGCAAGTTGCCGTGGCGCATGCGTATCACCGCCAGCATCCAGCGCTCGTGCTTCTCGTCGAAACGCGATTCGATACGGACCGCGCTGGAAAGATGGGCGCTGACGCGTTCCGCGCTGGCGCGCGTGGCGGCTTCGCTCGAGGTATCGACCTCGATGTCGTGGGCCAGCAGAGCGTGAAGGACTTCGCCGTCGATGAAATCCGTGACGCGGCGGATCACCGCTTCGGAAAGCAGGTAGGCACGCGCCAGCGCGCCCAGCGCCTCGCCTTCGACCACCGCGGCGTCGGCGCGCGGCGTCAGCTGCGTGCCTTCCAGCGCGAGCCGCAGCAGGTGCTGGTTGAGTTCGTGGTCGTCCTTGATGTAGGTCTCGCTCTTGCCGTGCTTGATCTTGTACAGCGGCGGCTGGGCGATGTAGATGTAGCCACGCTCCACCAGTTCGGGCATCTGCCGGTAGAAGAAGGTCAGCAGCAGGGTGCGGATGTGCGCGCCATCGACGTCGGCGTCGGTCATGATGATGATGCGGTGATAGCGCAGCTTGGCGATGTCGAAGTCTTCGGTGCCGATGCCGCAGCCGAGTGCGGTCACCAGGGTGACGATCTGCTCGCTGGATATCAGTTTGTCGTAGCGCGCCTTTTCGACGTTGAGCACCTTGCCGCGCAGCGGCAGGATGGCCTGGAATTTCCGGTCACGTCCTTGCTTGGCCGAGCCGCCGGCGGAATCGCCCTCGACGATGTACATCTCGCACAGTGCCGGATCCTTTTCCTGGCAGTCGGCCAGCTTGCCCGGCAGGCCGAGGCCGTCGAGCACGCCCTTGCGCCGCGTCATGTCGCGCGCCTTGCGCGCGGCTTCGCGTGCTCGGGCGGCCTCGACTATCTTTCCTGTGATGATTTTGGCATCGAGCGGCTTTTCGAGCAGGAAGTCGGCCAGCTTCTGGGCGACCACTTCCTCGATCGCCGGCCGGGCTTCGGACGAAACCAGCTTCATCTTGGTTTGCGACGCGAATTTCGGGTCGGGCATCTTTACCGAAAGCACGCAGGCCAGGCCTTCGCGCATGTCGTCGCCGGTAATCTCGACCTTGGCCTTCTTGGCGATTTCGTTTTCTTCGATGTACTTGTTGATGACCCGAGTCATCGCCGCGCGCAGGCCGGTCAGATGGGTGCCGCCATCGGATTGCGGAATATTGTTGGTGAAGCACAGCACCTGCTCGGCGTAGGAGTCGTTCCATTGCATGGCAACTTCGACATCGATGTTGACGCCGTTCTGCACCGAGACTCCGGAGGAATGGAAGACCGAGGGATGCAATACGGTCTTGGCGCGATTGATGTACTCGACGAAGCCCTTGACGCCTCCCGAGAAGGCAAAGTCTTCCTCTTTGACGTTGCGCTGGTCGATCAGCTTGATCTTGACGCCATTGTTGAGAAAGGACAGTTCGCGCAAGCGCTTGGCCAGGATGTCGTAATGAAATTCGACGTTTTCGAAGATTTCGTCATCAGCCATGAAATGGACTTCGGTGCCGCGCTTCTCCGTTTCACCGAGAACCTTGAGCGGCGACACCTCGACACCGTTTTGGATTTCCAGCAGCCGATCGACCGCGTGACCGCGGTTGAATTCCATCAGGTACTTCTTGCCGTCGCGACGAATGATCAGGCGCAGCCACTGCGACAGGGCATTGACGCAGGAAACGCCGACGCCATGCAGGCCGCCGGAAACCTTATACGAATTCTGATTGAACTTGCCGCCGGCATGGAGCACGCACATCACGATCTCGGCCGCCGAGCGCTTGGGTTCGTGCTTGTCGTCGAACTTGATCCCGGTCGGAATGCCGCGACCATTGTCGGTGACCGAAATCGAATTATCGGTGTGTATGGTGACCACGATATCGTCGCAGTGCCCCGCCAGCGCTTCGTCGATCGCATTGTCGACAACCTCGAACACCATGTGATGCAGACCGGTGCCATCGGAGGTGTCGCCGATGTACATGCCCGGGCGTTTGCGAACAGCCTCGAGGCCTTCAAGCTGCTGGATGCTCGATTCGTCGTAGGCGGGTGAGGTGTTGCTTGGTGTCATGGGGTTCTTTTCTGGTTTCGATGTCAGATGCGCATCGGCATCACGACGTACTTGAACGTCTCGTTGCCGGGCAGTACAAAAAGTGCGCTGGAGTTCGCGTCGGCAAGATGCAGTTCGATGGTTTCATTGCTGACGTTGTTCAACACGTCGAGCAGGTAGGTCACGTTGAAACCCACATCCAGGGCATCGCCGCTGTAGTCGATTTCGATTTCTTCCTGGGCTTCTTCCTGTTCCGCATTGCTGGAAATGATCTTGAGGCTGCCCTCGGCCAGAACCAGGCGCACGCCGCGGAACTTTTCATTGGTCAGGATGGCTGCGCGCAGCAGGGAATGCAGCAGCGCGTCGCGCGAGAGCTTGATCAGCTTGCTGTGGTGTTGCGGAATGACGCGCTCATAGTCCGGAAACTTGCCGTCGATGAGCTTGGAAACCAGCTCGATATTGCCAAAGCTGAAACGTGCCTGGGTCGAAGTCAGGGCTATTTCGAGCGGATCGTCGTTGTCTGCCAGTTGGCGCGACAGTTCGAGTATGGTCTTGCGCGGAAGGATGACTTCGATCGGCGCAGGTGTTTCGGCAAGTGTTTCTGCGGCATAGGCGAGCCGATGGCCGTCGGTGGCCACCATGCGCAATTCATTGCCCTTCGCCACCAGGAGCAAGCCGTTCAGGTAGTAACGGATGTCCTGTTGCGCCATGGCGTACTGAACCAGGGCAAGCAGGCGTTTCATCTGCTTTTGGGTGATCAACAGGCGTGTCGCCTGGCCCTCGGTCGTGGTCATGCGCGGAAAGTCTTCGGCAGGCAGCGTCTGCAGGTTGAAGCGGCTCTTGCCGGCCTTCAACTGCAAGCGTTTCTCGTCGAGCGCCAGGCTGACTTCCGCAGTCTCGGGCAGGGAGCGCAGGATATCTTGCAACTTTCGGGCACCGACGGTGATGCCTGCCTTGTCGGCACCGACTGTCGCGGTCTTGGTGGTGATCTGAATCTCGATATCCGTCGCCAGCAAAGTAAGCTTTTCGCCATCCTTTTCCATCAGAACGTTGGAAAGAATCGGCAGGGTATGGCGTTTTTCGACGATGCCGCAAACCGATTGCAACGGGGAAAGGAGTTGATCGCGTGGACCTTTAAATAGGAGCATATATAGATCTCTTATGATTAATAAGGGCAGCTCTTTGCTGTGGATAAGCGATTATTGTTCAATTAATACAGCCGATTATAACGTGGATAAACGCGTTGATAACTACACGATCTGCTTGTGCATGATTGTGGATGAATCTTGCCCTAGTCCTTCGCAGCAGGGTTTATCCACAATGTTTCATTGTCTTGTTCAGTGCACTTGCTCACAGCTCAACCCTTGATTGTCTGCATCAGGACATGCAGGTCGTTATTGAGTCTGCTGTCCTTCCCGCGCAAATCGATAATGGTGCGGCAGGCGTGCATTACCGTGGTGTGATCGCGTCCGCCGAAGGCTTCGCCAATCTCGGGGAGGCTGTGTGACGTCAGTTCGCGGGTGAGCCACATGGCGACCTGGCGGGGCCGGGCAATGGCTCGGGTGCGTTTCTGGGAGTACATGTCGGCGACTTTGATTTTATAAAAGTCGGAGACGGTTTTTTGAACCAGTTCCAACGATATCTGGCGATTGGTGGCGCCGATGATGTCGCGCAATGCCTCTTTCGCCACTTCCAGATTGATGTCGCGTCCGTGGAAACGGGCATAAGCCACCACGCGGTTGAGTGCGCCTTCGAGCTCCCTGACATTGGATCTCAGATTCTTGGCGATCAGGAAGGAAACCTCGTCCGAAATGCTTATGTGTTCCGCCTCAGCTTTTTTCTTGAGGATGGCAATCCGCATTTCGAGTTCGGGGGGTTCGATGGCGACGGTGAGGCCCCAGTCGAACCGCGACACCAGACGCTCTTCGAGTCCCTGAACATCCTTCGGGTAGGTGTCGCAGGTGATGATGATCTGTTTTTTTGCCTCGACCAGGGCGTTGAAGGCGTAGAAGAACTCCTCCTGGGTCCGGTCCTTGCGGTTGAAGAACTGGATATCGTCGATCAGCAACAAGTCCAGCGAACGATAGTAGCGCTTGAACGCTTCGCGCGAATTCTGTTGGAAGGCGCGCACCACGTCCGAGAAATAGTCCTCGGCATGGACGTAGCGGACTTCCATGGTCGGATTGGCGGCGTAGATCGAATTGCCGATGGCGTGAATCAGGTGGGTCTTGCCCAGACCGACACCGCCGTAGATGAACAGCGGGTTATAGGAAACCCCGGGATTCATCGCCACTTGTTGGGCGGCGGCACGGGCCAGATCGTTGGCGCGGCCGGTGACCAGCGTATCGAAGGTGAACTCGGCATTGAGCCGGGTCTTTTCATAGGCCGGGTCACCGCTTCGCGCCACGACGGCAGGAGCGACGGTTTCGCTCGACGGCAAAGCTTCGACATTGTCTGCGGCGACCGGGATATCGGCGACGGTTCCGGCGACGGCCAGATTGATGTTGATCGGAGCGGAATAGTGCTCGAGTCCCAGGGCTTCGATCTGGGATAGATAGCGCTCGCGCACCCACTGCATGACGAAACGGTTGGGGGCGATCAGGCGGAAATGTCCGGGGCCGGCTTCGTCGGCTTCCAGGCGCAAGCCCTTTATCCAGGTGTTGAACTGCTGCGCAGGAAGTTCCTGCTCGAAGCGGTTCAGACAGGTGGACCAGAATTCATTCATTGCGATCGGATAGGCTCGGGACGAGAAACGGCGGGATGAAATCGTAGGACTGCGATGTTTTTGTGGTGCCGCCCGTTTGTGTTGGCTGCAGACGCATTCTAGCCGTTTCGCCAATAGTTATCCACAGCCTTGGCAACTTGTTGCCCTTGACAAATCGGCCGCGAAAGGCTGTAATCCGCCGTTTTTCTTAATTCAGGGGATATTGCCATGAAACGCACCTACCAGCCTTCGGTTGTGCGCCGTAAGCGCACCCACGGCTTCCTAGTGCGCATGCGCACCCGCGGTGGCCGTGCTGTCATACGGGCGCGTCGTGCCAAGGGCCGTCATCGTCTCGGGGTCTGAACACCGGGCTTCGTTTTGCTCCAGGCAGCGCCTGCATCGGCCCGAAGAATTTTCGGCCGTGATGGCGGCGCGAGGGGTAGTGCGAGGCGAGTGTTTTGATTTGCACTATAGCCGCGCCGTCGAGCAGTTCGGCGCGCGCCTCGGATTGATTGTTCCGAAGCGCCTGGCGCGGGCCGCTTCATTGCGCAACGCGATCAAGCGCCAGGGACGTGAAGCTTTCCGCTTGATGGCGATTGAAATTCAGCCGCGCGACCTGGTTTTACGCCTGAGACGACCACTCGTGGGCGTAAGGGCCACAGACCATGCGCAGCGCAAAGCTTGGCGGGCGGAAATTGAAGTCCTGCTGAGGCGCCTTCCGGCGCTGTCGCCATGAGGTCCTTGCTGGTGCAGCCGCTGTTGTTGCTGATCCGCGCCTATCAGCTGGCGATCAGCCCGATGCTGGGCAATCGCTGCCGGTTTTACCCGAGTTGTTCGGAGTACTCCATGGAGGCGTTGCGTCGCCACGGATTATTCAGAGGCCTGTGGCTGTCTGTGCGACGAGTCGGGCGTTGCCACCCCTGGCATCCGGGCGGGTATGATCCGACTCCCTGATTTTCCAGTTGTGGCCGCTGTGCTTGTTGCCGATGGAAGCCGCGTTGGCCTCCGCCGAGGCTTCGTATTTCTGACCTGAATCACTGCCGAGACAGTAATGGATAACCGACGATTGATGCTGCTTTTGGTGTTCAGCTTCTCGCTGATCATGCTGTGGGACGCCTGGCAAAAACAGGGGCAGCCCAAATTGGCTACCGCGACGACGGCAGCGGTGGCGACGACGGGTGCGCCGGCCGGCGTGGTGCCAACGCCAACTTTGCCGCCTGGCGGCGCGGCGGCAGTGCCCGCATCGGTTCCGACCGCTGCCGTGGCGGTGGTTCCGGGAGCGGCAAGCGCAAAGATCAGGACCGATCTGTATCTGGCGGAAATTTCGTCGCAGGGCGGTGATATCACGCGCCTTGAACTGGTTCGTCATCCCGCGACGGAAGACAAGTCGCAGCATTTCGTGCTGTTCGACAATGGCGGCAAGCACATCTATCTGGCTCAATCCGGCGTGATCGGCGAGGGCTTGCCGAATCACAAGACCCAGTGGACGCTGGCGGCCGGGGAGCACGTGCTCAAGGACGGCGAGCAGCAGCTGGAACTTCGTCTGGAAGCGGCAGCGGCGAATGGCGGCAAGGTGGCGAAGACCTACGTCTTCCATCGTGGCAGCTACCAGATCGAGGTGCGCCATGAAGGTGCGGCGCCGGGTTCCCACGCCTATTACCAGATAACCCGCGACGGCAAGCCGGCCGAAGGGCAGGGCGGCAGTTCGCTGATGATGGGGGTGACGACTTTTACCGGACCGGCTGTCTATACGGAAACCGAAAAGTATCAGAAGGTCGAATTTGCCGACATCCTCAAGGGTAAGGCCAAGTTCGCACAGAAAGCCGACAGTGGCTGGCTGGCGATGGTCCAGCATTACTTCGTCGCGGCCTGGCTGCCGGCCGCCGGCACGCCGCGCGAGTTCTATATGCGCAAGATCGGGGAAGACCTGTACTCGGCGGGCGTGATTCTCCCGGTTGCCGCCGACGGCAAGAGCACGGTGTCGCTGTACGCCGGCCCGCAGGAGCAGGACAAACTCGAGAAAGTCGCTCCGGGCCTGGATCTGGTGGTCGATTATGGCTGGCTGACGGTCATTGCGGCACCGCTGTTCTGGATTCTGGCGGCGATTTACAAGCTGGTCGGCAACTGGGGTTGGTCCATCATCGGCCTCACCATGTTGCTCAAGCTGGCGTTCTTTCCGCTTTCCGCCGCCAGCTACAAGTCGATGGCGAAAATGCGCGTGCTGACGCCGAAGCTGGTCAAGCTCAAGGAAACCTATGGCGACGACAAGCAGCGCCTGAACCAGGAAATGATGGCGCTGTACAAGAAGGAGAAGGTCAACCCGCTGGGCGGCTGCCTGCCGGTGCTGGTGCAGATTCCGGTTTTCATCGCGCTGTACTGGGTGCTGCTGGGTACCGTCGAGATGCGCAACGCGCCCTGGCTGGGCTGGATCACCGACCTGTCGGTGAAGGATCCGTTCTATGTGCTGCCGCTGATCATGGGCGCCACCATGTTCATCCAGACCAAGCTCAATCCGACGCCGCCCGATCCGATCCAGGCCAAGGTCATGCTGTTCATGCCCATCGTGTTCACCGGCATGTTCCTGTTCTTCCCCGCCGGCCTGGTGCTGTACTGGACGGTGAACAACATTCTGTCGATCGCACAGCAGTGGCAGATCACCCGCCTGGTCGAGGCCGGGGCAAAGAAATAGGCCAGACTCCGGTCCTGCGGGACCGGAGAGTTTGTCGGCGCGCGTTGCGCTGACTCCAGGAGAGCCGGATGGGAAAGTCCCGCAGCGGAACCATCGCCGCCATCGCCACGGCCCCTGGCCGCGGCGGCATCGGTGTGGTAAGGGTGTCGGGGACCGATCTGCTGCGCTTTGCCGAGCTTCTGATCGGCAAAGCGCCAGCGCCGCGCCACGCCACGCTGGGCCACTTCCTGGGGGCCGACGGCATTGCCATCGACCAGGGCATCCTGCTGTATTTTCCGGCACCGCATTCCTTCACCGGCGAGGATGTCCTTGAGCTCCAGGCTCATGGCGGTCCGATAGTCCTGCAGATGTTGCTCGCGCGCTGTCTCGAGCTCGGAGCACGGGTCGCCGAGCCCGGCGAATTCTCGCAGCGCGCCTTCCTCAACGACAAGCTCGACCTGGTCCAGGCCGAAGCGGTAGCGGACCTGATCGAGGCCGGCACCGCAGCGGCGGCGCGTTCGGCCTTGCGTTCGCTGTCCGGCGAGTTTTCGCGCGAGGTGCGGGCACTGGTGGCGCGCCTGACGGAGTTGCGCATGCTGGTGGAAGCGACGCTGGACTTCCCCGAGGAGGAAATCGACATCCTGCGCGATACCGATGCCGCGCAACGCCTGGCTGCCTTCCGCGCCGACCTGGCGGCCTTGCTGGCGCGCGCACGCGCCGGGCGCCTGCTGCGCTCGGGCCTGCAGGTGGTGCTGGCCGGCATGCCGAATGTCGGCAAGTCCTCGCTGCTGAACCGGCTGGCCGGCGAGGAGCGCGCGATCGTCACCGAGGTCGCCGGCACCACGCGCGACGCGGTGCGCGAAACCATCCAGGTGGAAGGCATACCGCTGCACATCATCGACACGGCGGGGCTGCGCGACACCGACGACCCGGTGGAGCGGATCGGCATCGAGCGCGCCTGGCGCGAAATAGAGCGGGCCGACGTGGTGCTGCAATTACTGGATACGCGGGCGGGCGAAACGCCGGCCGATCACGCCATCGCGGTGCGCCTGCCGCCCGGCATCGAACGTATCGTGGTGGAGAACAAGTGCGATCTGGCGGATGAGGCGGCGCAGCGCTTTGTCGAGGGCGGTTGCGTGCATCTGCGCCTGTCGGCCAAGACCGGCGCGGGCATCGATCTGCTGCATGACGAGTTGTTGCGCGTGGCCGGCTGGAGCGGGCACGGCGAGGACGTGGTGCTGGCGCGCGAGCGGCACCTCGAAGCGCTTGGCGTTGCGGCCGAAAAGTTGGCGCTGGCGACACGGCAACTGGATCGGATCGAGCTCTGCGCCGAAGAGCTGCGGCTGGCGCAGGAAGCCCTGTCGCGCATTACCGGGGAATTTACCGCCGATGATTTGTTGGGAGAGATCTTCTCCCGCTTCTGCATAGGCAAATAGACCGGTCGGCATGGCTGAAGTCGACCTGATCCTGTTGCTGGCGGCCGCCCTGTTCGCCGGATTTGTCGATGCGGTGGCGGGCGGCGGCGGTTTGATACAGGTGCCGACCTTGCTCATGGCCCTGCCCGCCGAGTCGCCGGCCACGGTGTTCGGCACCAACAAGCTGGCGAGCATTTTCGGTACCGGCAACGCCGCGTTGCGTTACGCCCGGCGCATCGCCCTGCCGTGGGGTGTCGCCTTGCCGGCGGCGCTCGCGGCTTTTGCCTTTTCCTTTGCCGGGGCCGCCGCCGTGGCCTGGCTGCCGAAGGAAGTGGTGCGCCCGCTGGTGCTGGGCCTGTTGGTGCTGGTCATGGTCTACACCGCGGCCAGGCCGAATTTCGGCGTGGTATCCGGCGCGCGCTTGGCGCCCGGGCGGGAACGGCGTCTAGCCCTGCTGGCAGGCGCCGTATTGGGCTTCTACGATGGCTTCTTCGGCCCCGGTGCGGGCAGCTTCATGATTTTCGCTTTCGTGCGTTTCTTCAGGCTGGATTTCCTGCATGCGTCGAGCGCTGCCAAAGTGGTCAATTTTTCGACCAATGCGGCGGCGCTGGCCTATTTCATACCCAGCGGGCATGTTCTGTGGGTCACCGGCCTGGCGATGGCGGTGTTCAATATCGCCGGCGCATTGCTGGGGTCGCGTCTGGCCTTGCGCCACGGCAGCAGTTTCGTGCGTTGGGTGTTTATCGCGGTGGCGTCGATATTGATTGCTCGCCTCGGCTATGACACATTTGCCTGACAGCGAGGCGCGGCGGTAGATTCGGGTCTTGTGGCAAAAGCGCATAAGATCGTAATATTCGGCACTTTGTTTCTGGTTTGTCTATACTGACAAGTATTACAGTTCATATAGCCGGCTTTGGTTGGCGCCCCATGCGTTTGCAGGGGATAAATGGGGAGGAGCCCTTGCATGAAGCTCAGCAAAACTGCCGTTGCCATGACGGTGGCGTGTGCTGCATTTGCGGCCTATGCCGACATTACGGTTGGTGTCACGCTTTCGGCAACCGGTCCGGCCGCTTCGCTGGGCATTCCGGAGAAGAACACCATAGCCTTGTTGCCCACCAGCATGGGTGGCCAAAAGGTCAATTACATCGTGCTCGACGACGCCTCCGATACCACGACGGCGGTCAAGAACGTGCGCAAGCTGATAACGGAAAACCGGGTCGATGTGATCATCGGGTCGACGATTACGCCCAATTCGCTGGCCATGATCGACATCGTGGCCGAGGCGGAAACGCCGACCATATCCATGGCGGCTTCGGCGCGGATCGTCGATCCGGCCAATCCCAAGACCAAATGGGTGTTCAAGACACCGCAGAACGACCAGCAGATGGCAACCGCGATCGCGACGCACATGGCGGGCCAGGGCGTGAAAACCGTGGCCTTCATAGGCTTCAACGATGCCTACGGCGAAGGCTGGTACCAGGAGTTCGTCAAGTATGCCGACACCTACAAGCTCAAGGTCGTGGCCAACGAGCGTTACAGCCGTGCCGATACCTCGGTGACCGGCCAGGTGCTGAAGATCATGGCGGCCAAGCCGGACGCGGTGCTGGTCGCGGGTTCGGGTACTCCCGCCGCCTTGCCGCAGGTGACGCTCAAGGAGCGGGGTTATGCCGGCAAGTACTACCAGACTCATGGCATCGCCAACAATGACTTCCTGCGCGTCGGCGGCAAGCATGTCGAAGGGACTTTTCTGCCAGCCGGGCCGATGTTGGTCGCTGCGCAACTGCCGGACAGCAACCCGATCAAGAAGTCGTCCCTGACCTATATCGCCAAGTACGAGGCAGCCCACGGCAAGGGCAGCATCTCGACCTTTGGCGGCCACGCCTGGGATGCCGGTGCGCTGTTGCAGAATGCGGTGCCGACCGCCCTCAAGAAGGCCAAGCCGGGTACCAGGGAGTTCCGTGCCGCATTGCGCGACGCGCTGGAAGCGACCAAGGAACTGGTTGGTGTGCATGGCGTATTCAACATGTCACCCAGTGACCACCTCGGTTTCGACCAGCGCGCCCGTGTCATGGTGAGGATTGACAAGGGAGCCTGGAAGCTCGATAAGTAAGCGGCGCCATAACAGCCGAAGATGGTTAGAACGGCGGGCGGGGCGACGTACCCCGCCCCGGTCGCTCCCCGGGGGGAGTGGATTCAAGAACGGGTCTGCCGCGGCGGACCCGGCGCCTGGGGTGGTCCCGGAGGTAAGCAAGCACGGGGCCGCCGAACTTACTGAGAACGGACGAATGGATCTGCAAATTGCGCTCCTGCTTGGGCAGGACGGGATTACCAATGGCGCCATCTATGCGCTGTTGTCATTGGCACTGGTGCTGATTTTCGCAGTTACCCGGGTAATTTTCATTCCGCAGGGTGAGTTCGTCGCGTTTGGCGCCTTGACGCTGGCCAGCTTCCAGGCGGGCAAGACACCGGGCACACTCTGGCTGTTGATCGGCGCCGGGGTGGTGGTGGCCCTGATTGACCTCACCCTTGCGGTGCGCGCCGGCACGGTCCGCAAAATTCCCCGTATCGTCGGCTGGAATCTGATTTATCCGGCGGCGGCGGCGGCGGTGGTGTTCCTCTTGAAACCAAACGAGTTTCCGCTGCTGTTGCAGATCGTTCTGGCCTTGGCACTGGTGGTGCCGCTGGGACCCATGATCTATCGCCTCGCATTTCAGCCTGTGGCGGAAGCCAGTGTGCTGGTCTTGCTGATCGTTTCGGTGGCCGTGCACCTGGCCTTGGTCGGGTTGGGTCTGCTGTTCTTCGGCGCCGAGGGCTCGCGGACGCCGGCATTTTCCGAGGCCAGCTTCGACCTGGGGTTGGTCAGGGTGACCGGCCAGACGCTGTGGGTGATGGGCGCCAGCCTGCTGCTGATCGTGGTGCTGGCCCTGTTTTTCGAACGCACGATCTATGGCAAGGCGCTGCGTGCCACGGCAATGAATCGCACCGGGGCGCGTTTGATGGGCATTTCCACGGTGATGGCAGGCAAGCTGTCGTTTCTGCTGGCGGCCCTGATCGGGGCGTTTTCCGGCATCCTGATCGCGCCGATCACCACGGTTTATTACGATACGGGCTTCCTTATCGGCTTGAAGGGCTTCGTCGGCGCCATTGTCGGCGGCCTCGCGAGTTATCCGATCGCTGCGGCGGGGGCTGTCTTGGTCGGGCTGCTGGAGGCTTTTTCATCCTTCTGGGCTTCCGCCTTCAAGGAAGTCATCGTGTTCACCCTGATCATACCGGTGCTGGTTTGGCGCTCCTTGACCACGCGTCACGTCGAGGAGGACGAGTGATGGCGGCGCGTCTTCTGCTTGGCGCATTCCTTGGCCTGGTGCTGCTTGCTCCGCAAGTTGCATCCGAATTCCACGTCACGCTGCTGAATTACATCGGTCTTTACGCCATCGTTGCCCTCGGTCTGGTGCTGCTGACCGGAGTCGGCGGCCTGACCTCGTTCGGACAGGCCGCCTTCGTCGGTCTCGGCGCATATACCACGGCCTATTTGTCCACTGCAGAGAATCTTCCGCCCTGGCTCGCGGCATTCGGTGGATCGCCCTGGATGGGCCTGTTCGCGGGTCTGCTGCTCACCGCGGCGGTGGCCTTTGTGCTGGGCTTATTGACCCTTAGGCTATCAGGGCATTACCTGCCACTGGGAACCATCGCCTGGGGTATCAGCCTGTATTTCCTGTTCGGCAACCTGGAGTTTCTCGGCGGCCACACCGGCATGTCGGGGATTCCCGCGCTTTCCCTGTTCGGCGTCGAGCTGAGAGATGGCCGCATTTATTATTACGCGATCTGGGCGGTGCTGCTTGGGGCCGCCTGGCTAACCCGGAATCTCCTCGATTCCCGCGAGGGCAGGGCCATCCGCGCCCTCAAGGGGGGGGTCGTGATGGCCGAGGCGATGGGGGTGGATACGGCCCGATCGAAGGTGGTGATCTTTCTGGTGGCTGCCCTCTTTGCCTCCGTTTCAGGCTGGCTCTACGCGCACCTGCAGCGCTTCGTCAATCCGACGCCGTTTGGCCTGGCGATCGGCATCGAATACCTGTTCATGGCTGTGGTGGGAGGCGCCGCGCACGTCTGGGGAGCGCTGATCGGCGCCGGTTTGATCACCATACTGAAGCAGTGGCTGCAGGACTGGCTGCCGAAGTTACTGGGCGCTTCAGGCAACTTCGAGGTGATTTTCTTCGGCGTCATGATGATCTTCGTCCTGCAGCGCGCGCGCGACGGCCTGTGGCCGATCCTGACCCGCCTCATGCCGCTGCGCCAGGCGCAGCGCGCCGTGCCGCAGGGAGCGGCGCTGCCGAAGAAGCCGATTCCGGCCGCGGGTCAGGTCTTGCTCGAGGCGAAGAATGTCGTCAAGCGTTTTGGCGGCCTGGTGGCGAACAACAACATGAATCTCACGGTCAAGGCGGGTGAAGTGATGGCCTTGATCGGCCCCAATGGCGCCGGAAAATCGACCATGTTCAACTGCATCTCGGGTGTCGATTCGGCCACCGGGGGCGAGGTGCTGTTTTGCGGCCAGGCGGTGACCGGGCTCAATTCGCGGCAGATCGCCCGCTTGGGTATGAGCCGCACCTTCCAGCATGTGCGGTTGCTGTCGACCATGACGGTGCTGGAGAATGTGGCCATCGGCGGTCACTTGCGCGGCAGCAAGGGTGTCTTGCCGGCGATGCTGCATCTCGAGCGCGCCGAGGAGTTGCGCCTGCTGGCCGAGGCGGCACGCCAAGTGGAGCGGGTGGGCCTCAAGGATTCGATGTTCGAACTCGCGGGCAGCCTGGCGCTGGGTCAGCAGCGTACCCTGGAGATCGCGCGCGCGCTGTGCGCCGATCCCTGTTTGCTGTTGCTGGACGAGCCGGCGGCTGGTTTGCGTTATATGGAAAAGCAGGCCCTGGCCGATTTGCTGCGCAAATTGCGCAGCGAAGGCATGGGCATCCTGCTGGTGGAGCACGACATGGATTTTGTGATGGGTCTTGCCGATCGCGTGGTGGTCATGGAGTTCGGCGAAAAGATCGCCGAGGGTTTGCCCGATCAGGTGCAGCGCGATCCGGCGGTACTCGAGGCTTATCTCGGGGGAGTCGATTGATGAGCGAAGCCAGGACCATACTCGAAGTGGAAGACCTGTGCGTTGCCTACGGCAAGGTCGAGGCGCTGCATCACGCCGGCATCAAGGTCGGGGAGGGGCAGATCGTGACCGTAATCGGTCCCAACGGTGCTGGCAAGACCACCATGTTGTCGTCGATCATGGGCGTGCTGCCCCACACCAAAGGCAAGATCCGGTTTCTCGGACAGGAACTCGGCGACGCGGAAGTCGAGGACATGGTCGGGCTCGGCGTCAATCTGGTACCTGAGTCACGCGCCCTGTTCGGTGAAATGAGTGTCGGCGACAACTTGTTGCTGGGCGCGTTCATGCGGCACCGCAAGGGTCACCGCGACCATGAGCAGACCATGGACGAGGTGTTCCGAATCTTTCCGCGGCTCAAGGAGCGACGGGCGCAACATGCCGGGACCCTATCCGGCGGCGAGCGGCAAATGCTGGCCGTGGGGCGTGCCCTGATGGCCAAGCCCAAGCTGCTGATGCTGGACGAGCCAAGTCTTGGTTTGGCGCCGCTGATCGTGCGTGAGATTTTTCGCGTCATCGCCGACCTCAAAAGCACCGGGGTTTCAATCCTCCTGGTGGAACAGAACGCGCGCGCCGCGCTACAGGTGGCGGACTACGCCTATGTGCTGGAGACGGGCGAGATCGCGCTGGAAGGTCCCAGCGAAAAGCTGATCGACGACCCGAAGGTGGTGGAGTCCTATCTGGGGCTCGGCGGCAAGCATTAGGCTCTTGTTTCACGTGAAACAAGTTTCAGCCGGTTTCACGTGAAACAACGCGCCGGACTTGCTTCGAGTTGTGGTGCCGTCGAATGGGATCGCTGCGGGTCGGACGACACCGCCAACAACGCTGCGTTTTTGAGACGGGAGGCGTATGATTGCGCCTCTTTTCAGTTGCGGCCTGACTCGGTCGTCCCTGAAATTCGAATTTCCTAGGGTCTCCTGGCGTGGAATTTCCGGCTTCTTTCGATGTGATTGTGATTGGCGGCGGCCATGCGGGGACCGAGGCGGCGCTGGCTGCCGCGCGTTCCGGAGCGCGGACTCTGCTGCTTACGCACAACATCGAAACCTTGGGGGCGATGTCCTGCAATCCGTCAATTGGCGGCATAGGCAAGGGGCATTTGGTCAAGGAGGTCGATGCGCTCGGCGGGGCGATGGCATCGGCTACCGACGAGGCCGGCATCCAGTTTCGCATTCTGAATGCCTCAAAGGGACCGGCGGTACGGGCCACCCGCGCCCAGGCCGATCGCCAGTTGTACAAACAGGCGATCCGCAGTCGTCTCGAAAACCAGCCGAATCTGACCCTGTTCCAGCAGGCCGCCGACGACCTGATCCTCGCCGGCGACCGTGTCACCGGGGTGGTCACGCAGCTGGGCATCCGTTTCGAGGCGCCTGCGGTCGTGCTGACGGCAGGCACCTTCCTCAATGGGTTGGTGCATGTCGGACTCGCCAACTACCGCGCCGGACGCTTCGGCGATCCGGCGGCGATCTCGCTGGCCGAGCGCCTGAAGGAAATCCAGCTTCCCGTCGGCCGCTTGAAGACCGGCACGCCGCCTAGGCTCGACGGACGCAGCATCGATTTCTCGATGTTGCAGGAGCAGCCGGGCGACGATCCGGTGCCGGTGTTCTCCTTCGTCGGCAGGCGCGACCAGCATCCGCGCCAGGTGCCGTGCTGGATCACCCATACCAACAGTCGAACCCACGACATCATCCGTTCCGGACTGGATCGGTCGCCGATGTTTACCGGCGTCATCGCCGGCGTCGGGCCGCGCTACTGCCCGTCGATTGAGGACAAGATCCACCGCTTCGCCGGCAAGGACAGCCACCAGATCTTTCTCGAGCCGGAAGGCCTGGATACCCACGAGATCTACCCGCAGGGGGTCTCCACCAGCCTGCCCTTCGATATTCAGCTGGCCCTGGTGCGCTCCATCCGCGGCCTCGAACGGGCGCATATCATGCGTCCCGGCTACGCCATCGAATACGACTACTTCGATCCGCGCAACCTCAAGGACAGCCTGGAAACCAAGTCCATCGGCGGCCTGTTCTTTGCCGGCCAGATCAATGGCACGACCGGTTACGAGGAGGCCGCCGCCCAGGGTCTGCTGGCCGGGATCAACGCCGCGCGCCTGGCCAGGCAGCTGCCGCCATGGTCGCCGCGTCGCGATCAGGCCTACCTCGGCGTGCTGGTGGACGACCTGATCACGCGCGGCGTATCGGAACCCTATCGGATGTTTACCAGCCGAGCCGAATACCGCCTGTCCCTGCGCGAGGACAATGCCGACATGCGCCTGACCGAAATCGGTCGCGAGCTGGGCCTGGTCGACGATCTGCGCTGGGACGCCTTCAATCGCAAGCGCGACGCCGTGGCGCGCGAAGTCGAACGCCTGAAAGCCACCTGGGTCAATCCGCGCCAGTTGCCCGAGGCTGACGCCATGCGGGTGCTGGGGCAGCCGATGGAACGTGAATACCGGCTGTTCGATCTGCTGCGGCGGCCCCAGGTCAGCTACGCCAGCCTGCTGTCCCTGTCCGGGGCAGGCGAGGCGCAGGCAGCCGCCGAAGTCATCGAGCAGGTCGAGATCCAGGCCAAGTATCAGGGCTATATCGAGCGGCAACAGGACGAGATCGACAAGAGTCTTGCCCATGAATCCCTGGCGCTGCCCAACGACATCGATTATGCGGAGGTTCCGGGCCTGTCTTTCGAGGTGCGGCAAAAGCTGACCCAGATACGGCCGCAAACCCTGGGGCAGGCCTCGCGTCTGCAAGGCATGACTCCGGCGGCAATCTCCCTGTTGCTGGTCCATTTGAAGCGGCGCAAGGCGGCATGAGTCTGGCTGCAGCTTTGCACCAAGGCCTCGCAGGCCTGGGGCTGGATCTGCCTGCGGCAGTGCAGGCCAGGCTGCTGGCCTATGTCGCGCTGCTGAAAAAATGGAACGCGACCTACAACCTGACCGCAATCCGCGACGAGGGTGAAATGGTCACCCAGCACCTGCTCGACTCCCTGTCGGTGCTGCCGGCATTGCAAGAGTTGGCGCTGGTGGGACGGCGCTGGGCCGACATCGGCAGCGGTGCCGGACTGCCGGGCATCCCGCTGGCCATCGTGCGACCGGACCTGGACATGACGCTGGTCGAGACGGTGGCAAAGAAGTCCGCCTTCCAGCGCCAGGCCAAGATCGAGTTGGGCCTGGCGAACCTCACCGTGGTTAACCGGCGTGTCGAAGAACTGCCGGGCGGGGGCTTCGATGCCGTGATTTCCCGCGCCTTTGCCGAACTGGCGGATTTCGTACGCCTTGCCGGCCATTTGCCGACGCCGGATGGCCGCCTCTACGCCATGAAAGGGCTGCTGCCCGAAGACGAAATCAGCCGCTTGCCGCAAGCCTGGGCGGTAGCCGATTGCATCAGGCTGAGTGTGCCGGGACTGGACGCACAGCGTCACCTGATTATTCTTGAGAGAGCCTGAAGATGCACATATTTGCAATTGCCAACCAAAAAGGCGGGGTCGGCAAGACCACTACGGCCGTCAATCTGGCTGCCGCGCTGGCAGCCAACGGCCAGCGCACCTTGCTGGTGGACCTCGACCCCCAGGGCAATGCCACCATGGGCAGCGGCGTGGAAAAGCGCAGCCTCAAGTCATCCGTATACCAAGTGCTGCTGCAGCTCGCGACCCTTGAGCAGGCGCGGGTGATTTCCCCCGCCGGGAAGTTCGACGTGCTGCCGGCCAACCGCGACCTGGCCGGGGCCGAAGTCGAATTGGTCGATCTCGAAATGCGCGAAATGCGGCTCAAGACCGCCCTGGCCGGGCACAAGGGCGATTACGACTTCGTCCTGATCGACTGTCCGCCTTCGCTGTCGATGCTGACCTTGAACGGGCTCTGCGCCGCCCACGGCGTCATCATTCCGATGCAGTGCGAGTATTACGCGCTGGAAGGCCTGTCGGACCTGGTGAACACCATCAAGAAAGTCCACGCCAACCTGAATCGCGAGCTCAAGATCATCGGCCTGCTGCGCGTCATGTACGATCCGCGCAATACCCTGTCCACCCAGGTGTCGGCGCAGTTGGAAGAGCATTTCGGCGACAAGGTGTTCAAGACCCTGGTGCCGCGCAACGTGCGCCTCGCCGAAGCGCCGAGTTATGGCATACCCGGAGTGTTGTTCGACAAGGCGGCCAAGGGGGCGCAAGCCTACATGGCCTTCGCCGTCGAAATGATCGATCGCGTCAATTCCTGGAAGGAACCGCTTTGACCCTCATCCCCTTCGTCTCTTCTTCCCAGGCAAGGGGAGTGGTGATTGCCCGGCCGCTACGCGGCTTCTCGATTTTTGACTCGCCACCCCCTTGGGGCGGCCTTGCGGAGACAGCATGAATCCACCAAAACAAAAAGGCCTCGGACGTGGGCTGGATGCCCTTCTGGCCGCCAATAACACCCCCGAGACCCAGCGCCAGGACATGCTCGACGTGGGTACGCTACAACCGGGAAAGTACCAGCCGCGCACGCGCATGGACCCCGGTTCGCTCGAAGAGCTGGCGGCTTCAATCAAGGCCCAGGGCCTGATCCAGCCGATATCCGTGCGCCCGGTCGGAAGCGGCCGCTACGAAATCATCGCCGGCGAACGGCGCTGGCGGGCCGCCCAGATCGCCGGCCTGGGCGAGGTGCCGGTATTGATCCGCGACATTCCGGACGAAGCCGCGCTGGCCATGTCGCTGATAGAAAACATCCAGCGCGAGGATCTGAATCCGCTGGAGGAGGCGGCCGGTATCCAGCGCCTTATCGACGAATTCCAGATGACTCACCAGCAGGCAGCCGATGCGGTCGGCCGCTCGCGGTCGGCGGCGTCCAACCTGCTGCGCCTGCTGCAACTGGCCAAGCCGGCACAGGACATGCTGATGGCTGGCGATATCGAGATGGGCCACGCCAGGGCGCTGCTGCCTTTGTCCAAGAGCGAGCAGGGCCGTGTCGCGGCCCTGGTCGTGGACAAGGGATTTTCGGTGCGCGAGACCGAGCGCATGGTGGCGCGGGAGCTGAATCCGCCGGTCAAGAAAGGTGCCGAGAAAAAGCCGGATCGCGACCTGCTGCGTCTCGAAGAAGAACTGTCGGATCGCCTTGGGGCCACGGTCAAGATCAGCGCCAATCGCAAGGGCGGCGGCAGCCTGACGATTCGTTTCGGCAGCCTCGATCAACTGGATGGTTTGCTGGCCAGGCTCGATTGATTTTGTCTCCCGACGCGCGTCGAAGCGCCTCGGTACGGCAGGAAATTAATACCAAAGACATATTTTATTTGCGGCTGGTTTTCGAATGGCGCGTTGCAGCATAAAATATTTGACAACCCCCGATCAATGGCCTATATTCGCGGGCTTTTGGACGCGGCCTGGTCTTATAGATGTTTAGAGCCGTGTTTCATCAAGGCGTCGCAACCCTGATCGTTGCTGGGCTGGCGTGGTTTTGGGCAGGACCGCACGCGGCACTGTCGGCGGCACTGGGTGGTGCGGCGGTGTTCGTACCGAACCTGCTTTTCGCCACGAGTTTATGGGCGGCTGCACGCAGCGGCAGGGCTTCGGTGACGAGGTTTTTTGTAGGCGAATTCATCAAGGTCGTGGCAACGCTGGCGTTGCTGGCGATCGTGGCGGGGGCGTATCGAGACTTGCACTGGCTGGCACTGCTGGCCGGGCTGATCGTTGCGCTGAAAGCGAACCTGTTTGTGATATTGATTAAGGCCTGACTGACCATGGCAGCCGAGCACGCACCAAACGCATCGGAATACATCGTTCACCATCTGACGCACTTGAACAGCCTGGGCCACAAGCAGGCTGCTCTGGTCGACTGGACGGTTTACCATCTCGACACCCTGTTCTGGTCCGTTTCGCTCGGACTGCTGGCCGTGCTGATACTGGCGCGCGCTGCCGCCAAGGCGACCTCGGGCGTGCCGGGCCGCTTCCAGGCTGCAGTCGAAATCCTGGTGGAAATGGTCGAGTCGCAGTCCAAGTCGATCGTCCATGGCGATCGCAGTTTCATCGCCCCGATGGCGCTGACCGTATTCGTGTGGATCTTCTTCATGAACGCGATGGACCTGCTGCCGCTCGATGCCTTGCCCAATATCTGGGCATGGATCTTCGGCGTCGCCGGCCACGATTCCAGCCACGCCTACATGCGCGTTGTGCCCACCGCCGACCTCAATGCCACGCTGGGCATGTCGCTGGGCGTGTTGCTGCTCTGCCTTTATTACAACGTCAAGATCAAGGGCTTCGGCGGCTGGATGCACGAATTGTTTACGGCCCCCTTCGGCAGCCATCCCTTGCTCTATCCGGTCAATTTTGCGATGCAGATGATCGAGTTCGTCGCCAAGACCGTCTCGCACGGCATGCGACTGTTCGGCAACATGTATGCCGGCGAACTGATCTTCATGCTGATCGCACTGATGGGCGCAGCCTGGGCCGGTACTGCCGGCAGCGGCCTGCT
Organism: Sulfuritalea sp.; assembly: GCF_031426875.1. Lineage (NCBI taxonomy): Bacteria > Pseudomonadati > Pseudomonadota > Betaproteobacteria > Nitrosomonadales > Sterolibacteriaceae > Sulfuritalea > Sulfuritalea sp. The sequence goes on from NZ_JASJPC010000059.1 coordinate 36,781, forward strand.
GTGGTTGGGCGGTATTTTCGCCGGAACCGTCTGGGCCATCTTCCATATTCTGATCATCACGCTGCAGGCTTTCATCTTCATGATGTTGACGCTGGTCTATATCGGTCAGGCGCACGAAAGCCACTAATCCCCGTATCAATTGTCACAACCTTAAATCTGTTACTAAAGGAGTTGTCATGGAACAAATCGTTGGTTTTGTCGCTCTGGCTGCCGGTCTGATCATCGGTCTCGGCGCCGCTGGCGCGTGTATCGGCATCGGCATCATGGGCAGCCGCTTCCTCGAAGCTTCGGCGCGTCAGCCGGAACTGATGAACACGCTGCAAACCAAGATGTTCCTCCTGGTTGGTCTGATCGACGCCGCGTTCATTATCGGTACCGGTATTGCGCTGTGGTACACCACTGCCAACCCGTTCATTGCCGCCCTTCCGAAGTAATCGTCTTCCCCAACGCTTAAGGAGCGATTACCGTGAATCTGAACGCAACGCTGTTTGCCCAGCTGGTTGTGTTCCTCATTTTGGCGTGGTTCACGATGAAGTTCGTGTGGCCGCCCATCATGAAGGCACTCGATGAGCGTGCGGGCAAGATAGCTGACGGGCTTGCGGCTGCAGACAAGGCCAAGACCGACCTGGCGCACGCTGAAAAGAAGGCCGCCGAGGAATTGCGCAAGGCGCGCGAGTCGGCAGCAGAGTTCCGCAGCGGTGCCGAGAAGCAGGTGGCCCAGTTGATCGAAGAGGCGCGCGCCGAAGGCGCCCGCATCGTCAATGCGGCTCGCGAGGCTGCCGAAGCAGAGGCTGGCACCGCGTCGCAACGCGCCAAGGAGGCCTTGCGCGAGCACGTGGCCGCGCTTGCCGTCGCCGGCGCCGAACGCATCCTGCGCCGGGAAATCAACGCCCAGGCCCATGCCGAGCTGCTGACGCAACTCAAGTCGGAACTGTAATCCGCCATGGCCGAAAACGTCACCCTTGCGCGTCCCTATGCCGAGGCCGCGTTCCAGCTGGCCAAGAGCGGGAATGCGCTGGCCGCCTGGTCGGATGTGCTGTCCGGGCTTTCCGCCGTTGCCGGTCGTCCCGAGATGGAAGAGTGCATCGGCAATCCGCGCCTGAGCCCCGCGCAGTTGGCACAACTCTGCCTCGATGTGGCCGCCGCCGATACCAAGCTCAGCCTGACAGCCGATCAGCAGAACTTCGTCCGCGTGCTGGCCGACAACGACCGTCTCATCGTCCTGCCCGAGATCGCCGCGCTTTTCAGCGAACTCAAGCATGGTCAGGAGGGCGTCAAGGACGCCGAGATCACTTCGGCCTTTGCGCTCGATGAGGCAACGCTGAAAAATCTCGTGGCCGATCTCGAACGCAAGTTCGGGTGCAGGATCCAGGCGACCGTCAAGGTCGATGCCGAACTTATTGGTGGCGTCCGCATTGCCGTCGGCGATGAAGTAATCGATGCCTCGGTCCGCGGCAAGCTTGCTGCCATGGCCACCGCGCTAAAGAACTAGGAGTAATTCCATGAACCTCAATCCATCCGAAATCAGTGACCTGATCAAGAGCCGGATCCAAAACATGCAGTTGGCCGCCACCGCCCGTAACGAGGGTACCGTGGTTTCGGTCACCGACGGCATCTGCCGCATCCATGGTCTGACCGACGTGATGCAGGGCGAAATGCTGGAGTTCCCCGGCAACACCTTCGGCCTCGCCCTGAACCTTGAGCGCGACTCCGTCGGCGCCGTGGTCCTCGGCGACTACGAGCATATTTCCGAAGGCGACACCGTCAAATGTACCGGCCGCATTCTCGAAGTGCCGGTCGGTCCCGAACTGCTCGGCCGCGTGGTAAACGCCTTGGGCGAGCCGATCGACGGCAAGGGCCCGATCAACGCCAAGATGACCGACAAGATCGAAAAGGTCGCGCCGGGCGTGATCTGGCGCAAATCGGTGTCGCAGCCGGTGCAGACCGGCCTCAAGGCGATCGACTCGATGGTGCCGGTGGGCCGTGGCCAGCGCGAGCTGATCATCGGCGACCGCCAGACCGGCAAGACGGCTGTCGCGGTTGATGCCATCATCAACCAGAAGGGGCAGAACATGTTCTGCATCTACGTCGCGATCGGCCAGAAGGCTTCGACCGTCGCCAACGTGGTGCGCAAGCTGCAGGAGCACGGCGCGATGGAATACACCATCGTCGTCGCCGCCACCGCTTCCGACTCCGCCGCGACCCAGTTCATCGCACCCTACACCGGCTGTTCGATGGGCGAGTACTTCCGCGATCGCGGCATGGATGCATTGATCATTTATGACGATTTGACCAAGCAGGCCTGGGCTTACCGCCAGATCTCGCTGCTGCTGCGTCGTCCGCCCGGCCGCGAAGCCTACCCCGGCGACGTGTTCTACCTGCACTCGCGTCTGCTCGAGCGCGCCGCGCGCGTCTCCGAAGCCTGGGTCGAAAAGCTGACCAACGGCGAAGTCAAGGGCAAGACCGGTTCGCTGACGGCGCTGCCGATCATCGAAACCCAGGCCGGCGACGTTTCCGCCTTCGTGCCGACCAACGTGATTTCGATTACCGACGGCCAGATCTTCCTTGAAACCGACTTGTTCAACGCCGGTATCCGTCCTGCCATGAATGCCGGCGTTTCGGTGTCGCGCGTCGGCGGCGCGGCCCAGACCAAGGTGATCAAGAAGCTCGGCGGCGGCGTGCGTCTGGCTCTGGCCCAGTACCGCGAACTGGCGGCCTTCGCCCAGTTCGCTTCCGACCTCGACGAAGCCACGCGCAAGCAGCTGGAGCGCGGCCGCCGCGTGACGGAACTGATGAAGCAGCTGCAGTACGCGCCGCTGTCGGTCGCCGAAATGGGCGTCACGCTGTATGCGTCCAACGAAGGCTTCATGGATGACATAGATGTCACGCGCATCCTGCCCTACGAAACCGAACTGCATCAGTACATGCATCACAAGCATGCAGACCTGATGAACAAGATCGAGACCACCAAGGATCTGGACAAGGACGCCGAGGCCCAACTCAAGGCCGCGGTCACCGAGTTCACGAAGTCCTGGTCCTGATCGCGCAGCGCTAACGAGGGGCGATCATGGCAGGCAGCAAAGAGATCCGCACCAAGATCAAGAGCGTTCAGAACACGCGCAAGATCACCAAGGCCATGGAGATGGTGGCCGCATCCAAGATGCGCAAGGCGCAGGAACGGATGCGCGCGGCCCGTCCCTACAGCGAAAAGATCCGTCGCCTGGCGGCCAATCTTTCGCAGGCCAACGTGACCGAATACCGCCATGCCTTCCTGGGCAAGACCAAGGCGGCGGTGGCGAAGCGTATCGGCCTGATCGTGGTGACGACCGACAAGGGCCTCTGCGGCGGCCTCAACACCAACATCCTGCGCCAGGCGCTGAACCACATGCGCCAGTGGGAAACCGACGGTGCAACCGACATTCGCGTCACCTGCATCGGCAACAAGGGCCTCGGCTTCATGCAGCGCATGGGTGCCAACGTCATATCCCAGATCACCCATCTGGGCGACACGCCGCATCTGGAAAAGCTGATCGGGCCGATGAAGGTCATGATCGACGCGTTCCAGGCCGGCGAGCTGGATGCCGTGCACATCGCCTACACCCGCTTCGTCAACACCATGAAGCAGGAGCCGGTGATCGAGCCGCTGCTGCCGCTGTCCGGCGAGCGCATGGGCACGCCGGAGCGCAGCTGGGACTACCTCTACGAACCCGACGCGCAGACCGTGATCGACGAACTGCTGGTGCGCTACGTCGAGGCCCTGATCTATCAGGGCGTGGCCGAGAACATGGCTTCCGAGCAGTCGGCGCGCATGGTGGCGATGAAGGCCGCAACCGACAACGCCGGCAGCGTGATCAAGGAATTGCAGCTGGTCTACAACAAGGCGCGTCAGGCGGCGATCACCAAGGAGATCTCGGAGATCGTTGGTGGTGCGGCGGCCATTGCAGGCTGAGCGACGTGTTGACTGAATTTGGCGGAATTACATTAAGGAAACAACCATGAGCAACGGAAACATCGTCCAGTGCATCGGCGCTGTGGTGGACATCAAGTTCCCCCGCGAAGCGATGCCCAAAGTGTACGAAGCGCTGACTCTCGACGAGGCCGATTCCGGCAATGCCGAAAGCGGCCTGACCTTCGAGGTACAGCAGCAGCTCGGCGACGGCATCGTGCGCACCATTGCGCTCGGTTCCTCCGACGGCCTGCGCCGCGGCATGTCGGTCAAGCCGACGGGCGCCGCGATTTCGGTGCCGGTTGGTTCCGGCACCCTGGGCCGCATCATGGACGTGCTCGGTCGCCCGATCGACGAAGCCGGCCCGGTTCCCTACGACGAACTGCGCCCGATTCACGCCAAGGCGCCGAAGTTCGACGAACTGTCGCCTTCGACGGAACTGCTGCCCACCGGCATCAAGGTTATCGACCTGATGTGCCCGTTCGCCAAGGGCGGCAAGGTCGGCCTGTTCGGCGGCGCCGGCGTCGGCAAGACCGTGAACATGATGGAACTGATCAACAACATCGCCAAGTCCTACGGCGGCTACTCGGTGTTCGCCGGTGTCGGCGAGCGCACCCGCGAGGGCAACGACTTCTACCACGAGATGGAAGAGTCGAAGGTTCTCGACAAGGTCGCGATGGTGTTCGGCCAGATGAACGAGCCCCCCGGCAACCGTCTGCGCGTGGCGCTGACCGGCCTCACCATGGCCGAGAAGTTCCGCGACGAAGGCAAGGACATCCTGCTGTTCATCGACAACATCTACCGCTACACGCTGGCCGGAACCGAAGTCTCCGCGCTGCTCGGCCGCATGCCGTCCGCCGTGGGCTACCAGCCGACGCTGGCCGACGAAATGGGCCGCCTGCAGGAGCGCATCACCTCGACCAAGGTCGGTTCGATCACCTCGATCCAGGCCGTGTATGTGCCAGCGGACGACTTGACCGATCCGTCGCCGGCGACGACCTTCCTCCACCTCGACGCCACCGTCGTGCTGTCGCGTGACATCGCCTCGCTGGGTATCTACCCGGCCGTCGATCCGCTCGACTCCACCTCGCGTCAGCTCGATCCGCTGGTCGTTGGCGAAGAGCACTACAGCGTCGCCCGCCGTGTCCAGTCGAACCTGCAGCGTTACAAGGAATTGCGCGACATCATCGCGATTCTGGGCATGGACGAACTGGCTCCGGAAGACAAGCTGGCCGTGACCCGCGCCCGCAAGATTCAGCGCTTCCTGTCGCAGCCCTTCAACGTCGCCGAAGTGTTCACCGGCACGCCGGGCAAGATCGTGCCGCTGGCCGACACCATCAAGGGCTTCAAGATGATCGTCGACGGCGAATGCGACACGATTCCCGAGCAGGCCTTCTACATGGTCGGCGCGATCGAGGAAGTGTTCGAGAAGGCAAAAACGCTCCAATAAGCGCCGCAGCAAGCGAATGGAAAGCCGGGAGCGGGCGAGTCGTCGCCCGAACCGCGGCTAGCCACTCTCGATACAGATTGAGGTAAATTATGGCCATGACTATTCATGTGGACGTCGTTAGCGCCGAGGAACTGATTTTCTCCGGTCTGGCGGAATTCGTCGTTCTGCCGGGCGAAGCGGGCGAACTGGGCATACTGCCCGGCCATATGCCGCTGATGACCCGGATCAAGCCGGGCGCGGTGCGGGTCCAGCAAGCCGGCGGCAAGGAAGAACTGATTTTCGTCGCTGGTGGCTTGCTCGAAGTGCAGCCGGGTTTGGTGACCGTGCTGGCGGATACCGCCATCCGCGGCGCCGACCTGGATCAGGCGAAGGCGCTGGAAGCCAAGAAACTGGCCGAAGAAGCCATGGTCAATCGCGGTTCCGAGATCGACTACGCGCGGGCCCAGGCGGAACTCGCCGAAGCCATTGCGCAACTCGCCGCCATCGATCGTTTGCGCAAGCAGCGTCACTGACGCAGGCGCGCAAAGCGCGTTTCTCGATGCACTCGAAAAGGCAGCTTCGGCTGCCTTTTTGTTTAGGTGTGAAGCTTGGCAAGAGATCGAATTCAATGTAGACTGGACTGTCCAGTCTAGCCTGGGTGCTCCTTCCCGTGACCCTGCTCGTTCATCACGATTCCTCCTGCCGCTCGCGCCTGATCCAGGCCGCGACCGAGATCTTCATCGAGGAAGGCTACCGGGCCAGTGTCGAGCGGGTTGCACTGCGCGCCGGCGTCGCCCGGCAAACCCTTTACAACCACTTCCCGTCGAAGGCCGAACTGTTTGGCGAAGTCATCAAGCAGGTCACTGCCGCCTTGCTGGTCACCCTGGACGACGAGGCGATAGGCCTGCGTGAGCGCTTGCTTCGTTTCGGTATCGCCTTCCGCGCAAAGGCGCTGAGCGCGCAGGGACTGGGTTTCTACCGGGCCCTGATCGCCGAGACGACGCGCTTTCCGGAACTTGCCGCGAGCTTCTATCGCAACGGTCCGGCCCAGACCGCCGCACGCCTGCACACGATCCTGCAGCGGGCCATGGACCGCGGCGACTTGCGCCAGGTCGATGCCGAGTTCGCCACCACCACCTTACTGTCGATGCTGGTCGGCGCCGAGCGCAGCCATTTTCTGCTCTCCGGCGAACAGCCACCGGAACCGGATCCGGCCCGCGTCGCTCAAATCGTCGATTGCTACCTGCGCGCCTTTGCCCCCGAGGCCTCCCTTCCCCATCCCGTCCCCCAACGGAGCACCCCATGAGAAAACACATTCCCCTGCTGTTGCTTGCACTCCTGGCCGCTTGCGGTGATGGCGGGCAAAAGGGTCCGCCCGGCGCCGCGCCCGGTGCCGCCATGCCGCCGCCCGAGGTCGACGTGGTCACCGTCGCCGCAGCCGGCGCGACGATCACGCAGGATTTGCCAGGCCGCCTGCAGGCAGTGCGTTCCGCGCAAGTGAGGGCTCGCGTCGAAGGCGTCGTGGAGAAACGTCTGTTCACCGAAGGCACGGATGTCGTGGCGGGCACGCCGCTGTTCCGCATCGACGCTCGCACCTATCAGGCGCAGGCCGCGGCGGCGGCAGCCGACTTGGCGGCCGCGAAGGCGGTGTTTGCGCGTTACACGCCGCTGCTCGACATCAAGGCGGTCAGCCAGCAGGAGTTCGATGCCGCTGACGCGCGCGTCAAGCAGGCCGAGGCCGCCGCCGCAAAGGCGCGCCTGGACCTCGAAAACGCCGTGCCGCCAGCGCCAATTTCCGGCCGTGTCGGCCGCGCGATGGTCACCGAGGGAGCCCTGGTCGGCAAGGGCGAGGCGACGCATCTAGTCACGATCGAACAGCTCGACCCGATTCGCGTCGAGTTTTCGCAGTCCTACTCCGACCTGTTGCGCCTGCAGCAGGCAGTCAGGAACGGCAAACAGAAAAAAGCCGATGCGGCGAAAGTCGAGCTGGTGCTCGAAGACGGTTCGCTCTATGCGGAGAAGGGCCGCCTCCAGTTCACCGACCTCGCCGTCGATCCGAACAGCGGTGCCGTGCTCCTGCGCGCCGAGTTCCCCAATCCGCGTCGCGAGCTGCTGCCCGGCACCTTCGTGCGCGTGCGTTTTCCGCAAGCCCAGCTCGACCACGCGATCCGCGTGCCGCAGCGCGCGGTGCAGGGCGGCGCCCAGGGCCAGTTCGTGATGGTGGTCGATGCCGCAGGCAAGGTGACGCCGCGGCCGATCAAGACCAGCACCATGTCCGGCGGCGACTTCATCGTCGACGACGGGCTGAAAGGCGGCGAGCAGGTGATCGTCAATGGCCTGCAGAAGGCCCGACCGGGCGCCGTGGTCAAGCCCCTGCCGTGGACTCCGGGCGCGCCGCTGATGGCGGCGCCGACGGTGGCAAACCCGGCGGCGCCGGCCGCCAAGCCCAATGAAGAAAAGAAGTAAGCCATGATCCCAAAATTCTTCATTGACCGGCCGATCTTCGCCTGGGTCATCGCCATCATCATCGTGCTCGGCGGCTTGCTCGCCCTGCGCCAGTTGCCGGTGGCAAGCTATCCGGCGGTGGCGCCGCCGGCGCTGGCGATCACGGTCAACTACCCCGGCGCCTCGGCCAAGGTGGTCGAGGAAACCGCAGTCGCGCTGATCGAGCAGGAGCTCAACGGCATCGAGAACCTGCTATACATGGAGTCCGCCTCCGAGCAGAACATCGGCACCATTACCCTGACCTTCCAGGCCGGCACCAATCTCGATCTGGCCTCGGTGGAAACCCAGAACCGCATCAAGCGCGCCGAGCCGCGCCTGCCCGAAGAGGCGCGGCGCCTGGGCATCACCGTGGTCAAGTCGGCGCGCAACTACCTGATGTTCCTTTCCCTGTTTTCGCCGGACAAGTCCCTCGACAACGTGGCGCTCGGCAGTTACGCCGCGGCCAATGTGCTGGAAAGCATCCGCCGCACGCCGGGCGTGGGCGAGGCGATCCTGTTCGGCACCGAGTATTCGATGCGGCTGTGGCTGAAGCCCGAGCGCCTGACGGCCTTCGGCCTGACCCCGGCCGACGTGGCGAAGGCGGTGCGCGCGCAGAACGCCCAGATCGCCACCGGCGAGCTCGGCCAGGTGCCGGCCGCGCCCGGCCAGGAATATGCAGCCACCATCATCACCCAGGGCCGCCTGGCGACTCCCGAGGAATTCGGCAACGTCATCATCCGCAGCGACGCCCGCGGCGCCACGGTACGCGTCAAGGACGTCGCCCGCGTCGAACTCGGCGCCCAGGATTATTCGATTGCCGCCCGGGTCGATGGCCAGCCCACGGCCGCGATTGCCGTGCGCATGGCGCCGGGCGCCAATGCGCTCAACACCGCCAAGGCGGTCAATGACCGGATGACCGAGCTGGCGAAATACTTTCCGCCGAGCATCTCCTGGATGGTGCCCTACGACACCTCGACCTTCGTCGACATCTCGATCCGCGAAGTAGTCATGACGCTGATCGAGGCGATGATCCTGGTGGTGCTGGTGATGTACCTGTTCCTCGAAAACGTGCGCGCCACCTTCATCCCGGCCGTGGTCGTGCCGGTGTCGCTGTTCGGCGCCCTGATCGGCCTCTACCTGCTCGGCTATTCGATCAACGTGCTGACGCTGTTCGCCATGGTGCTGGCCATCGCCATCGTCGTGGACGATGCCATCGTCGTGATCGAGAACGTCGAGCGCATCATGAGCGAGGAAGGCCTCAGCCCGCGCGACGCGACGCGCAAGGCGATGGGCCAGATCATCAATGCCATCATCGCCATCACCGTGGTGCTGACCGCGGTGTTCGTGCCCCTGCTGTTCTTCGGCGGCGCGGTTGGTGCGATCTACCGCCAGTTCGCGGTGACGCTGATCCTGACCATGGGCTTTTCGGCCATGATGGCGCTGACGCTGACGCCGGCGCTGTGCGCGACCCTGCTCAAGCACGAGTCGGGGAAGGACGACGTGATGCCGCACAGCGGCTTCTTTGGCTGGTGGAACCGCTTCTTCGCCGCCACCGTGAGCCGCTACATCGGCGCCACGCGCCGCATCCTCGGCAGGCCGGGGCGCTGGCTGATCGTCTATGCCACGATCCTGGCCGCCACCGGCTGGTTCTTCACCAAGCTGCCGGGCAGCTTCCTGCCCGGCGAAGACCAGGGTTATTTCCTCAGCATCGTCCAGCTGCCCCCGGGTGCGACGCGCGAGCGCGCCCTCGAAGTGCTGGGCACCGTCGAGCAGCACTACCTGGCGCAGAAGGAAGTCGCCCACGTCATCGGCGTCGCCGGATTCTCCTTCTTCGGCCGCGGCCAGAACGCCGCGATCACCTTCGTCCGGCTCAAGAGCTGGGACGAGCGGCCGAACAAGGACAACAGCGCCGACTCGGTGGTGCAACGCGCCAACATGGCCTTCTTCCGCATCAAGCAGGCCATGGTCTTCGCCATCAACGTGCCGCCGATTCCCGAGCTGGCGGCCGTCGGCGGCTTCGATTTCCGCCTGCAGGACCGCGGCGGCCTGGGCCGCGACAAGCTGCTCGAAGCGCGCAACATGGCGCTCGGCCTGGCGGGCCAGAACCCCGCGCTGGTCGGCGTGCGGCCCGAAGGCCAGGAGGCCGGTCCGCAGGTTTTCCTCAGCGTGGACCGCATCAAGGCTCGCGCGCTGGGCATCGACCTCGGCGAGCTCAACGACACGCTGCAGGCCACCCTCGGCACCGCCTACATCAACGATTTCGTGCGCGAAGGCCGCATCCTGCGCGTGCAGATGCAGGCCGAAGCCGACACCCGGCGCACGCCGGAAGACCTGCTGCGGCTGCCGGTCAAGAACGCGCGCGGCGACATGATCCCGCTCGCCGAAATCGCCACGGCGCAGTGGATCGTCGGCAGTCCCAAGCTCGACCGCTACAACGGCCTGCCCTCGATGAAGATCGCCGGCAATGCGGCGCCCGGCCGCTCGACCGGCGAAGCCCTGCTGGCCATGGAGGACGTCGCCGCCAAGCTGCCGGCCGGCGTCGGCTACGAATGGTCGGGCAGTTCCTTCGAGGAGCGCCTGTCCGGCACCCAGGCGCCCTTCCTCTTCGCCGTCTCGCTGATCGTGGTTTTCCTCTGCCTCGCGGCGCTCTACGAGAGCTGGTCGGTTCCCTTCGCGGTGATGCTGGTGGTGCCGCTGGGCATCTTCGGCGCGGTGCTGGCCGTGACTTTCCGCGGCCTGCCCAACGACGTCTATTTCAAGGTCGGCCTGATCGCCATCATCGGCCTCTCGGCGAAGAACGCGATCCTGATCATCGAATTCGCGCGCGAGCTGCAGGAACAGGGCAAGGACCTGATCGAAGCCACGCTCGAAGCCTGCCGCCTGCGTTTCCGGCCGATCCTGATGACCTCGATCGCCTTCATGTTCGGCGTGCTGCCGCTGGCGGTGTCCACCGGCGCCGGCGCCAACAGCCGCATCGCCATCGGCACCGGCGTGATCGGCGGCATGTTCGCCGCCACCGCGCTGGCGGTCTTCCTGGTCCCGGTATTTTTCGTCGTGGTGCGGCGCATCTTCCCGGGCGGGGTTAGGCATACTCGCCGTCACCACGAGGAGAAGCATGATGCGTAAATTTCTCCCTCTCGCCGTCGCCCTCGCCGTTGCGGGCTGCTCATTCACGCCGGATTACCAGCGCCCCGCGGCGCCGGTGCCCGAGGCCTGGCCGGCAAGAGTTGGCGCTGGCGATACGGCGCCAGGCGCGGCGATCACCGCGGACTGGCGCGCATTCTTCACCGATCCGCGCCTGCAGGCCCTGATCGCCGCGGCGCTGGAACACAACCGCGATCTGCGCATATCAGTCGCGCGCGTCGATGAGGCCCGCGCGCTGGCCGGCATTGCCCGCGCCGACCGCCTGCCGACCGTCGATCTGGCGGCCCAGCGCGCCGCCTCGCTGACGCCGGCCGATGTTTCCGGCAGCGGTCGCCAGCTCAACAGCCAGCGCTACGACGTCAATCTGGCCGTCGCCGCCTTCGAGCTGGACTTCTGGGGCCGGGTCAAGAGCCTCGACGACGCCGGGCGCGCCAACTTCCTCGCCAGCGACTACGCGCGCCAGGCCTTCAGCCTGTCGCTGATCGCCGATGTCGCCAACGCCTGGTTGAGCCTGCTGGAACTCGGCGAGCGCCGCGCACTGGCCGTCGAGACACAGAAGAGCCGCGAAGAAACCCGCAACCTGGTCGGCCGCCGCCGCGACGTCGGCCTTGCCGGCGATCTCGATTACCTGCAGGCCGACGGCGCCTACCAGAATGCACGAGCCGAAGTCGCCAGCCTCGCGCGCAGTCACGCCGCGGCGGAAAACGCCTTGCGCCTGCTGGTCGGCGCAGCGCCCGCGGAGACGGCCGGCGGCAGACTGGCGCAGAGCGGACTGGTGGCCGAAGTCGCAGTGGGTTTGCCAAGTGAGGTGTTGCTGCAGCGACCCGACGTCATGGCCGCCGAACAGAAGCTGATCGCCGCCAATGCCAACATCGGCGCCGCGCGCGCCGCCTTCCTGCCCAAGATCGTGCTGACCGCCGCGCTGGGCACCGCCAGTCGCGGCCTCTCGGGTCTGTTCGAAGCCGGCAGCGGCGCCTGGAACTTTGTCCCGGCCTTGCGCCTGCCGCTGTTCGACAGCGGACGTACGGCTGAAAACGTCGACCTCGCCAGCGCGCGCAAGCTCATCGCCGTCGCCGAATACGAAAAAACCATCCAGCAGGCCTTCCGCGAAATCGCTGATCTGCTCGATGCGCGGCGGCAACTGGCCGAACAGTTGCAGGCCCAGGAAGCCGGCGTTGCCGCCCAGGGCCGGCGCCTGACGATCGTCGATGCACGCTACAGGGCCGGCGTCTCCAGCCACCTCGAACTGCTCGATGCCCAGCGCGAACACTTCGCCGCGCAACAGTCGGCGCTGGCGGTACGGCGCCAGCTGCTGTCTACGGCGGCGAGTTTCTACAAGGCGCTGGGCGGCGGCGTGGCCGCCCGGTAAGACGGCTCAAAGTGCCTTGCGCACGCTGATCACGCCGCGGATCTGGCCTTCCGCATAGCCGGTGGCGCGGTCATTGGGGTAGTTCTGGCCGATTGCGGCCTTGATGGCGGGGCTGAGCTGATCGACCGGGCCGTGGCAGCTCAGGCATAGCGCCTGCACCGGCAGCGCCTTGACGAAGCGGTACTCGTTGCCGATCTTTTCGCCCTTCTCCAGCTTGGCCGGCGACTCGCCGGCCGCCGCACGCTTGTCGAAATCCTCCAGCGCGGCCTTTTCCCAGGCGTCGGGAATGGCCCGCGCGTCGTTCCTGGCCTTGAGGCTGACACGCTTGATCTTCCAGCCGGTCTGCTGCGAGATTTCGCCGGCCATTTTGGGCGCCATGTCCTTGCACACCGGGATCGCGCCTTCGGGTCCGGATTTCTTGATCTCGTCCTGCAGCGCGACGATCAGCTTGGGCGGCAGCGTGGTCGCCACCTTGCGCGCCTCGGTGAGCAGGGCTTCGTCGCTGGCAAGGGCCGTGGCAAACGGCGTGATCAGCGTTGCCGCGGCAAGCAGAAATGTCTTCATGGGTTTTCCTCCCGGTGATTGAGGAGGGGGATTGTCCGCAGCCTGTCGCGGCTACGCCAATAGAATTATTTCAGCCGGCGATCAAGCCAGTCGTTGCAGTCGCTTTTCGAGCCGCGCCACGTCGTCGCGCAGCCGGTCGATATCCTCGGCAAACGCCGCGATATCCGCCTGGCGCGCAATCAGCGGCTGTTCTTCGGTGAAGTATTCGGCCAGATTGGCGGCCAAGTTCTGCGCCGCCTGCCGTTGCCAGGCGGCGAATTCGCGCGTGCCGCCGACGATGCGGTGCGCCGCGATGTCGCCGACGAGATTCGAGAGGTCTTCCTCGGCATCCCAGCGCAGGTTGCGGATCACGAAGCCCAGCGCCGCGGCGAATTCGGCCGAACCTTCGATGCGCGCCGCGCGCATCACGGCATCCTTGCCCTGCAGCGCGAGCAGCGGCGTCGTCGCCGGCAGCGCGATGCTGACTTCGAGCACGGCATCCGCCGCCGGGGCGGAAATGCTGCCGTCCGCGCCGATCAAAAAAGCCGCCTCGAAAGGCGGCAGTTTGATCTGGGCGGCGTGCCCGGCGAAGGGTGCGAGCTTTTCCCGCGCCCATGCCGCCTGCCCGAGCAGGTGATTGATGGCGGCTTGCAGCGGCGCGGGCAGGGCTTGCATGCCAGGAAAACCTAGACCTGCTGGATGCCGGCGACATTCCAGCCGCGGCTGTCGTCGGTCGGCTTGACCAGGTGCCAGATCTCGGTGAAGGCTTGCGGTGCGGCGCTGGCTTCCTCGCGCAGCTGGCCGGAGAAGCGCACGCTGGCGATGTGGTGCTTGTCTTCGGTGACGACTTCGAGCAGCTCGGCGTCGAGCTGCATGACGTCGGTTTCCTGGCTTGCGCTGCCGCGTTCCTTATACTGCATCTGGATCTCGGCGAAGATTTCCGGCGCGGTGAATTGGCGGATGTCGTCCATGTCGCCGCGGTCGTTGGCGGCCTGCAGGCGCACGAAGTTGAGCTTGGCCTGGCGCAGGAAGCCGGTCACGTCGAAATCGGCGGGAATGCTGCCGCCGACCGCATTGGCCGCCGTACCGCCAGCACCAACTCCTGTGGCTTCGAACTGGGCGGGCTTGAGGTCCGCGGCATTGCCGGGACCGGCAGCGGCGTACTGCATGCCGGACTGGGGTGTGCGCTTGCTCATCAGCCAGCGCACGACAAAGACTGCGGCCATGACCAGCGCCAGGATCAGCAGCATGTTGGCCATGCCTTCGCCGAGACCGAAATGCGACAGCAGCGCCGCGATGCCGAGACCGGCGGCGAGGCCGGCCAGGGGGCCGAGGAAGCGGCTCATGCCGGCCGGCTTGGGCGCGGCAGTCGGAGCGGCTGCGGTCGGCGCAGCGGCGGGCTTGCCGGCCGTGGTCGGTGCAGGCGCCGGGCTTGCCTGACGCTTCATGCCGAAGGACTTGCCGCCGCCAAGGCGTGCGGCTTCGGCATCGGGAACCATCAAACCCAGACCCACCACGGCCGCAAAGGCCGCAATCACTAATCGCTTCATTGATTCTTACTCCTCGTTAGAACTTGTAACCACGATGCAGCGCGACGACGCCGGCTGTCAGATTGAATACTTCGACCCGTTCCAGCCCGGCTTGTTCCATCATGGCCTTGAGCGTGGCCTGGTCCGGGTGCATGCGGATCGATTCGGCGAGATAACGATAGGACTCGGCATCCCCCGCGATCTTCTCGCCCAGCCAGGGCAGCAGCTTGAACGAGTAGGCATCGTAGGCCTTTTCCAGCGGTTTCCACACTTTGGAAAATTCGAGCACCAGCAGGCGTCCGCCGGGCCGCAGCACGCGGCGCATTTCGGCCAGCGCCCGGTCCTTGTGCGTCATGTTGCGCAGGCCGAAGGCCACGGTAACGATGTCGAAATGGTTGTCGGGGAAAGGCAGCTTTTCCGCGTCGCACTGCGCCACCGGCGCCAGCACGCCCTCGTCGAGCAGGCGGTCGCGACCGACGCCGAGCATGGCATTGTTGATGTCGGTCAGCCAGACTTCGCCGCCGGTCTGGTCGAAGGCGCCGACGCGTTTGGCGAAGGCCGACGACAAGTCGGCGGTGCCGCCGGCCACGTCGAGCACGCGCTCGCCGGGACGCGGTGCGGCGATCTCGATGGTGAATTTCTTCCACAGACGGTGCAGCCCGGCCGACATGAGGTCGTTCATCACGTCGTATTTCTGCGCGACCGACGAAAAGACACCGGCGACGCGGCGGGCCTTTTCCTTCTCGTCTACCGTCTCGAAGCCGAAATGCGTTTCCGCCATATCAGTGTTTGCCGCAGCCGCCGGCGGCCTTGGGTGGCAAGGTGGTCGAATCTATATCGCGGCTGGCATCGGCTTTTTCAAGACGCTCCAGGTAGTCGGCCCAGAGCTCCTCATGGTTGGCGCCCAGGTGGTAGAGCAGGTCCCAGGAATAGATGCCGGTGTTGTGGCCGTCGGAGAAGGTCGGTTGCACCGCGTAGTTGCCGACCGGCTCCAAGTCAGTGATCTCGACGTTGCGCTTGCCGGTTTGCAGCGTCTCCTGGCCCGGGCCGTGGCCGCGGACTTCCGCGGATGGGCTGTAGACCCGCAGGAATTCGGCGGGCAACTGGCAGTGGCTGCCGTCGTCGAAGCTCAGTTCGAGCATGCGCGACTTCTTGTGCAGGGTGATCTCGGTGGGGATCGGGGTCTTGGCGTCGAGACCGGACATGGTGGCAACTCCTTTACTGGGCCGGCTATGATAGCGCACACCGTCGGTCGAATCGATGTCACGGAACCGTCATCAATCGGCAATAGACTGGCGTTTGTCCCCTTCCTAGGTCAGGTCATGCCCGCAACGATACTGGTGGTTGAAGACGAACCGGCGATCCAGTCCCTGATCGAAGTCAATCTGCGCCGGGTCGGGCACGTCGTGCAGCTTGCCGCCGATGCCGAAACAGCGCGTCGGCTGGTGCAAGAGGCATTGCCCGATCTGGTGCTGCTCGACTGGATGTTGCCGGGCATGAGCGGCGTGGATTTTGCGCGCCTGTTGCGCAGCGAGGCGCGCACCCGGCGCCTGCCCATCATCATGCTTACCGCGCGCGCCGAGGAGCGCGACAAGATCGAAGGCCTCGAACTCGGCGCCGACGACTACGTGACCAAGCCCTTCAGTCCGCGCGAACTGGTGGCGCGCATCAAGGCGGTGCTGCGCCGCCATGCGCCGCAGGCCACCGAGGACATGGTGGAACTCGGCGGCTTGCGGCTCGATCCGGCCACTCATCGCATCACGGCCGGCAGCATCGAGGTGAATCTCGGCCCGACGGAATTCCGCCTGCTGCACTTTCTGATGACCCATCCTGAGCGGGTGCATGCCCGCGCACAATTGCTCGACCAGGTCTGGGGCGATCACGTGTTTGTCGAAGAGCGCACCGTCGACGTGCATATCCGCCGCCTGCGCGCGGCGCTCGAGGCCAGCGGACACGACGGCCTGATCCAGACCGTGCGCGGTAGCGGCTACCGGATTTCGGCGACGTGAATGCGGTCCTGTCGGAACTGCTGACGGCAATCGTACTGGCGGCGCTGGCGGCGCTGGCCGGCTGGTTCGCGGCGGGCGAGCTTGGGGCGGAGTTGATGACGCTGGCCACGGTCGCTTTCTTCTTCCTGCGCCAACTGTGGATGGTGCTGCGGCTGATCCGCTGGGCCGGCTGCCCGCTGGGAACGCCGACGCCGAGCGCCAGCGGCGCCTGGGGGGCGGTGTTCGAGGCCTTGCACCGGCGTGCCCGGCTGGCCCGCGCCGAGCGCGAGCAGGCGACCGAGGAACTGGCGCGCTTTCGCCGTGCCGCCGAAGCCCTGCCTGACGGCGTGATGATTCTCGACGGTCGCCGCAGCATCGAGTGGATGAATCTGCACGCCGAAGTCTGTCTCGGCCTCAAGGCATCGGTCGATACCGGCAGCCGTATCACCCACCTGCTGCGCGAGCCGGAATTTCGCGACTACCTCGACAACCCCGATCATCGCGGCGTGCCGCTGGAACTGCACACCCAGCGCAATCCGGGCCGCAATCTGCAGATCCAGGCCGCGCCCTTTGCCGCCGGACGCACCTTGTTGCTGGTGCGCGACGTGACGCAATTGCAGAAGCTGGCGACGATGCGGCGCGATTTCGTCGCCAATGTCTCGCATGAACTGAAGACGCCGCTGACCGTCACGCTCGGCTTTGTCGAAACGGCGCTGGATGCCTTGCACGACACACCCTCGCAGGAGCTCGCACAGTATCTGCAGACCGCAGCCGAACAGGCGCGGCGCATGCAGCAATTGATCGACGATCTGCTGACCTTGTCGGCGCTGGAAACCGATTCGCCGCCGCCGCTGGACGATCCGATCGAAGCGGCCGCCCTGCTGGCCGATGTGTTCCAGGAGATCCAGGTGCTTTCGGCCGGGCGGCATCGCCTCACGCTTGAGAACCAGGGGCCGCGCGGCCTCTTGGGCAGCGCGCGCGAACTGCGCTCGGCCTTTGCCAACCTGGCCGGGAATGCCGTGCGCTACACCCCCGAAGGCGGCGAGATCGTGTTGCGCTGGAGCGCGGAGGGCGAGGCCGGCGGGCGGTTTTCAGTACGCGACAGCGGCATCGGCATCGCCCGCCAACATCTGCCGCGCCTGACCGAGCGCTTCTACCGCGTGGACCGTGGCCGCTCGCGCGAGGCCGGTGGCACCGGGCTTGGCCTCGCCATCGTCAAGCACGTGCTGGAGCGGCATCAGGCGGTGCTGCAGATCGACAGCGAAGCGGGGCGCGGCTCCACCTTCAGCGCGGTGTTCCCGCCGCACCGGGTTCAGTCGTAGAAATTGCAGCGCTCGAATTCGGTGCCCCGATCGAGCACGCGGAACAGCTTGAGCACCTGCAGTTTCTGATCGACCATGACTTCGACGCTGCGGTCGATGCGAAATGTGCCGGCGGCAAGGATCACGCTGGCCGGCTCCTTGAGTGCGTCGATCGCCGGCAAGAGGAATCCCTGACGCCAGCTGCCGCGGACTCCGCCCGCGTCGATGGCGCGCACCGCCACCGGGCGGGGTTCGCCCGGGAACAGCTGGATGCCGGCCACCAGCCAGTCGTCGCCTTCGCGTAGCGCCCAGCGCACATTGCCGAGGGCGAAATGGCGGGCGTCGGCGGTCTTCGCGGCAACCATCATCCCGGCGCCGATGCGCACGCCATTTTTGAGCGTTCGCGTCAGGCGCAGGCCGACCGCCGATTCATCGTTTACACGCCAGTTCTCGAGCTGCGCATCGCTTTTCTCCTCCACGGCTGCGGTGCGATGACTGCGCTCGCCGAAGGTCTCGAATTCCTCGCGTTCGCGGCGTAGCGTCGTGTCGTCGCGGGAGGGCGCACGGAAGGCCTGGCCGCCGGAGAGGTGGAAGTGCACGGTGTCGAAACCGGCAATGAGGCTGCAGTCGGTGTTGGCGCTATGCCGCTCATGGCGGCGTTCGGCGCCGCCCTTGCACCAGCGCTGCAGCACGTGCAGCAGCAACTGGCCGGCCGCCGGCTGGGTGACGTCGTCGCCGAGTTGCAGGTCGGCCGGGGCCCGGCCTTGCTCCAGCAGCGTGATGCGGGCCACCAGGCTCTTCCTGAGTTCGGTGGTTTCCAGCCAGCGACCGCCCTCGGCCGGGTGCGGCACGTAGCTCGCCGGCAGATCCGATTCAAGGTCGACCCACAGCGGTGCGGCACGGTTGCGAATGTCCTCGGGCGGGACCTTGAGCAGCACCAGTTTGCCGCCCCAGCGGCGGGCCCAGCGCGCCACCCAGCTCAAGTGGCGGGTGGCCAGTTCATAGACATTGGCGGTGCTCAGCAGGTTGCATTCGGCATAGGCGGCCAGTGCACTGGTATGGGTTTTGCCATGACGCACCGAATCTCTCACGCTGTGGCCGGCGACGCCGAGGGTTTCCGCGGCAAAGAATATATGGTGCAGTTGCTTCCAGTAGGCGGCATTCGGCAGCTGCCCACTGCGACAGAGATCGAGCTGCCAGTCGCCGAATACCGAAAGCGTGCGCTGGGCCAGGGTGGCAGCCAGCGCCGCCTGATCGGGGTTGGCGGCGCACAGTGCGCGCAGTTCGAGCAAGGCCGGCATCGAGAAGGCGCCGGCACTGTCCGAACAGAAGGCATCGAAGCAGCGTAGGTAGCCCAGCGACAACATGTGCCAGACGTTCAGCGTGGTATCCAGCGCAGCCTGTTCGTGCGGTGCGAAGGGCAGGGGTTTGGCGGCGAACTTTGCCGCCGCATCCTCCTGCACCTCGCTCAGCGGGCCGCGCAAGGCATCGAGTATGGCGAAGCGTTCGCTGGCCGGCAGGCTGTAGCGATGCAGCAGGCTGAGCTGGCGCAGGAACATCGATTGCGCTTGCACGGCATTGGCCGGCACCTTGAGCAGCCAATCCTTGCAGCCGGCCGCATTGAGAAAGGCTGGGCTCTGTTCGGTTCCGGTGGGCGGCAGTTCAAAATTCATGGCGTGTCATTCAGGGTCGAGAGTTCGGTTTTCAGGGCTTGCTGCAGGCGCGCGCTGCCGACAACGGGGCGGGGCTTTGCGCTGCGTTGCGCCGCGGCCCAGATCGGCGCCGGAAAGTGGCTGTCGTCGCGCCAGCGCGGGATAACGTGCCAATGCAGATGCGGGACCAGGTTGCCCAGACTGGCGAGGTTGATCTTGTCCGGCTGAACGCTGAAGCGCAGGGCACGTTCGGTAGCCAGCACCACATCCATGACGCGATGTGCATCGCCGGCGCTGAGGGTGCTCATTTCAGCGACATGTTGCCGGCAGATGACGCGACAATAGCCGGGGAACGCCGCCCCTTCGGCGCCGCCCACACGTACCACGCGGCAAACATCGTCCTCCCACAGCAGTTCGCCGCCGGGATCCGCACACAGTTCGCAATCCAGGTTAGTCGCCACCGGATAAGCATAGCGCCAATCGGAGGCTCTGTGCGAGCGCGATCGGACAGGCAGTGAGGTGCGTCACATCTTGCTGCAGGCGCGTCGCGCTTACAGCAATACCCTTTCGACGCCGCCATTGTTGGCGGCGCGGATGTAATCCTGCATCCAGTCCGGACCGAGGATGGCCTTGGCCATTTCGACCACGATGTAGTCGGCCGTGATATCCGCATCGTTGTCGTAGCGCGACAGGCCCTGCAGGCAGGACGGGCAGGAGGTGAGGATTTTCACCGCGTCGCCGGCGCCAACTGTTCTAAGTGCCGCCGCGCCCGCTTCGATTTCCTGCTGCTTGCGGAAGCGAATCTGGGTCGACACGTCGGGCCGCGTCACCGCCAGGGTGCCGGATTCGCCGCAGCAGCGGTCGTTGAGATCGACGCGCTGGCCCATCAGGGCGTTGACCACCTTGATCCCGGAGTAATGCTTCATCGGCGTATGGCAGGGTTCGTGGTACATGTACTGCACGCCTTTGACACCGTCGAGCTTGATGCCCTTTTCGAACAGCCATTCGTGGATGTCCACCAGCCGGCAGCCGGGAAAGATCTTGCCGAATTCGTATTTCAGCAGCTGGTCCATGCAGGTGCCGCAGGACACCACCACGGTCTTGATGTCGAGGTAGTTCAGCGTATTGGCAACGCGGTGGAACAGCACGCGGTTGGCCGTGGTGATGGCCTGGCCCTTGTCCTCGTCGCCGCTGGCGGTCTGCGGGTAGCCGCAGCAGAGGTAGCCCGGTGGCAGCACGGTGGTGGCGCCGGCATGCCAGAGCATGGCCTGGGTCGCCAGCCCAACCTGCGAGAACAGTCGCTCCGAGCCGCAGCCGGGGAAATAGAACACCGCCTCCGATTCATCGCTGGCCCGCTGCGGATCGCGGATCACCGGGATCAGGCTGTCGTCCTCGACGTCGAGCAGCGCGCGCGAGGTGCGATTCGGCACGTTTTTCGGCATCGGCTTGTTGAGGAAGTGGATCACCTGCGCCTTGAGCGCCGGGCGGCCCAGCGTGGCCGGCGGGTGTTTCACGCTGTCCTGGATCAGGCCGAAGGACTTCGCCAGCCTGTGGCCCAGGCGCTGTGCCTTGTAGCCGAGCTGGATCATGCCGGCACGCACCAGCTTGATCGTCGCCGGGTCGGTGGCGGAAAGGAAGCCCATCGCCGCCGCCGTGCCCGGGTTGAACTTCTTCTTGCCCTGGCGGCGCAGGAAGTTGCGCATCGCCACCGAGACGTCGCCGAAATCGATGTCGACCGGGCAGGGCGTCACGCACTTGTGGCAGACCGTGCAGTGGTCGGCGACGTCGGAGAATTCGTCGAAATGCTGCAGGCTGATGCCGCGCCGCGTCTGCTCCTCGTAGAGGAAGGCCTCGATCAAGAGCGAGGTGCCGAGGATCTTGTTGCGCGGGCTGTAGAGCAGGTTGGCGCGCGGCACATGGGTCGAGCACACCGGCTTGCACTTGCCGCAGCGCAGGCAGTTCTTGATCGAATCGGAAATCTTGCCGATGTCCGACTGCTCCATGATCAGCGACTCGACGCCGAGCAGCGCGAAGGAGGGCGTGTAGGCATTCGCCAGGTCGGCGCGCATGTGCGGCAAATCCATCAGCTTGCCGCGGTTGAAACGGCCCTCCGGGTCGACCCGCTGCTTGTAGTCGCGGAAAGGGCGGATCTCCTCGTCGCTGAGGAATTCCAGCTTGGTGATGCCGATGCCATGTTCGCCGGAAATCACCCCGCCCAAGCGTTTGGCCAGCGCCATGATGCGCTCCACCGCTTTGTAGGCGGTCTGCAGCATCGCGTAGTGGTCCGAGTTCACCGGGATGTTGGTATGCACGTTGCCGTCGCCGGCATGCATGTGCAGGGCGACGAAGACGCGGCCGCGCAGTACCTCCTGATGGATGGCCTCGATGCCGGCCAGCACCTGGCGGAAGGCATTGCCTTCGAACAGGCCTTCCAGCGGCGCCTTGAGTTCGGTCTTCCACGATACCCGCAGGCGGTAATCCTGCAGTTCGCGGAAGTGTTGGTCGAGATTGTCGAGCAGCGCCTGCCAGTTCGCGCGCACGCCGGCGACGAGTTCCAGCGCCTGCTCGCGCTTGTCGCCCAGCAGCAGTTCCGGGTCGAGGTTGGCGTCGCCCGCGTGCAGCGGCAGTTCGCCCTGCAGGTAGTCGGCCAGCGCGTCGGCCAGCGCGATCTTGTTGGCCAGCGAGAGTTCGATGTTGATCCGTTCAATGCCGTCGCAATAATCGCCCATGCGCGGCAAGGGAATGACGACGTCCTCGTTGACCTTGAAGGCGTTGGTGTGTTTCGAGATCGCCGCGGTGCGGGCGCGGTCGAGCCAGAACTTCTTGCGCGTCTCGGGCGAAACCGCGATGAAGCCCTCGGCGCCGCGCGCATTGGCCAGGCGCACCACTTCCGAGGCGGCGGCCATCACCGCCGTGTCGTCAGCGCCAACTATGTCGCCGATCAGCACCATCTTGGGCCGGCCATGATTTTTCGCTTTGGTCGCGTAGCCGACGGCGCGCACATAGCGCTCGTCGAGGTGCTCCAGTCCGGCCAGCAGCACGCCGGCGGCCAGCCCCGCGCCGCCCGGCTTGAAGTAATCGGTGATCTCGACGATGGACGGCACGGCGTCCGTCACCCGGCCGAAAAACTCGAGGCAGACCGTGCGCGTCACCGGCGGCATCCTGTGCAGCACCCATACCGCCGAGGTGATCAGGCCGTCGGTGCCTTCCTTCTGCACGCCGGGGATGCCGGCGAGGAACTTGTCGGTGACGTCCTTGCCCAGGCCTTCCTTGCGGAACAGCCGGCCGGGCACGTCGAGCTGTTCCTCGCCCAGCTTTTTCTTTCCGCTCGCGTCCCAGCGCACGAGGCGGAAGCTGACCAGCTCCTGCTCGTGGATCTTGCCGAAGTTGTGATTCAGGCGCTCGACGTCGAGCCAGTTGCCGTCCGGCGTCACCATGCGCCACGAGGCCAGGTTGTCCAGCGCCGTGCCCCACAGCACGGCCTTCTTGCCGCCGGCGTTCATCGCGATGTTGCCGCCGATGCAGGAGGCGTCGGCCGAGGTCGGGTCGCAGGCGAAGACGAGGTCGGCCTTTTCCGCCGCTTCCATGACGCGGCGTGTGACCAGGCCGGCGCCGGTGCGCACCGTCGCGTAGTCCCTGTCGGTGCCGGGCAGGCGCTGCATTTCCACGGCGCCGAGGTCGATCAGCTTCTCGGTGTTGATCACCACCGACAAGGCGTCGAGCGGCACCGCGCCGCCGGTGTAGCCGGTGCCGCCGCCGCGTGGAATGATGGTCAGGCCGAGTTCGATGCAGGCGCGCACCAGCGGCGCCATTTCCTCCTCGGTGTCGGGCGCCAGTACGACAAACGGATATTCGACGCGCCAGTCGGTGGCATCGGTGACGTGAGAAACGCGCGCCAGACCGTCGAAGCAGACGTTGTCGCGGCGGGTGTGGCGGGCCAGGGCCTTGAGCGCCTTCTTGCGCAGGCTGCGGGTTTCCTCGAACCAGCGCTCGAAGGACAGCACCGCAGTTTTCGCCGCGGTCAGCAGCAGCGCCACGCGCTCATTTCCCTCGCGGCGCTTGTCGATTTCCCGCAGGCGGTGGCGCAAGGCTTCCACCAGCGCCTCACGCCGTTCGCGGTTGCCGAGCAGGTCATCTTCCAGATAGGGATTGCGCCGTACCACCCAGATGTCGCCCAGCACCTCGTAGAGCATGCGCGCCGAGCGGCCGGTGATGCGCTCCGCGCGCAGTTCGTTGAGCGTCGCCCAGGCCTCGGCACCGAGCAAGCGAATGACGATCTCGCGGTCGGAGAACGAGGTGTAGTTGTAGGGGATTTCGCGCAGGCGGGCGGTCATGCTCAGTTCGGTGGAGCCAAAGGGGCTCTATTGTAGGCGATGGGCTGCGGCAGAGGCCCTGCGCGGCGTGTGGTCAGCGCCGACTTTCCGGGCAACCGGAGCCGTTCTCCCTCCCCTTCAAGGGGAGGGTCGGGGAGGGGATGGGGTAGCGCGAGCGACAAGAGCGCCCACTGCTCGATTTCCTCCCCGGCCCGCGGGCTACTGTCCCGGAGCAAGGCCCGCCGGGCCGGTCGCTAAACTCGCTTCGCTCAGACAACGCGACTGGACTACCCCCGGCGAACCTTCCTCGCTCGGCGGGTCAGTGGAGAGGGAAAGCCATCAATCATGGGAGATCATCACGAAAACAAATCCAAAGCTGACCCAATTTAGTAGATATAATGAATGAATATAATTGCTTTTTATCAATAAGATAACTTGCAATTCTCATGTATTTGTTGAACAATTAATCTACTCGTTAGTATTTGCCAATCGATTAGACGTAATTGACGACTTTAATTTTCCGTACCACGGTTGACATGTGTTGCGGGGTTTGGGTCTGCGTCTGTGCTTGAGTTAGTGAGGTGAGGATATGGCTACATCAAGTCGCACAAGACATACCAGCTCAAACCATCCCGTACCGAATAGACACCCAGAATTGGTATTCGGACTGATTGGTCCGGCGGGGACCGATCTGAAAGGGGTTTTCAAAGTCTTACGAAAGGCACTGATAGATGTTGGCTACCATGTGCCGAAAAGCGAAATCAAGTTAAGCAAGTTAATTGAAGAGTTCTTAGGAAGGGACTTCAGTAACCTTCCTGATGACGAACGAGTAGATAACTTGATGAGCGAAGGTACTCGAATTCGGGAATGCGCCGGCCATGGTGGAGCCATTGCATTGCTTGCTCTGTTGGGGATAGACCGAGCAAGGCGTACTGAATTCGAGAATATTCCCGAGAAGAACGCTTACATATTGCACTCCCTGAAACATCCGGAAGAGGTTGAGACATTACGGAATATTTATGGGAAGGGCTTTTTCGCCATATCCGCATACTCACCCCGTGAATCCAGGGTCGATGCACTTGCTGCTCGCATTACTAAATCAAAGCATCTCAACTCAACCGGTGCAAGAGCTAAAGCGGAATACTTAATCGAACGGGATGAAGCGGAAGTCGGTACAACGCTCGGGCAAGATGTGAAAGACGCATTTCCACGAGCCGATCTTTTTGTGGACGTAACGGACAAAGAGCAATTGGAGCGAAATATTCGAAGGTTTGTTGAATTGATATTCGGGTATCCGTTCCACACCCCGACACGGGACGAATTTGGCATGTACCACGCGAGGTCGGCTGCCTTACGGTCATCTGATCTGGCGCGCCAAGTTGGAGCCTCGATAGCATCGAAAGAATGCGACCTGATTTCTGTTGGCTGCAATGACGTGCCAAAAGCAGGTGGCGGTTTGTATTGGCCTGGGGACAAGCCTGATGGAAGAGATTTTCAGAGCGGCTTTGACGCAAGCAACGAGCAACGCGAGCAAATTATTGCCGAAATCTTGAGCAGATTTCGGACACATGGGCTCTTGGCTGACAATGCTTCTGAAGTCAAACAGTTGGTTGAGGCGATGTTGGTTGGAAACAAGCGGCAGGTGCTCAAAGGCACTCAGGTACTTGGTTTAATTGAATTCGGCAGAAGCGTCCACGCAGAAATGGCAGCAATAATCGATGCGTCGAGGCGGGGAGTGTCTGTGAAAAATGCCACTCTTTTTACGACCACATTTCCTTGTCACCTTTGCGCGAGACATATCATTGCTGCAGGGATCGACCGCGTTGTGTACATTGAGCCATATCCAAAAAGCAAAGCGAAGGATTTTTATTCTGACTCCATCGCTTTCGATCCTTCAAAGCATACAATCGGTCGTGTGAGATTTGAGCCGTTCGTTGGAGTTGCCCCTCGGTTGTATATGGATATTTTCGAGATGCAGGCTTCTGACAGTAGGAAGGATGACTCTGGACGAATCGTTGAATGGCCCAAGGCCGACCCAGTCCCGAGAGTTAGGCGGTTTATGAACACGTACATGTTGATGGAACAAAAGCTGATTGCTGAATTCATCCCCGAACTCGCTAAGAAGTTAGGTGTGAACTCAGCGCTATTTGGGCAGCCTTAATCCAAGGAGAATGAATTATGAAAAGAGCGCTTTCGTGGACAGAGCAGGTCCAAGCAGCCCAGAAGGAAGTTGGTACATGGCCGGAGTCCGTAAAAACTGCTACTGATTTTCGCCATTCGGATTTTTTTCAAGATGTTGATGATCAGTCCTGTATTTCTAGCCGATGTGATGAACAAAAGCACCGCGAAGAGATCGCGCTCGATGCGTAGTCTAGCAGCCTGTCGGACTTGAGTTCAGCCGACGACCCGATTTCACGATCCGGGA
>NZ_JASJPC010000060.1:0-56149 GCF_031426875.1 Sulfuritalea sp.
CGATTCAATGCCTATGATTATAGCATAACATTGGTGAAGTCCGACAGGCTGCTAGCGGTCTGCATCGCAAGCGGTGTGACCAGTAGGGCCGGCTTCAGCCGGCCGGGATGGATGGCGTTGTAGGGCCGACTTCAGTCGGCCGGGGTGGATGGCGGGCTGAAGCCCGCCCTATAGTCCGCCCGGTCTGCCCCACAACGGCTCTCGCAAGCACTGCGCTCGCTTCAGGGGCGGGTCGGGAAATTCCGGTTGCGTATGTGATAGGCCAGCTCGGTGAGCGACTTGTCCAGGCTGACGCGCAGTTCCTCGTCGGTCACCACCTCGGCCAGCGCCAGGCGCATGCACAGCATCCATTGCTCGGCTTCGTCGCTGGCGATCGGGAACGGCAGATGGCGTGCGCGCAGCCTGGGGTGGCCGATCTTCTGGACATACAACTGCGGGCCGCCGAGCCAGCCGGACATGAACATGAACAGCTTTTCTTCGGCGCTGGACAGGTCGGCCTGGTGCAGCTTGCGGATGCCGTAGGCCTCCGGCAGCGTATCCATGAATTCATAGAAGCGCCTGACCAGGCGGCGCAGTGCAGGCTCGCCGCCGATGCGGGAATAGGGAGTGGGCGTGGCAGTTTCGTTCATGGTACGGAGATGGCGGATGAATTGAGTGGACGCAGGATGAGCCGGGCGATCAGCCCGCCGCCGGGGCGCGGCAGCAGCTCCAGGTGACCGTTGTGCGAGCGTGCGATGCGTTCGACGATGGCCAGCCCCAGTCCGGCGCCGGTGCTGTTGGTGCGTGCGGCTTCGAGCCGGGCAAAGGGCCGCTTCATGCGCTCGACATCCTGCGGCGGAATGCCGGGGCCGCTGTCGCGCACCTCGATGCCGAATTCGCCTGCGGCAGTGCCCAGGCCCAGTTCCACCGCGGATTCGCTGCCGGCATAGCGCAGCGCATTGTCGATCAGGTTGCTGATCGCGCGGCGCAGCGCCTGCGGCCGCACCGATACGGCGCCGGCAAGAGTTGGCGCTGGCGATGCGCCGACGGGTGCCGCCAACTCCACGCGGAAGCCGCGCCGCCGGTATTGCGTGGCGATTTCCAGCAACAGGGCAGCGAGGTCGACCTGCTGTGCCGCCTCGCCGCCTTCCGAGCGCGCGAAGTCGAGGAACTGGCCGATGGTCTTGTCCATTTCCTCGACGTCGGCCGTCATGCCTTCCCGTTGGCTTTCGTCGGCGGACATTTCGATGCCCATGCGCAGGCGCGTCAGCGGCGTGCGCAGGTCGTGCGAGATGCCGGCCAGGATCAGGGCGCGGTCCTGGTCGATCTGGGCCAGGTCGGTGCTCATCTGGTTGAAGGCGCCGGCAACCGTCGCCAGTTCGGTCGGGCCGGACTCGTCGAGGCGGGCCGGCGTCTCGCCTGCGCCGACCTGCCGTGCGGCCTGCTGCAGCGCTTTGAGCGGACGGGTGATGCGGTACACGATGAGCCAGGCGCCGCACAGCGACAGCAGCAGCGCCGCCACGCCCCAGCCCAGCCAGCCCAGCGGAAACACGCGCTCGATGCGTTCGCTGGGCAGGGCCAGCCAGTAATTGCCTTCGTCGCTGTCGTCGATGCGAAAACTGACGAACAGGGCGCGTTCGCCCTCGCGCTCCAGCGTCAGGCGGGTGGCCGGCCCCATTTGCTGCCTGACGTTTTCTTCGACCAGATGCAGGAATGCCCGGTCGGGCAGGGGCGTAATGCGGTCTGCGGCATCGGCCGGGTAGATGCGGATGCCTTCGCGGTCGGACAAGTCGCGCAAGAGCTCGATGCGCGCCTCGGGGCGCGCCGAAATCAGTGCGGCGCGCGTCAGGTTGGCGACGCTGACCAGGGTCTGCGCCAGTTGCCGGGCGCGCGGTTCGCGTTCATAGCTTCTGAATATGGCGAACCACGCCACCACCGACAACACCATCAGCAGGGCAAGCAACAGGAAGGTGCGCCACAGGAGCGAGCGCGGCAACAATCTCATTGGTGCTTCTTGCCGTCGGGAACGAAGACGTAGCCGAAGCCCCAGACCGTCTGGATGTAGCGCGGCTTGCCGGGATCCTCCTCGACCAGCTTGCGCAGGCGCGAAATCTGTACATCGATGGCGCGATCGAAGACTTCGTATTCGCGGCCGCGCGCCAGTTCCATCAGCTTGTCGCGGCTCATCGGCTGGCGCGGATGCTCCAGCAGCACCCGCAGCAGGCCGAATTCGCCCGAGGTCAGCAGCGTGCTGGTTTCGTCGCGCTCGAGTTCGCGCGTCGCCAGGTTGATCCGGATCTTGCCGAAACTCACGCTTTCTTCGTTGATGGCAGGAGCGCCGGGCGGCGGCGGGGCGGCGCGGCGGCGCAGCACGGCATGGACACGGGCGACCAGTTCGCGCGGGTTGAAGGGCTTGGGCAGGTAGTCGTCGGCGCCGATCTCAAGGCCGACGATGCGATCCACTTCGTCGCCCTTGGCCGTCAGCATGATGATGCGGACCGGGTTGGACTGGCCGCGCAGGCGGCGGCAAATGCCCAGGCCGTCCTCGCCGGGCAGCATCAGGTCGAGCACGATCAAATCGTAGAGCTCGCGTTCCAGCGCGCGGTCCATGCCCGGCGCATCGGGTACGGCCTTGACCGTGAAACCCTGATCGGAGAGATAGCGTTCGAGCAGTTGGCGCAGGCGCTGGTCGTCGTCGACGACCAGGATTTTGGCTTTGGGTTCATTCATGGGCTAAATCCTAGCTGGATCGCCGGCATCGTGCCAGCGGGCTTTACAAACGATTACAAACCCGGCCCCGCGGCAACAATTGACTTACAGCCGCTGCAGAGAATGCAAGCGTGCCTGAAAGGGCGGTATCGGTGCAGCGAACGCGGAGGCAATCATGAAAGCGTTATTCTTCGGCATGGCCCTGGCGATCGGGCTCGCGTTATGGGGTGCGGATTCGCCGGCCGCGGTCGATCAGCTGATGGCGGCCAGCCATGTCGCCGGCGAGCAGGTTTACAATATCTTCCGTTGATGGATCAATCAGGAGTCGATGTGAGCTCGAAACGCAGTATCGGATGGGCAGCGGTGGCGGGTGGATTGTGGCTGCTGGTGGCAGGCGCTGCGGCCCAGGGTCCGCAGCGCCTGGGACCGGGCCGCGATGCCGGCGGCGACGGACCGCAGCGCCTGATGCCCGCCGAACGGCGCCTTGAGCAACTGTCGCCCGACGGCGATGCACGCGGTCGCGGCCAGCGTTTGTCGCCCGAAGAACGCCGGCAGTTGCGCCGCGATGTGCACGATGCAGGGCGCGACCTGTATCCGCACCGGATGTCGGCGGGGCGCCGCGAGCAGCGCCGCGAATAGCGGGATTCCGTTGCGTCGGACTGCATAGTTTCCGATCACGCCCCGGCGAGAATTCTCCGGGGCGTTTTTCTATCTGCCTTTTGCATCGCGCCAGTCAATACCTCCTTTCCGGTATCGAAAATACGGCTGCCGTAGTATTTCCAACTACATCCATGCCGGATACTTTTCGAATCTGGATATTCCGGCTTGATTTGCGTTCCAGTCAGGTGTGGAACGAGCTAAGCAAGGAGAAAACCATGGATGGACAAAACGCCATAGCGCGACAGCAGGCCGGGGCGACGCAGGACATATTCCATGCAGCGGCGAACTTCGCGAATCGAGGGGATTACTGCACCCTGATTCTCGATCGCCTGGGTAGGATCCTCAGTTGCGGTACACCTGCCGAGCGGATATTCGGAGCCAGTCAGGTGCGCCTGGTCGGACGCCTGATTTCGGATTTCATTGCCGGTTTGTTTCTCAACGGAAGTTCGCCGAGCTACTGCGCGAGGTATCTCGTATATCTGTGTGCCGACGGCGAGTGGCGCAAGTTCGAGGCCAAGGATGCCGCCGGACGGGCTTTTACGATTGAACTGAATCTGGCGCGCATGGCATCGGTCAGCCCGGAGCGCGAAATGTTCCTGCTCAATGTGCGCCGCCCCGAACAGACCGCCGGTCATTAGCTTCCAGCCGGCATCGGTGCCATGTATTCCGTGTATCTGAAAAGCACTCCGGGCGGCGCCGGGCCTTCGGCGGCCGATGCTACAGCCACTGACAGGCAAGCCCTGCTGGCAGGGGTGGCGCGGCTGGGGCGGATGTGGCTGGAGCGGATCCCTGCGGCCGATCCGCAGCGCGAACACCTGATCCGGATGGGCATCCTGGCCGAGAGCCTGATGAAAACCGGCGACCGTTCGCCCGCCGCCATGACAACGGCACGAATGCTGTTGTGCGCCAATTGCCGTCACCTCGATGCGGCCCCGAAAGAATGCGCCGGTCAGGCGCTGGATCGGTGCCCGCTGCTGCGGGCGTCGGGACCATGAGTTGCCTGTCTGCCTGGAGCCGGCAGACGGCCTTGTAGTTTGTCACTCACCCTTGTTTCATTCGGGAGAAGACAATGAAAGTCAGAAGCGAACCGGCAGGCAGGACTAAAGGCGGTACGCCCGCAAAGCAGGTCCGAGTCGTGCTCAACCCGGATTCATCAGCGGAAAACTACGAGTGTCCGCGGGAACAAATGATCGCCGAAGCCGCCTATTTCCGTGCCGAACAGCGTGGCTTTGCGCCCGGCAACGAGATGTCCGACTGGCTGCAGGCCGAGGTGGATGTGGAGAGCATCCTGCACAATCTTCACTAAACGCAGTCACTCGGCGATGCGCCGGAAATACGCTGAATTCCGTATTGTTCGTACCCGAACGGAGGTGGCGCCGGCGCGGTTACGGCGATGACGCCGGCGATCTGCGAACCCGCAAGAGTTGGCGCTGGCGACACGGTGCGCATCGAATGCGCGGTGTCGCCGAAGAAGCGCCGCCGTAAGGGCAGCTTGTCCTTGCAAAGCGGGTGTCATGGGGCCGGCCTGAAATACCAAACGGGTGGTATTCCGGCTAATGGTTTCCGGGTATTTGCCGGCAGATGGGTCTCGTCGATAATCTGCGGCCGCGACCGACGCGGTGGGGCATTGTCATTGCGCGGTATAGTAGGCGAGCAGTTCCGCTCCGTTGCTTGCGGCGGCTGCTTGCGATAGGCGCCCTGATTGCGGCGCCAGAAAAGGAAACCCGTGATATCCGGGGAAATTGCCAGGAAAGCTCCCGCCGGCCGCGCCGTAACTTCGGCGACGGCGGTTCTGCGGCAACGCATTGCGAAGCTGACGGCGGAACCGCGCCAAAACGCCGTGTGGAAGGATCCAAAGTCATGTCGGTGAAGCCGCAGCCGCCGGGCGACGGCGATGCCGCCGCCGAGCTGCCGCGCCGCGTCGACAATCTCCTGCATGAACTACGGCAACAGCGTAGCGAGCTGGAGTTGCGCAACGACGAGTTGCGCTATTCGCAGGCCGACGTGCAGACGGGACTGGAACGCTATACCGATTTATACGATTTTTCCCCGGTCGGCTTGATCACCCTGGAACGCGACGGTGCGATCACCCGGGTCAACCTGACCGCGGCGCTGCTGCTCGGACGGGAGCGCAGCAGGCTGGTCGGCAGGCGCTTTGTGGAGTTCGCGACCGAGACCGCCCGCCCGGGTTTGGACGCCTTCCTGCAGCGGGTCCATGCGGGCGAGACGAGGCAAAGCTGCGAACTGGAACTGATGATCGACGGCCAGTTGTCGCGGACCGTCCAGATCGATGCCACGCTGTCCGCCGACCGACAGGAATGCCGCCTGGTTGTGGCGGACATCAGCGAGCGCAAGCTCGCGACAGCGATGCTGCTCGAATCGAGCCGGTTCAACGAGCAGGTGATCGCGAACGTGCAGGAAGGCATCGTGGTCTATGGCCCCGACCTGCACTATCGGGTGTGGAATACGTATATGGAGATATTCACCGGAATGCGGGCGAGCGATGTTCTCGGGCGCCATCCGCGGGATGTGTTTCCCTTCCTCGAGGAGCGCGGCGTATTTGCCAACCTGGAAAGTGCCCTTGCCGGCGGTGCCGCCAAATCAGTCACCTTTCCTTTCCAGGTCAGGCAGACCGGTCGCGCCGGCTGGGCACTGGACCGCACCGCACCGCTGCGCAACGCCAGGGGCGAGATCATCGGTGTGATCGGCACGGTAACCGACATCACCGAACAAAAACGCGCGCAGGAAGCCCTGACGGCCTCGACCCAATTCGTCCGGAGCCTGATCGATTCGATGCAGGATGGGTTTCTGGCGGTGGACCTGAAAGGTGTGCATCTCGATGTAAACCCGGCCATGTGCCGCATGACCGGCTTTTCGCGCGAGGAGCTCATCGGCAGCGGCGTGCCTCATCCTTACTGGCCGCCGGAGCAGCATGAGTTTATTCTTGCGGAGTTCCGCCGGGTTTCGCAGGGCGAGTTGGGCGAGCTTGAGCTGATCTTCATGCGCAAGAACGGCGAGCGTTTCCCGGCAATGATCACGCCTTCCGCGGTGCGGGATGGGACCGGCCAAATCGTCAGTTACGCGGCCACCGTGAAGGACGTCACCGAGCGCAAGCAGGCCGAGGAAATCCTCGCGGCTTCCCAGCGGCGCTTCCGGGACATCGTCAATACCACCGACGGCATCGTCTGGGAAGCCGATGCAAAAACCTTCGATTTCACTTTCATCAGCCGCCAGGCAGAGCGCCTGCTGGGCTATCCCATCGCGGACTGGTTGCAGCCAGGGTTCTGGCTAAACAACCTGCATCCCGACGACAGGGAATGGGCGCCCGCATATTGCCTGTCCTGCACCGAACGCATGATGCCGCACGATTTCGAATACCGCTTCATGGCGCAGGACGGCCGCACGGTCTGGCTGCACGACATCGTTACGGTGGTCGAAGAGAACGGCGCGCCGCGCTGGTTGCGCGGGATCATGGTGGATATCACCCACCGCAAGCAGGTCGAGCAGCAGTTGCGCGAAATGGCCGAAAGCCTCGAATTCAAGGTGGCCGAGCGCACCGCGCAGCTGCGCAGGCTTTCAGCGCAACTGGCCATGACCGAAGAGCGCGAGCGGCGCAACCTGGCGCAGGATCTGCACGACAACCTCGGCCAACTGCTGGCCGTCATGAAGATCAAGCTCACCTCGATATCCGCCGGCGAGCTACAACCGCTGATCGATCAGATGGTGGCGCTGGTGGCCCAGGCCGACCAGGCGGCGCGCAACATCACCCAGCAGCTGAGTCCGCCGGTGTTGTACACGCTTGGCCTGGTGCCGGCGCTGCAATGGCTGGCCGAGGACATCGAGCGTGTCTACGGCATCATGGTCCATGTCGATCACGACGACTGCCGTCGGCATCTGGTCCACGAGGTGCAGGCGGTGCTCTACCGCGCGGCGCGCGAACTGCTGATCAATGTCGCCAAGCACGCCGGGGTGCGGGATGCCAGCCTTTCCTGCCTGTGCAGCGGCAACCGGCTGATGTTGGTGGTGAGCGACGCCGGATGCGGCTTCGAGCCGGCGGATCATCTTGGCGCCTGGCCCGGATATCATAGTTTCGGGCTGCGCTCGATCTACGAACGGATTGCCAACATCGGCGGCGAAATGGAAGTCGACAGCAGCCCCGGCAATGGCACCACGATCACCCTGAGCGTGCCCCATTCCATAGGCGAAAAGGAGATCTGCAATGATCCGCATAATGCTTGTCGATGACCACACGATGGTACGGGAAGCCTTGCGCGTGGTGCTGGAACAGGACAAGAGCATGGAGGTGGTGGCGGCAGTCGGCGATGGCGAGACGGCCTTGCAGATGGCCAACGAACTGGCGCCCACCGTGGTGGTGATGGATGTCGCCCTGCCCGGGCAGTCGGGCATCGAAACCACGCGGCGCCTGCTGGCCAGGCATCCGCAAATCAAGGTGCTGGCCTTGTCCACCTACCTCGATCGGCGCATCATCCAGCAGATGCTCGATGTCGGCGCCAGCGGCTATATCGCCAAATCGGCGGCCGGCGCCGAGTTGAAACAGGGCATACGCAACGTGGTCGCGGGGCGCAGCTACCTGTGTTCCGAAGTCGCTGCGCTGGTCGCCGACGGCCTGCGCGACCGCCGCAGCGCGGGGGGGCAGCCGGAGTCCAGTTCCCTGTCGCGGCGCGAAGTGCAGGTCGCCACCTTGCTGGCAGAAGGCAAGAGCGCGCCCGACATCGCGGCCGAACTGCATATCGCGCCGAGCACGGTCGACGTGCACCGGCGCAACCTGATGCGCAAGCTGGAGTTGCACAATGTGGTGGAACTGACCAGATATGCCATCCGTACCGGCCTGGTCCTGCCCTGAAGCAAGCGTCTTCAAGGCATTCGCTCGACGGCAGGCCGGCAAGCCTTACCGGGAAGGCGGTAAGCAAAATACCTGTCTGCGGGTATTGCCACGCGCTATGGCCTGAATAGAATTATCTATCGTCAAAGTTGTCCGTGCGTCGGGCGGCTTGACTTCCAGATCGCTTCCTTTTCACGCAGCTGCGCCTTGCGGTGCAGCCCATAGCCAAGAAAGATCCTGAAATGCCAGCAGCCAAACCTTCCGCCGCTCCCCGCGCGCTTGTTCCGATCGCAGCCGAATCCGGCACCGCCGGAAAAACCAGGCGCGTGCGGCTGGCCAAGGTATTCGCGGCCAGGCCGGCTGCGAGAATTCCGGACTTGGCCGCACCGCTGCTGAGCAAGGCGCAGCAGCGTAAATCCGCATCGAAACGTTACAAGCTTCCCGATGACGAAAATGCGCAGCTCGGCGCACTCAAGCAACGCCTTCAGGCGCTGGGCACGGACGTCAAGAAAAGCCAGCTGCTGCGCGCCGGCCTGGCGCTGCTGGTCGCCATGAACGACGCTCAACTGACCAAGGCGATGGCGAACATCGGCGTCGTCAAGGCTGAATGCCCGCCGCAGCGGGTCAGCTAGAGATTGGCTGGCGAGACAGGCGTGGAGCGCGCGATGGCACAACGGATTCCACTACTCAATGAAATCGTCGGCCTGCCGGCGGCAACTGCGCTGGCGGATGTCGCCTGCGCCAGCGAAAGGCGCTTCCAGCTACTGATCGACCAGGCTTCGCGCGGCGACCCGGATGCCCAGCGCGAGGTGGTCAGGCTGCGTCTGGCCTATCTGAACTGGGCCTACGGCCACCAGATTCCCAGGCAACTTTCGGCCCGCCCCTACGAAATCCGCGTATGAAAAACGCCCCCATGGATCTCTCCATGGGGACGTTTTGAAAGTTGGCGCTGGCGATACGGCAAATGCGCGCCAAATGCGCGGCAAACGCGGGCCGATGTTGGTCATGCACGAGCCGATGATGACCTCGTCGATCTTCTCGCCGGCGATTTCGGACAGCAGCTTGACGTCGTCCGGATCGTTGTGGGGCATGCCAGAATCGGCTCGGTGACGTCGGCCAGGTCGATCTCGATCACCGCGGCGAAACTTACTACGGCTTCATTCGCCTACAAGCGTCAGCGCCTGGTCTATCGTTTTCTCTGACAAGTACATGCCATGGTCCTTCAACGTCGCGATGACCTGTCGTGCCGATGGGATCATGCCACGCTGCTTGGCAAGCAACACCAGCCCGAGAGTACCGGAGAGCGCCACGCCCAATACTTCGGCGCAACGACGGCCAGCGCCATCGTCGATGATGGCCACCATGCCTGGGTTCTGCAACGCATAGGCAAGCACCGCCGATTCGCCCGCGCCGAGGTCCCACGATTGAATCAGCGGCGGGATCGCCGTGACAGGCACCGAGATCAGCCATGGCGTGCCGGCCAAGGCCTTGGCGGTAACGTCGTCCGGCCCGCGCCGGCCGATCTCCAGGGCGACCGGCTCGGGAACCATTACCTGGGGCGATGCAACACGTAGCAGGTCGACGAGGCCGGCTTTTGCCAGGAAAATCAGCGGCGAGGCATTGACGACCGCCGCATCAGCCACGCGCCAGCTCCCGCCGCAAGCCGTCCAAGTCAAGCTCGAAGACGTCGATCTGCTCGGCAGCCAGCGCCGCTAGAAAGTCCGATCGATCCAGGTCGGCAATCAGCGCAGCTTTCTCCATCGATATCTTGCCGCTGGCATACCAATGGATTGCGGCGGCGCGACGCATGTCGCGTACAAACGCGGACGGTGCCTGCTTCAACGCGGAAAAAGCCTCGTCGGGGAGATCGATTGCAATGGTGGTCATATCCGACTCCTATCGATGGTGTTCGTTGTGGATTTCAGTTTCGCGCCGAAAGTCGTCGTCAGAGTCGTCCAGTAGTGTCGCGCCATGCTGCATGGCATCGAGCAGAAAATGCGCGCGAGGGACGCCGAGCCATTGCGCGGCGACGCCCGAAGAAATGGTGCCTTTCCTGAACAGGCCGTAGGCAGCCTCGCGCTTGACGCGCTCGGCGAACTGCTCGGCATTGGTGTGCAGGCCGATCAGCAGTTCGGGCGGGCATTCGATTTCGACAATGTTGCGCATAGCGGTGCTCCTTCAGTTGCTTGAGTTGAATTCTACCTTTCTGCATTTGGCAATAGGAAACGCGGGCACCGAGGTAGTTTGGTTATGTAGCTGGCACATAGGGGCGCAAACCGCCTGTCAAACCTTTGCCCTATTTTCATGCTTCGAAAAAACAGACGGCCCCGTTTTGTGAACGGGGCCGCTGATTGAAGAGTTGGCGCTGGCGACACGCCGATTCAGATTCCTACACCGTCACCGTATCCGCCACTTCCTTGAACTCGGCGATCTGGTCGAAGTTCATGTAGCGATAGACGTCGGCGGCCTTGGCGTTGACCGCCTGCACCTGCTCCAGGTACTCGGCCATGGTCGGGATTTTGCCCATCAGTGCCGTCACCGCCGCAAGCTCGGCCGACGACAGATAGACGCGGGTGTCGATGCCCAGCCGGTTGGGGAAGTTGCGCGTCGAGGTCGACACGGCCGTGCTGCCCTTCCTGATCTGCGCCTGGTTGCCCATGCACAGGCTGCAGCCGGGCATTTCCATGCGCGCGCCGGACTTGCCGAAT
The DNA here is from genome assembly GCF_031426875.1 of Sulfuritalea sp. Classification (NCBI taxonomy): domain Bacteria; kingdom Pseudomonadati; phylum Pseudomonadota; class Betaproteobacteria; order Nitrosomonadales; family Sterolibacteriaceae; genus Sulfuritalea; species Sulfuritalea sp. The sequence goes on from NZ_JASJPC010000060.1 coordinate 10,900, forward strand.
GCGCCATGTCTGCGGGCGGAAAACCAGGGCGACTATCGCCTTCACACGCGACCTGCCGCACCGCGCGGTGTCATCGATGGTGCGGGGGCAAGTACATCGCGGACAAACGGCAGCAGTTGAAGGTGGCGGCAGGCGCGTTTGTCTGCGAGTAGCGCGGCCCACGCTGGTGCCCGCCAAGCATCCGCGCGCGTGAGCTCGGCTGCCGCACGCGGTCTTCGCAGGTAGGCGGCGAGATTGGCCGCCTCGTCCGCGGTACGCATCTTCGCCTGAGCGAGCGCGCGAATCAGGTAGCTGCAACTGCCACCGCCGAATTTCGCCACGATCTCCAACTCGCTCTTTGCTGTCACCGCCGGCGCGGCGGTGTCTACTTCTAATACCGTCAGCGCATCATCCGAGCGGCCGGCGGCGACCAAGGCGAGTGCAAGGTTCTGCCTGGCAAGCGCGTCGGGCTGAAGGTCGAAGGCTTCGCGCATGGCCGTCGCTGCCTTATCGCCGTCGCCGGCGATCATGCGCGCGAATCCAAGGTTGGACAGCAGTCCGACGTAGCCGTTGATCTTGTCGGTGGCGCGGCCCGAGGCCAGCGCCCACGCGATGACCTCTTCACCGGCCTGGATCGCCTCACCGCTGCGCCCGAGCATGACCAGTGCGGCAACGCGGTTGGCCTGGGCCTCGATCGATGGCTCGCGCCCGAACGAACGACGGTACTGGTCGACCGCGGCCTCGAATTGGCCGGCGTAGAAATACACGTTACCCAGATTGTTCTCCGCGCTGGCGCGCATTAACGGCGTGGCGCGCGGATCGTCGGTGTCGATGACCCGTTGGTAATGGGCGAGCGACTCGGCGCGCATCTCGTCGAGCAACTGGTTACTCTCGCCGGCGCTGCTCGCGGCGGCCTGCACGAACATCGAAAAAGCCTCCCCAAGGCCATGCCATTTCAACGGATGCGCGGCCCAAGCAGGGTCATTGTCGTTTTCCATGGCGCGGATCAAAAGCCGCGGGACCGTAGTATTCGGCCTCCCCTCGTCGTTGTTCCACTTGCGCCGCTCCGCAAACACTTGGCGCAGCAGTTCGAGCCGGGCGGCGAACTTCGGATTGCGTTCCTTGATCTGCTTGGTGCGCTGGGCCAGGATTTCGTGGTCGTCGTTCTCGCCGCCCAGCAGTTGCGCTGTCAGCGCAACGTAGGCCGGCGGCGCTACGCGCGCCAGCCGCCACGTCGTGATGCTGGCGAGCATTGCGCTGGCGACGAGGATGGCCAGCATCGTGTGCCGTTCCTGCAGCGCCACGTTGCGCAGCCAGCGCAGCAAGTCGCGGGGGGCGTCGGCAAGCTTGTTGCCGCTGAGGAAGGCCCAGGTGTAGGTGGCGAGTAGCGCCGCCAGTGGCGGCACGCCGATCTGTACCGAGCCGAGGAAGTCCCAGACCTCGACCAGTGCCAGGTCGGTCTGGTGGCGGTAGAGCAGCAGCACGCAGACCAACGCGCCGGCGCCGGCCAGCAGCGTGGCGAGCTGCCAGGCCGTCAGGCGCAGGTCAAATTCGCGGCGGAACCAGTGGGCCATGGCCGGCAGGCCTCAATAGCCGTTCATGTCTGTCTCGGCAAATCCTGAGCCAGGTAACGGCTGCTGACCGAGGACCAATGCGAGCATCGCATTCATCGTTGTCAGGTCGTTGTCGAATCCGCCGTGGGAATCCGCCTTGCTGCGCTGCGCATCGCGGCCCGCGATGTAGCAGGACAGACGGTCGGCGAGGTTAATCGCCGCCAGTCGCGCTGCGACATCGGCGTAGTGCTTCGCCATCCCGAGCAACGGCACGACTTTGACCTTTTCCTGGTAGGAACGCGACACCAGATAGAGCAGTGACTTGCGATAGACAACGGCGACATTATCGTCGCGCTCGACCGCGTCATCGAGCTGGAACAGGTGTGCGTTGGCGACGGTGCCGTCGGCCAGGCGCGGTGCGTGGCGGGCGAAGAAGAAATCGACGGTGCATGCCGGGGCGAAGAGCAGCAGATTGGCCACAGGCGGTCCGCCGGCTGCCTTCCAGGCGTCCAGCAAGTGACCGGTCCAGATCGCGCCGGCGCTGTGGCAGACCAGATGCACCTGGGGCGGTGCCGGCACCGCCTTCAGTGCCGCGACCAGCTTGGTTACGAAGGCACTGCCGGCGGCCGGCGGCGGCTGGAAGGCAATTTCCGCATCCGAGCGCATCTCCTGCCACAGCGGGTAGCCCAAGGGTTGGGTAAGCTTCTCGACCCAGTCGTCCCACCAATCGGACACGGCGCCGACGCGCTGCTGGACCAATTGCTCTTTGCCCAGCAGGACGTCGCGTAGCTCAGCGAGGAAGCCAGTTTCCCAAACGAAATGCAGCTCCGCAATTCCGTTCCTGGCGAATACCGTGCTCCACTTGCCGCAGCGTATCGCCGAACCGGCGACGGTATTGAGGCCGCCATGGGCGTAAAGCACTATGTGCCGCGGGCGGTCGCCGTTGCTGCCGTGCATCAGCCGCGCCACGATGCCGTCGAGTTCGTGTTCGTGGCTGGGGTAATCGCCGCGGGGATCGAACTGGCCGTCGTCGATGTGCAGGTAGCGCCCCCATATTTCGTGCGCCGGCGGGCCGCTGGCTTTTTCCTTGCCGCCGGCGGAGGTGGCGCGGTAGCCGGGACCGGCCAGCGCCGCCAGCGATTCGACGGGCAAGGCCATGCGTGCCACCCAGAGATCCCAGACGTTGCGGTCGAAATCGGCATAGCGCCACAGTGCGACGGCAGGCCGCGAGTTGCCCGCGCGGTCCTTGAAGCCGCCCCAGTCCGGCCCCCAAGAGTTCTGCACCAGAAACCCCTCGGCGGTGTAGCCGACGATGGCGAAGGCGTGGCCGCCGCCGCCGCTACCACGCGCATCATCCCAATACGGTATTTCGCCCTTGGTGTTGGGTTCGTTCCAGCCATCGTGCGTGTCGGCCACCGCATAGACGGCGCCGGCTTCGAGCAGGGCCGCATGCACGTCCGAACGCCGAGGGTACACTCGGTAGTAGGCGCCCAGTGGGCAGCGAAGCGCTTCCTGCTGGCGTGCCGGCGTCAAGTGGTCGACCGCTCTTTTCGCCGTTGGGTTTGGCCACGCCGCTTCTGAGCAGACTCCGGTCTTGAACCAACCCTTCATCGCGCCGCGCGCGCTCGACCAGTCGTAATCCTCGCCGGCCCATTGGTCGTATCGCTTGGCCACCTGGAACAGCATGCGCGCGCTGACCCGCTCGGCCGTTCGGGCAGGCTTGCGTTTGCGACGCGCCGCGAGCTGGTAGTTGATCACCGCCGCGAGGCCAAAACCAGTACAGGCACCCTCGCGACCCTGGTCGAGCGGCACGATCCACTCCCATTTTGGATATAGTGCGGGCGGCAATTCGATCAGCGCCGGGGAGTAGATGCTATCGCGGGCGTCAAAGGCGTCGCGATCTGCGGTGCGCCGCGGATCGCGCTTAGGCTGGAGTGGCGGCTTGCGTTTGGGCACGACGGTCTCCTGGCTCGGCTCAAAGAAGCCACGATACTCCCGTGGCATGGACAATTGCAAGCATCATGAAGCGGCCGTGGTGTTTGGGGCGAACCAAGCCCGCCGTTCCTGCCTGGACGATGCATGAACGCGACATCGTCCCCGCGGATATCTCCACGAGGGCGTCTTGCTCTGAGAGTCGGCGCTGGCGGGACGGCGATGTCGCTCACGGGATGTTCGGGCAAATTCACCCCCGATTCAGCGCATCCGATACCCATGAGATATGGCAGAATCCATTCATTTGTAATTCTGGGGTGCGTCAGGACGCGATGGACAGGTCTCTGCAACTGATTTACGAAAAGGACTTCAGGATTCGATATCTTGAATCGAGGAAGGAGGCCTTTCAGAACCTGTTTGAAACGCTGATGAGCAAGCGCTTCCCCAGCGACTTCGAACCCTGTAAGCCATGGGGCAGGCAAGGTGACGAGAAGAACGACGGTTATCTGCCATCTGCCCGAACACTGTTCCAGGTTTATGCGCCCGAGGCGTTTGATTCGGCAAAGGCAGTAACCAAGATCAATGCCGATCTAAATGGGGCATTACCTCATTGGCAGCAATACTTCGACCACTGGGTGTTCGTCCATAACGCACCGGCTTTGCCGCCGAACGTGATCAAGACGCTGGCCGACCTTCGAACTGCAAACCCACAAATCGCCATTAGCCACTGGGGCTACGAAGAACTCCTGAAGGTCTTTCGGGAACTGGAGCAGGCGGACCTGGAATCCTGGTTCGGCGTGAGCTACTCCGGCGAGGACAGAGGGCAAATGGGCTATGCCGACCTGAAGGCCGTAGTCGAGCACATCAAGTTTTCATCGGTCGATGCGGACGGTACACCCCGGCCCGTGCCCCAGGGCAAGATCGAGTTCAATCAGCTTTCGCCTGAAGTTGCTGGCGTCATCAAACTGGCGATGGAAAAGGTTCGTCTGGTGGAGAGCTTCTTCGCCGGCTGGCGCGATCCGCTCTTTGCCGCGCGTATCGCTGCGGCGTTCAAGGCGCGCTACATCGAATTGCGTACTGCCGAGCCGGCCATGCATCCCGACCTGATATGGGGCGAACTGGAGGAGTGGGCCGGTTACAATGCCACGCGCCATCCGCGCGAAAAAGCCGCCATTCACGCGGTGCTCGCCTGGCTGTTCGGCAACTGCGACATCTTCGAAGAGCCCCTCGTCGTTTCATGATCCTGCCCACCAAACACCTGCCGCAAGAGCGCGCGCTGCTGACCGTCGGCGGCGCGCTACTCGCCCACTTGGAGCTGCCGATCACGGTTTCCGCCCTCTGGCAGCGTGTCAGTGGCGCCGTCTCGCCAGCGCCGACTTTTGACTGGTTCGTGCTGGCGCTCGATCTGCTCCATGCCCTCGGTGCTGTCGAACTACGCGACGGTTTGCTGGTTCGCGGCACTGGTCACGCGGAAGCGGTGGCATGATCCATACGCTCTACAGCGACCTGTCGAGCTTCAAGACGCTGGATTTTCAGCCGGGGCTGAATGTGCTGCTGGCGCAAAAGAGCGACGGCGCCACGCAAAAACAGACGCGCAACCGCGCCGGCAAGACCAGCGTCGTCGAGTTGATTCACTTCCTGCTCGGCGCCGAAAGTGCCAAGGGTTCGCTGTTTCAGGTCGATGAACTACGCGAACACCGTTTTGGCATGACCTGCGACATCGGCGGTGCGCGCATACGCGTGGAGCGCAGCGGCGGCGCCAAGAGCAAGATTCATCTTGCTACCGAAAACAAACAAGAGACGCTTTCCAACCCCGAATGGACACGAAGGCTGGGCAAGCAATGGTTCGGCCTCGACAATCTGCCGGACGGCGCGCCAAGCTTCCGTTCGCTATTCGCCTACTTTGCTCGTCGCCAGCTTTCCCATGCCTTCAATACGCCGGAGAAGCAGGCCGAAAAGCAGCAACTCGGCGACCAGCAGACGGCGTTGATGTACCTGTTGGGTCTCGACTGGCCCATCGCCGCCGATTGGCAACTGGTACGCGTGCGCGACAAGGTGCGGCAAGTGTTGCGCCGCACCGCCAGCGCCGGTGCCCTGGGCGGCGTCATCGGCACGGCGGCCAATCTGCGCACCCAGCTTGTGCTGGCCGAACGCAAGCTCAAGACCCTGCAAGACAACCTCGCCACCTTCAAGGTGCATGAGGAATATCGAGCCCTGGAGCAGGAAGCCTCGCGACTCACGCGCGAACTCAACGCGCTGGCCGGCCATAACACCCTCGACCTCGCCGCCATTCAGGACATCGAAGCCGCGCTCAAGACCGAAACGCCGCCGGAACTGGACGACCTGGAACAACTCTATCGCCAAGCCGGCGTCGAATTCCCGCCCGGCCTCGTCAAGCGCCGCTACGACGACGTGCGCGCCTTCCACGAATCGGTGATTCGCAACCGCCAAAGCTACCTGCAAAGCGAACTCGCCGCCGCCCAGGCGCGCATTGAGACGCGCGACGCTGACAAGCGCAGCCTCGACAGCCGCCGCGCCGACGTCATGGGCATCCTCAAAAGCCACGGTGCCCTCGACCAGTTCCAACGCCTGCAAGAAGAAGCCAGCCAGCAAGCCGCGCAAGTCGCAAGCCTGCGGCAACGCTTCGAAGCCGCCGAGAAACTCGAAAGCACCAAAACCGAACTCGAAGTAGAACGCAAGCTGTTGACGTTGCGCCTGCAACGCGACTTCGCCGAACAATCCACCCGCATCGGTGACGCCATCCGCGCCTTCGAGGAGGTATCGAGTCAGCTCTACGAATCCGCCGGCAGCATGCAGATCGATCCGACCGCCAACGGCCCGGCCTTCAAGTTCCCCATGCAAGGCTCGCGCAGCAAGGGCATCAAGAATATGCAGATATTCTGCTTCGACATGATGCTGATGCGCCTATGTCACCAGCGCGGCATTGGCCCCGGATTCCTGGTGCATGACAGCCATCTGTTCGACGGCGTCGACGGCCGGCAAGTCATCAGCGCCCTGCGCGTCGGTGCGCAGACGGCGAGCGAATTGGGTTTTCAGTACATCGTAACAATGAACGAGGACGATGCCTTCAAGGAAACCGAAGTGGACTTCGATCTCGGCAAGTATGTGCTGCCGGTGCGGCTGACAGATGCGACGGAGGATGGTGGGTTGTTTGGGGTGAGGTTTGATTGAGGAGAAAGTAGTGGTAGCGAAAAATATTCCAGCCCTTGCGCCCGTAGTTGCCGTTCTCAACATGAAGGGCGGTGTTGGAAAGACGGCGATTTCTGCGCACGTTATGCGTGTCCTTTACCTGAAGCTCCTCAAGCGAACTCTCCTTATCGATTTCGATCCTCAGTTCAACCTGACTCAAACTGTGGTTCATCAAGCAACTTACGAGAACTTGAAAAAGGAAAACCGGACCATCTTGTCCGTGATGGAACCTGCACCTCAGACTTCTCTATTCACTATCACGACAAACCTTGCGCCACCGCCGCCACTTGCTGATGTAAGCGTTCTTCTCAAGAAAGTGAAGAACAACCCAGCCGAACTCCGACTTGTTCCGGGTGATTTCGGTCTCGTGAAGTATTCGCTAATAGACGACGCGAACTCGCTAAAGCCGGTCAAGAATCGTTTTGTAACCTTCGTCGCCAATGCTCGGGCTACGATGGATTTAGTATGTATCGATTGCAACCCAAGTAGCTCTTTCATGACCTTGTGCGCCCTTGAGGTTGCAACACATCTGCTTATCCCGGTGCGACCAGATCGGTTTTCGATTCTCGGTCTTGAACTACTTGACGCCTTCGTTTCGGATTTGCCAACCTTGAAGCAAAAACCAAAGCAATTGATTGTGTTGAATGGGATTCCGCGGTCGAACTACAACCCTGCGGTGGAGAATATCCTTCGAAGTCATCCAAAATTCGGAACCCGAACCCTTTCGACCCCGCTCTATCATTCATCTCTTCTTGCGGCGAATCCCAGCTACACGGGGTTTGCGACCGATAAGCTTGTGCCCCATCGACTGCGTGTAACTAGCAACATCGAGACACTTGCCATGGAGATTGGTAAAGAACTTGGGATATCTTCATGAAAGACAGTTTGTCTCGTGTCGTGGCCTTCTTCGCGACCTTAGACCTCAGTGAAGAAGATATTCATCGGTTGGTTACAGAACTTAAGTCTTTGACGTCGGAAGAGATCAACGCGAGAGTATCTTCGCTACGTCATGCGGGGCAGGCTCACTTTTTCGACGAAGCTACGTCTAAGTCCTCAGAAAAAAAGCATCTAGCCCAGTCTCGCGATGCATCCGTTGGAGAGCGAGTTGAACGTTTATTAAGGGCCGAAGCAGGGCTTACTACTGCGCAAGCGGTGGAGAAGTTATCCCTAAGACTTGCCGATCTGGGTTTGGTCGCGCGTGAAGATGTACCGGCGCTTTCCCGTAAGTCGCTACGTGATTGGGTTGGCCGGTTAACTCAACGGGTGCCGCCAAAGGACATCCTTAGATGTGCAACCATTCTGCGTAACGAGCACGTTCACCGTCCAATCAGAGATTGGACACTAAGCAGGGCTGAAAAGTGAGCTCACTTCAAGAAGAACTTACCGAGCTTTCAACGTTGGCGACAGCGAATTGTGATAGCCGAGGCGTCGCAATCGTTGCGGCGGGAGAAGATGCGTGCAAGCAATTGCTGCTTTGGTTACAGTATTTGCGTACAAGCCAGACCACAGGGACCGCTGATTGCCTTCTTGACGCAACGATTTCTGCGGCTCAAGAAGGGATTGCTTGTGTCGCGTTAGGTCTTGTTCGTCCCGCGCTTAACTCACTACGACTACAAATAGACCTTTCGTTGGCTTGGCTCTACTTCAAAGACCATCCAATTGAGTGGCGTCGAGTTCAAGATACTGGCGAAGGGTTCAAGTTGAAAACGGAGTTACTGAAGTACATCGGAGAAATGATAATTAGATACCCGGCCCGCTTTGGTTTGCTGCGCACTATTAAAACGCGAAGCCAAGAGGATCCATATCGACTCCTATCGGCGCACATTCATGGGCAGAGCGAATCAGCACTGCCGCAAGTTCAAAAGCCTAAAGACATAGTTGCTACGCCGAAGGTGCAAGACGAGGCAATAGCGTTGCAGCGTGAGTGTTCTGAGTACATCAACGATATCTTCTGGAGCGTATTTACTGATCGATGGGCGAGCGTTCCTATGGAGCTAAGAACTACACTCGAAAATCGCTTTAAGACGCCTGATCAGCGTGTGTGTTTTTTTGAGTAGATGGCCATTGGTCGCGCCATGCAGCCACGGACGCGTATGAAGCAGATTGCACGGCTCAAACCTGGCGCATATTCGTCTTGACGAATGGATATATTCTAGATGGCCGTAAATTCAGCACCTCTTTCTCATCTACTTGAAGTGTCGGACCTTTCAGTGTCGTTCCTTCAGAACGATGGCTCATTGGTCACCAGAGTAAACGGCATATATCTACATGTCGACTATCAAGAGATAGTCGCTCTAGTAGGTAGTTCGGGTTGCGGCAAGACATTGACTGTTAAGGCGCTCGCACGACTTGATAACGCAGCAACGTACTCCGGGCGAATTGAAATCGATCATCGATCTGTCCTCGATCTACCTGCAAAAGACTTGCCAAGAATCAGAGGGCGACAGATTTCGTATTTATTCCAAAATCCGCAAAGCTCCCTCAATCCCTATCTCAGCATTGGTGCACAAATAGACGAAGTTCTTGCCCTTCATTCGCAGGCGCCCCCTCCGTCGAGGAGGCAAGCTGCTATCGACCTTTTCGAGCAACTCTCGGTTCCCGATCCGGATCGCAGGCTCATGCAGTACCCACATGAGCAGAGCGGTGGAATTGCTCAGCGCATAGCCTTAGCGATGGCATTGGCCTGTAAGCCAAATTTACTGGTGGTCGACGAACCGACTTCTTCGCTTGACCCTCCTTCACGGCTTGTCATATTGCAGTGTCTAAAGCAGCAAAAGCGAGAGCGGTCCGTTTTTATGGTCACACACGATATCGCTGCGGCAATGGAGATTGCCGACAGAGTTTATGTAATGTACGAGGGTAGGTTGGTTGAGCACGGTTTTAGTTCGACAGTGTTCAATAACCCACAGCACCCGCAAACTCGAAGCCTAGTCGAATCATCCCGCGGAAGCTTATCTCCAATGGCATGACCTGGAGCAGAAATATGAGTAAGAAGAAGATCGTAGGTGTATTGCTAATAGTGATTGTCGCGGCTTTGGCGTTATTTTTGCGTGGCCGCTCTGTCGGAAACGACCCAGTCGCGCAGACTATTGTGCGTGACATTATTTCCCTTGATAAAGGGCAAATCAGTTCGTTTGATCCACTGGATGCGTTCCACGCGAACCATATTCAACTCGTCAAGCAGCTCTTTTCTACGCTCACCGAACTAGATCCTCAAGGCAATATTGTTCCTGGATTGGCCAAATCATGGCAATCGCAAGACGGTCGCACCTGGAGTTTCAGGTTGCGTGAGAAGGTTCGTTTTGTTGCCGATCCATGCTTTCAAACAGACCAGGAACGAGAAGTAACCGCGGAACATGTGAAGTATTCCCTGCGCCGCTTGCTAACACCCGCAACTAAATCGATAGGTGCGAGCTACTTTTCTCATATCGTTGGAGCGCGTGCTTTTATTGAAGGGAAAGCTACGGATATCGATGGCATCAAAGTGATAGACAATCAAACCATTGAGTTTCACCTGGAACAGCCTGATTTCGGCTTCCCCAAGACCTTGAGCGTCGCCTTCGCTAGCATCGTTCATCCTAGAGTGATCGCATGCAAAGGTGATAAGGCAAAAATGTCGCCTGTTGGCACGGGGCCGTTTGTGTTGGAAAAATACGATCCAACTGCTGGCATTACCCTGGCGCGGAACGGTGAGTATTGGGAGAGCGACGGCGCAAAATCGCTTCCGTGGGCTTCTAAAATTGAAATTAGTGTGGTTGCCGATCAGAGTGCGGCGGTCCGCGCTCTGATCGCCGGTCAAACAAATTTCCTCGATCTCACCCCTGCTGCTGAGGCACAGATATCGTCGGAGATTCAGAGCGGAAAATTTATCGTCGATAGAAAAGAATGGACTCAATTCAATTTTCTTCTCGTCAACTTGGAGCGAATTCCCAATTCCGCACAACGACGGTACTTAGCTAACTTGATGAACTATGAAAACATTCAAGGCAGCGTTGGGAAATTCGGTCGCGCATCCGCTGGTATATATCCGTACGCAATCTTTCCACGGCTTGCCGAAGCTGAACTTCGAGACCTCGCCAATTCTCCTAAACCATATGCACAACCTGATATAAAGCTGCCTCATCCGCTGCGGATGGTTACGTTTGACGACTTTTTATCTCGCAGTGTTGCGCAGCGCATTGCCGAAGACTTGCGTAAGCAAAACATCGAATTGGAGATTGAGAGCGTGGCGTTCCCAATTCTCGTTGAGCGGCTACTGGCGGGGAAATACGACCTGATCCAGCTTTATTGGGGACCGCTGTTTTCCGAAGAAACGCACTTCCTTACCCCTTTCCTGAGTCGTTCATTTCCTCCTGGTGGCAACAATTTCAATCGGTATGCCAATCCTGAAGTTGATCGGCTTGCAGCGGGCCTGCGCACCATGCAACCTGACGATGCACAGCAGGCACTGCTTCATATTTCTCGCTTGATGCATGAAGATGTGCCGTTGCTCCCACTCTACTACTCGATTGCGGCGCGCGCGTCGGATGGGCGATTCGAGCTTCCCTTGCACCCTCTGGGATACAAGTTTTATAAACTGGTACGCCCAAGGCCAGCCAAACCTTCATGAGATTCTGACATCTTGGACCTGACTCTCGCGAAGCGCCTATCGATTGCGTTGGCAAGCACTTTACTGCTACCGGCGGTTCCGGTATTTGCGGTGTTGGCGGGATTTTCCGGCGCTGGATACGTCATTTCCGGATCAACCCTGGCGCACGATCAAGCAGTCGGGTTTCAGGCGGCCTGGCAAGCATATGTAGGACTCGTGGCAAACCTGTTGTCGGGGGAATTGGGGAATTCCCTCTCGTATGGCGTGCCTGTCAGCGTCCTCCTTGGTAAAGCTTGGACCAATTCAGCGCTATTGATCGTTACCGCGTTGGTATTCGCCTTTGTCTTCGGCACGGCTGCAAGTGTATTGGCCGCATTGCGGCCCCGGATTATGAGCCGCGTCGAATTTGTTTATGCGTTTATGGCAAGTGTCCCTTTCGTGGTTTTCCTAACCATTGCGCCCCGTGATTTCCTCACGCAACCCTTGACGGCACAAATGGTCGCCGGATGCGCGCTGGGCCTCTATCCGTCTCTTAGTGTATTTCGCACCATTTCTACACGCATTCAGGATTTACAAAAGGCACCATTCGTCTGCGCCCTTCGTGCGTTCGGATTTGCCGAGCGCACGATTTGGTTCAGAATCGCCATTCGCCCACTTGCGTTCGACGCCATTGCGCTAGGTGAATCCATTCTTGCCTTTGTCTTCGGGTTCCTGTTCCTCGCCGAGGCGGCGATAGGCGTGCAAGGACTCGGCTCAATATTTGTCAGCGCGACAAAACGTTTTGACTATCCGGTCCTGATCGGCTGTTGCATCAGCGTACTCTGGCTGTTGTTTCTTTATGGTGTGGGCGTGGAATATGCTGCGCGGCTGGTTCCGAAGCTCAATCGCATCCCCACGCGAAACAAGCATCATGCTTGATAAACTCGCGCAGCCATCGATGCAGCATTGGCTTGGGACGGACTGGTCTGGCCACGGTGTCATGGATCAACTTATTCGAGCTGTGATGCATGACGCAGCGTCCTTTGCCTTTGTGTCTGGCGCAGTATTCTGCATCGGCTTAGCGGGTGGGCTAGCGCTGGCACGTATCCCTCAACACTCGATACGCAGCACCCTGATTGCCGGATTTCATGTCTTGCAAGCCTTGCCGACACTTCTGCTTGCGTTGTTGCTGGCTGCGCATTCGGGAGCAGGATGGTGGTCCCCTGTACTCGTAATTTTGTTGGCGGTCTTGCCTTCGCAAATCCTGGTTGCGTATCGAATGACGCTGACCGTTATGGAAGAGCCGTTCATTGAAGCAAAGCGCTCTATTGGGCTTTCTGAACAAAAAGTATTCTTGCGTCACGCCCTGCCCGCAGTTTTGCGCAGGTATGCAACGGTGGTGCGATCGCGATTGATTGAAATCCTGTTTCTGCTAGTTGCTATTGAGTTCGTTGGATTGGGTGTAGACGCAACAGTGCCGACGTTGGGCAAGTTGTTATTTGATGGCTTGACGTTCCGCGAGGCCGCGTGGTGGGTATGGGGACCAGCTTCGGTGGCTATTGCATTGCTAAGTGGGATGCTGGGATATTTGACGCTTGGGAGGAGGTAAGGATGACTAGTATCGCGATATCCAAATGCGTAGATAGAGTCAAGACGGCAAAGAATAAAGCGCGCAGCAAGGAGTTCGTGGCGTTGGTCGGTGCAGGGTTTTCATGCAATGCGCATCCACAATTTCCACTATGGAATGAAATATCGCAATGGGTGTCTGACGTATTTCGCGATGAGCCGGGATTGAAGCCACCCAAGAATGTGCTTGGAATTGAGGCTGACGATTTCACGTTGGCTGCGGAGTGGTATTTTTATGCGTTAGGGGAGAAGAAGATACCGCTAGGTAAATCCGCGTTCATTAAGGCAGTAGATATTCGTCTCACGAAATATACGAATAATCGCAAACTCGATCTTGCTGCTCATGCTGCACTGGTAGAGAAATTTGACGTGATCTACACAACCAACTGGGATTGCTTGCTAGAAAAATCCCTGAAGAAAAGCAAGATTCCGTACACAAGGCATCTATTTGATCCTACGGCATGCAAAGGGCACGGAAAGTGGGAATCGCAGATTTCCACACCCGGCCGACTGGCGAGAAAGGATTTGATCAAGTACCACGGATGTTGTACCGACTCAGGGGGAACTTCGATCGTTGCGAGTCGGACTGATTACGATATGAGAATGCGGCGAGTGGTCAACGTCATAGGCGCTTCGAGCATCGCTGGCGATTTTGACCAACGATTGGGTGACGCAATCCCCATCCTGATTGGCTATTCATACAAGGACATTAATGTTCGTTTTGTCTTATCGCAGGTAAATCGGTCAAAGTCTTGGCGACAGAAAATTAGAACTCTGAACGTCGTGGTCGACAATCCAGCGCATTTTTGTGATGAGCGACTGAAATTCTTTAGAGATGTTTACGGAATTGAAACTCTATTCCTGTTTGATAAGGATAGTGACTATCATAAATTGCGTGCCCGATGGGAAGCTGCGCACCAACTCAAAGACCATGGCGGAAGTAGCGGCCAATGCGACAAGTACAAAGAAGCGATGACTGAGACGTCGAGACAGGCATTTAAGGAATTCTTTGAAGCACTTTAGTTGTGCCGCTGACAAAATTGATTTTGGTTTGCTCACCCAGTTGAAGGAGTAGCTATGGCACTCGGAATCTCAGGTAGTAACGGCGGCTTCGGTCGCCAAAGCTTTTCAGTGACGGCGGAGCAGGTAGTCTCCCCTGATTTCTATTCGGACAAACCTTTGGAAATCTCCTACTTCGTCAACAACGTGTGCAACCTGACATGCACTCACTGCTATGTAGGCTACGAACACAAAAGAGGCGCCCTTTCCTCTACAGAATGGGCAGGCTGTTTTGACGAGTTGATTGCCTTGGGAGCGCGCACCTTTGGCAATGTAGGAAAGGAACCGCTGATCGACTGGAAACTGACGCGAACTTTGTTGCGACGTTTTGATGAAATGCGCGCCACGGTGCCTGGCTTGCGCTTTGGTCTCGTGACTAACGCAACGCTAATGGATGTGCGCAAGCGTAGCGAACTCGCCGAGATCAAACCTGATTACATCGATGTCAGTATCGACGGCGACGAGCGTGTGCACGACGCAATTCGCGGGGTTGGCACCTTCCGCAAGACACTAGATAATCTTTCGGCACTGCCCGAAGACGTCAGGCAGCGAGTATTCATCAGTTTCACGCTCAATCGGCAAAATGCGCAAAGCCTTGAGCGGCTGATTCCACAGTTGTACGGTTTGGGAATACGCCACTTTTTGATTTCCCCGTACGTCAATCTTCAGCAAGAGGGGGAGCTTTATCTTCGCGATTCCGACTTGGTGGCAATCGTCTTGCGCTTATTGAGTGGCGAACTGGTAGCGTTCAGCGGGCTTGAGGGCGCAAGGTTTTATGTGAAAAGTGATTTCACGACTACGCGCGGTTTCATGAGTTCGCTGGTCGCTGCCGGAGCAATTGATACCGAGCGCCTGCTTTGCGACGAATACGGGGCGATTTTTAACCGCCATGATTTGTCGAATGACGTGACTGTGTACTTTAACTACTACGCTCAGGACCCATCTTTCTTCAACGCCCTACGAATCAGCCACGACGGCTATTTCAGTCGATGCGTGGATATGTTCTATGCGGACTATGCGTTGCGTACCATCGGAAACATACGTCGATCGTCCGCGAAGCAATTACTCAGGCTACCTGCCGATCGTCTACTTCAACCTGAGTGGCAACCCGTGAAGAGAGCTTTGCTACCAGAGCAGAGATTGTCTCCACCAGCAAGCGGCGTATTGAGTCAGGTTACTTAAAAAAACGCCCCCGACGATTTCCCGTCGGGGGCGGTCTGAAAAGTCGGCGCTGGTGATACGGCGCCTTGAGGCTCGTTACACGGTGACGGTATCCGCCACCTCTTTGAACTCGGCGATCTGGTCGAAGTTCATGTAGCGATAGACGTCGGCGGCCTTGGCGTTGACCGCCTGCACCTGCTCCAGGTACTCGGCCATGGTCGGGATTTTGCCCATCAGTGCCGTCACCGCCGCAAGCTCGGCCGACGACAGATAGACGCGGGTGTCGATGCCCAGCCGGTTGGGGAAGTTGCGCGTCGAGGTCGACACGGCCGTGCTGCCCTTCCTGATCTGCGCCTGGTTGCCCATGCACAGGCTGCAGCCGGGCATTTCCATGCGCGCGCCGGACTTGCCGAGGATCGCGTAATAGCCTTCCTCGTTGAGGATCATGGCGTCCATCTTGGTCGGCGGGGCGATCCACAGGCGGGTCGGGATGTCGGACTTGCCTTCGAGCACCTTGCCGGCGGCGCGGAAGTGGCCGATGTTGGTCATGCAACTGCCGATGAAGACCTCGTCGATTTTCTCGCCGGCGACGTCGGACAGCAGCTTGACGTCGTCCGGATCGTTGGGGCAGGCGAGGATCGGTTCCTTGACGTCGGCCAGGTCGATCTCGATCACGGCGGCGTATTCGGCATCGGCGTCGGGAGCGAGCAAGGTGCCGTTGGCGATCCAGTTCTCCATGGCCTTGACGCGACGACCGAGGGCGCGCTTGTCGTCGTAACCTTCGGCGATCATCCACTTCATCAGCGTGATGTTGGAGCGCATGTACTCGACGATCGGTTCCTTGTTCAGGCGCACCGCGCAGCCGGCGGCGGAACGCTCGGCGGAGGCGTCGGTGAGCTCGAAGGCCTGTTCCACCTTGAGGTCGGGCAGGCCTTCGATTTCGAGGATGCGCCCCGAAAAGATGTTCTTCTTGCCCTGCTTGGCCACGGTCAGCAGGCCTTGCTTGATGGCGTAGAACGGGATCGCATTGACCAGGTCGCGCAGCGTGATGCCGCGCTTGCCGGCTTCGGCCAGCGAACCCTTGAAGCGCACCAGTACCGATTCCGGCATGTCCAGCGGCATCACGCCGGTGGCGGCGGCGAAGGCCACCAGGCCGGAGCCGGCCGGGAAGGAAATGCCGATCGGGAAGCGGGTGTGGCTGTCGCCGCCGGTGCCGACGGTGTCGGGCAGCAACAGGCGGTTCAGCCAGGAGTGGATCACGCCGTCGCCGGGCTTCAGCGAGATGCCGCCGCGCGCGGTGATGAAGGAGGGCAGGGTGCGGTGGGTCTTGACGTCGACCAGCTTCGGGTAGGCCGCGGTGTGGCAGAAGGACTGCATCACCAGGTCGGCGGAGAAGCCGAGGCAGGCGAGGTCTTTCAGTTCGTCGCGGGTCATCGGGCCGGTGGTGTCCTGGCTGCCGACCGAGGTCATCTTCGGTTCGCAGTAGGTGCCGGGGCGGACGCCTTGCTGATTGTTGGCAACTAAGGGCAGGCCGCAGGCGCGACCGACCATTTTCTGCGCCAGCGAGTAGCCCTTGCCGGAATCGACCGGGGGCTGCGGCAGGCGGAACAGCGTCGAGGCGGGCAGGCCGAGGAATTCGCGGGCCTTGGCCGTAAGGGCACGGCCGATGATCAGGTTGATGCGGCCGCCGGCACGGACTTCGTCGAGCAGCACTTCCGACTTGTAGTCGAAGGTCGAGACCGCGGCGCCGTTCTTCTCGATCTTCCTGTCGTAGGGATAGATGTCGATGACATCGCCCATGTGCATTTGCGAGACGTCGCACTCGATCGGGAAGGCGCCGGCGTCTTCCTGGGTGTTGAAGAAGATCGGGGCGATCTTGCTGCCGAGGCAGAAGCCGCCGTAGCGCTTGTTGGGCACGAAGGGAATGTCGTCGCCGGTCCACCACAGCACGGAATTGGTCGCCGACTTGCGCGAGGAGCCGGTGCCGACCACGTCGCCGACATAGGCGACCGCGTGGCCCTTCTTCTTGAGTTCCTCGATCAGTTTCATCGGGCCGCGCTCGCCGGGCTTTTCGGGCGTGATGCCGTCGCGGGCGTTCTTCAGCATGGCCAGCGCATGCAGCGGGATGTCGGGACGGCTCCAGGCGTCGGGAGCGGGTGAGAGATCGTCGGTGTTGGTTTCGCCGGTGACCTTGAACACGGTGACCGAGATCTTCTGCGGCACTGCGGGGCGCTGGGTGAACCATTCGGCATCGGCCCAGGATTGCATCACGGCCTTGGCGTTGGAGCTGCCGGTCTTGGCTTTTTCGGCGACGTCGTGGAAGAAGTCGAACATCAGCAGGGTGGACTTCAGCGCCTTGGCGGCGATCGCGCCGACCACGGCATCGTCGAGCATGTCGATCAGCGGCTTGACGTTGTAGCCGCCGACCATGGTGCCGAGCAGTTCGGTGGCCTTCTCGCGGGAAATCAGCGGGCACGCCGTAGCGCCAGCGGCAACTTTCGCGAGAAATTCGGCCTTGACCTTGGCGGCATCATCGACGCCGGCCGGCACACGCTGGGTGATCAGGTCGACCAGGAAGGCCTCTTCGCCCGCATTTGGCAACTGCTGTGGGGCCTGCAGCAGGGCGACCAGTGCTTCGGTTTGTTGCTTGCTCAGGGGCAGGGGCGGAATACCAAGGCTGGCGCGTTCGGCGACGTGTTGGCGATAGGCTTCAAGCATGATGAGGTCCTCTCGTTGAAATCGGTTAATTGGTTATGGCGGGCGTCGGGCTGGACGCGAAAGTGGTATGGAAGAAGCGATGCCTTGCCTCGGCCGGCAATGCGGCGCCGGTGGCATGCGCCCGGCGCAGCAGCTCCCAGTAGTAGCGATAGGAGGCGCGATCATGCAGCTTGCCTTCCCAGGCGATCGGTCCCCAATGGGCATTCTGCGCGGCCAGCAGGATACCGGCGGCCTCCGTCACTTCGGCAAAATCCGGCCGCATGGCTTCGACGATGGGCTGGATCTGGCGCGGATGGATGCTCCACATGCGCAGGAAACCGAATTCCTTGCGCGCGCGGCGCGCATCTTCGCGCGCGACATCGGGATCGTTGAGTTCGGTGGTCACGTTGTGTGCGGGAATCACGCCGTTGCCCAAGGCGGCGGCAGCGATTTCGCATTTGGCGCGGGCGATCAGCGGATGGGAAAACTGTCCCGGCGACTGCATGGCGCTGCCGGGAATCGCGCCATGATGGGCGCTGACGAAATCCATCAGTCCGAAGTCGATCGATTCGACATGGGGCAGCGCGGCGATCTGCCAGACTTCATGCAAAGCACCGGGCGTCTCGATCAGCACATGGACCGGTATTGCGCGCTCGATGCCGTAGAGGCTGCGAACTTCATCGAGGGCGGCGATCTGGGTCAGCGCGTCGTCGGCGCTGCCGACCTTGGGCAACACGATGTAAGCCAGCCGCGCACCGGCGCGGCCGACGATGATCTGCAGATCGTCGCGCCAATGTGCATGGGTTACGTCGTGAATCCGCGCGCCGAGCCGCGCGTGGCGATTGTCGGGGCCCAGCAGCAGAGCGGCGATCATTTCCGCATGTTCGGCTTCGCGTCCGGCGGGCGCGCCATCCTCGCAATCGGCGGTGATGTCGAACACCGGACGACCGTCGACCAGCAGCTCCGACTGCAGCTGCAAGGCCTTGCGCAGGTTTTTTTCGGAGCCGGCGAAATGCTCGCAGGCGGCGAGCGCCGGAAAGGGCTTGGCGCCCCGATACAGGACAGCGGCAGGATGCAGCGGCTGGCTCACCTCAGTTTGACCTCAGTGTGCTGCGCCGCATCCTGTCGTCCGTCATCAGCCGAGGAGGCCGGAAACGCCGGCTTGCTCTTCCTGCAACTCGGCCAGGGTCTTGTCCATCATCGTGCGCGAGTAGTCGTCGACCGCCAGGCCTTCGACGCGCTTGTACTCGCCGCCTTCGCAGGTGACCGGTACGCCGTAGATGATGTCCTGCGGGATGCCGTAGCTGCCGTCGGAAGGAATGCCCATGGTGACCCATTTGCCCTGGGTGCCGAGCGCCCAGTCGTGCATGTGGTCGATGGCGGCGTTGGCGGCCGAAGCGGCCGACGATGCGCCGCGGGCGGCAATGATCGCGGCGCCGCGCTTACCGACGGTCGGGATGTACTCGTTGCGGTACCAGGCCTCGTCATTGATCGCGGCGGGAGCAGCGGTGCCGGCGACGGTGCAGAAGCGCAGATCGGGGTACATGGTGGGCGAGTGGTTGCCCCACACGATCATCTTTTCGACGTCGGTAACAGTCTTGCCGGTGCGCGTCGCGAGCTGGGAAATCGCGCGATTGTGGTCCAGCCGCAGCATGGCGGTAAAGTTTTTCTTGGGCAGGCTGGGCGCGGACTTCATGGCGATATAGGCGTTGGTGTTGGCCGGGTTGCCGACCACCAGCACTTTGACGTTGCGCGAAGCGACATCGTTCAATGCCTTGCCCTGTTCGATGAAGATCTTGGCGTTTTCCATCAGCAGGTCCTTGCGCTCCATGCCCGGGCCGCGCGGCTTGGCGCCCACCAGCAGGGCGTAATCGGCGTCCTTGAAGGCGAGCTTCGGATCGTCGGTACCGACCATGCCGGCCAGCGTCGGGAAGGCGCAGTCGTCGAGTTCCATCATGACGCCCTTCAAGGCCGCCTGGGCCTTCTCCATCGGCAGTTCGAGCATTTGCAGAATCACGGGTTGATCCTTGCCGAGCATTTCACCGGCAGCTATGCGAAACACCAGGGCGTAGCCGATTTGTCCGGCGGCGCCGGTCACTGCAACACGAACGGGGGCTTTTGCCATTTTTGAACTCCTGTATCAGTTTGAATCGATTGGTCAAGACTGCATGAATGCCGGCTGATCGGATGGCGCGCGACGCGGCAGCGATGCTTGCGGACGTTACGACGAAGATAGCGGACGAAATCTTAAAACTGATGCTGCGCTGTGTCAATATCTGTTAGTTGTCTTATATAAGACATAAGACATGGTGTGGACGAGCCGGAAAAAATATGTTCCAATGTCGCCCATGCCGCATTCTGCCCTATCCCCGAAAGGGGCTTCCACCGATGCGCAGGCAAGCAGCGCATCTTCCGCGACGCCCGCCAAGGGGGCATCCTCCGGGGCGTCGTCACCGACTTTCAGTCCCCTCTACCGCCAGATCAAGAGCCTGCTGCTGCAAAGGCTCGAATCGGGCGAATGGCGTCCGGGCGAGGCGATACCCAGCGAATCCGAGTTGGCGATACGCTTCAACGTCAGTCAGGGAACCGTGCGCAAGGCCATCGACGAGATGGCGGCCGAGAATCTGCTGCTGCGGCGCCAAGGCAAGGGGACTTTTGTTGCATCGCACGACGACCCCCGCGCCTTTTTCCGATTTCTGCGCCTGGTACCGCTGGCGGGAGGCATCGAACAGGCGCAGAGCATGCCGCTCGAATGCTGGCGCGCCAAGGCCGGCCCCGAAGTCGCGCGCATGCTCGAACTCAACATCGGCGATCCGATCAACATCGTGCGCCGCCTGCTGAAGTTTTCCGGCAAGCCGGTCGTGGTAGACGAAATCTACCTGCCGGGAAGCATCTTCGGCACGGTCACCCTGGATATGCTGCGCGATTATCAGGGGTCTCTCTACAGCTTCTTCGAAAATCAATTCGGCGTCCGCATGATTCGCGCCGAGGAGCGGCTGCGCGCAGTGCCCGCGGATCGTTCCAGCGCGGAACTGCTCGGCGTGGCGGAGGGCAGTCCGCTGCTGTCGGTCGAACGCGTCAGCTTCTCCTATGCCGATAAACCCGTCGAGTGGCGACGGGGTTTGTATTCGACCAACGATCACTGCTATTTCAACGAGCTGGGATAGCGGTCCGTATAAAAATTGTTTTCAGGCGATACGTATTGTTTTATAGTGCGCCGCATCAAAAACGGCGCGTAAAGGAGGGATTTACCTATGCCAGAGATGACCAAACAGCGTCCAAAGTATTTGGCGCTTCATGAAATCCGGCTGCCTCTGGCCGGATTCGCATCGATACTGCACCGCGTCAGCGGCGCCGGTTTGTTCCTGATGCTCCCGCTGCTTATCTGGCTGCTGCAGCTTTCGCTCGGATCGACTCAGCAAAGCGCCGAACTCTTCGCCGCCGTGACCGGCAACTGGCTGGTCAAACTCATCCTGCTGGGCCTGTTGTGGGCCTTCCTGCATCACTTCTGCATGGGCATTCGCATCCTGCTGATCGACGTCCACGTCGGTGTCGAGAAGCAGCAGGCCCATGCATCGGCAATGGCGGTGATGGTCATCAGCCTGGCGCTGACCCTTGTCTTCGGTCTGAAATTGCTGGGAGCCTACTGACATGAACCGTCTCGTTGTTGGTGCTCATTACGGCCTCAAGGACTGGCTGGCGCAGCGCGTCACCGGCGTCGTCATGGCCGTGTATACGCTGATCATCCTCGCCGCGGCACTGGGCGGCGCAACCGCATCGCGCGAGGCCTGGCAGGCTTTCATGGCCAATGGCTTCATCCGCTTTATCAGTTTCCTGTTCATCGTCAGCCTCTGTTACCACGCCTGGGTCGGCATCAGGGACATCTGGATGGACTACCTCAATTCGGCGGCGCTGCGCGTCATCCTGCATGTATTGACGCTGCTTGCCCTGATCGGCTACGCCGGCTGGGCCGTACAGATCATCTGGAGACTGTGATGAATCACATATCCCCCAGCCCCTTTTTCAAGAACAGGGGTGACAACGGTTCGCTTCGCTCCATCAATAATTCTTGTCGGCCTTCCTTGGGACGGCCCAGCGGAAGGCAATCATGAATTACACCGTTCGCAAATTCGACGCAGTCATCGTCGGCGCCGGCGGCGCAGGCTTGCGCGCTGCAATTCAATTGTCAGAGGCCGGTTACAAGACCGCCGTGCTGACCAAGGTTTTTCCTACCCGCTCGCACACCGTGGCGGCGCAAGGTGGTGTCGCGGCTTCGCTGGGCAACTCCGAGGAAGACCACTGGCATTGGCACATGTACGACACGATCAAGGGCTCCGACTGGCTCGGCGACCAGGATGCAATCGAATTCATGTGCCGCAAGGCCAATGAAGTCGTGGTCGAACTCGAACACTACGGCATGCCTTTCGACCGCCTCGACAACGGCAAGATCTACCAGCGCCCCTTCGGTGGCCACATGTCGAACTTCGGCGAGAAGCCGGTGCGCCGTTCCTGCGCCGCGGCCGACCGCACCGGTCACGCCATGCTGCACGCGATGTACCAGCGCAACATCAAGGTCAATACGCAGTTCTTCGTCGAATGGCAGGCGCTCGATCTGGTGCGCGATGCCGAGGGCGACGTGCTCGGCGTCACCGCGATGGACATGGAAACCGGCGAGATCGTGGTTTTCCACGCCAAGGCGACGATCTTCGCCACCGGCGGAGCAGGGCGCATCTTCTATTCGTCGACCAACGCCTTCATCAACACCGGTGACGGCCTGGGCATGGCGGCGCGTGCCGGCATTCCGCTGGAAGACATGGAGTTCTGGCAGTTCCACCCGACCGGCGTGGCCGGTGCCGGCGTGCTGATCACCGAAGGCGTGCGTGGCGAAGGCGGCATCCTGCGCAATTCGGCCGGCGAGCGCTTCATGGAGCGCTACGCACCGAATGCCAAGGATCTTGCCTCGCGCGACGTGGTCTCGCGCGCGATGACCACCGAGATCAACGAGGGCCGCGGCTGCGGGCCGAACAAGGATTTCGTGCTGCTCGACATCACCCACCTGCCGCCC
This sequence comes from Sulfuritalea sp., assembly GCF_031426875.1. Lineage (NCBI taxonomy): Bacteria > Pseudomonadati > Pseudomonadota > Betaproteobacteria > Nitrosomonadales > Sterolibacteriaceae > Sulfuritalea > Sulfuritalea sp. The sequence continues at coordinate 33,749 of NZ_JASJPC010000060.1, forward strand.
GAGACCATCATGAAGCGCCTGCCGGGCATACATGAAATCGGCGTCCAGTTTGCCGGTGTCGATTGCCTCAAGGAGCCCTTGCCGGTGGTGCCGACCGCCCACTACCAGATGGGCGGCATTCCGACCAATTACCTGGGGCAGGTCGTGGTGCCGAAGGACGGCAACCAGAGCACTCCGGTGCAGGGTTTTTATGCCGCCGGCGAATGCGCCTGTGCCTCGGTGCACGGCGCCAATCGCCTCGGTACGAATTCGCTGCTCGACCTGCTGGTGTTCGGCAAGTCGGCCGGAGAAACCGCCGTGGCCGATCTGAAGAACAGCGTCAATGCGCACAAGCCCTTGCCGCAGGAAGCCATCGACAAGACCCTGGCGCGCGTCAATCGCCTGAACCACCAGAAGGATGGCGCCGACGTGCATGACACACGGCTGACCATGCAGCGCACCATGCAGAAACATGCCGGCGTGTTCCGCTTCAAGAACATGCTGGCCGAGGGGGTGCAGCGCATCGGCGAAATCGCCGGGCAGGTGGCGCAGACCCAGATCAAGGACAAGTCGATGGTGTTCAACACCGCCCGCATCGAGGCGCTGGAACTCGACAACCTGATCGAAGTCGCCAAGGCCACCATCACATCGGCCAACGCGCGCACCGAGTCGCGCGGTGCCCACGTCCGCGACGACGCCACGGATACCCCGGAAACGCCGGACGGACGCGACGACAAGAACTGGCTCAAGCACTCGCTGTGGTACCGCGAAGGCAATCGCCTCGACTACAAGGCGGTGCAGATGAAGCCGATGAGTGTCGATACCATCGAGCTCAAGAAGCGCGCCTACTGACAAGGAACCGACGATGACGAACGCCAACCGTACCGTCCAATTCAAGATCTATCGCTACGATCCGGATCAGGACGCAAAACCCTATATGCAGGACATCTCGGTCGAGATCGAATCGACCGACCGCAAGTTGCTCGACGCCATGGTCAAGCTCAAGGCCAAGGACGATTCGATCGCTTTCCGCCGCTCCTGCCGCGAAGGCGTCTGCGGCTCCGACGCGATGAACATCAACGGCAAGAACGGCCTGGCCTGCCTCACCGCGATGGACAGCTTCCCCGCAGGCAAGCCGATCGTGCTGCGCCCGCTGCCGGGGTTGCCGGTGATTCGCGACCTGATCGTGGACATGACGCAGTTCTTCAAGCAGTACAACTCGATCAAGCCCTACCTGATCAACAACGATCCCCCGCCCGAGCGCGAGCGCCTGCAGTCGCCGGAGGATCGCGAGGAGCTGAACGGACTTTACGAGTGCATCCTGTGTGCCTGCTGTTCGACGTCCTGCCCGTCCTTCTGGTGGAACCCGGACAAGTTCGTCGGTCCGGCCGGCCTGCTGGCGGCCTACCGCTTCATCGCCGACACGCGCGACCAGGCCACCGCCGAGCGGCTCGACGACCTGGAAGACCCCTATCGCCTGTTCCGTTGCCACACCATCATGAACTGCGTCGATGTCTGCCCCAAGGGGCTGAACCCAACCAAGGCGATCGGCAAAATCAAGGAAATGATGGTCCGCCGGGCCGTCTGAACCATGGAAGAGGACCGCAAGGCACGCATCAATCGCCTGAAATGGCATTGCCGGCGCGCCTTGCTGGAACTGGATCTGGTTTTCGATCGCTTCTGGGAGCGCCATGAAGGCGATCTCGACGCGCAAGGCGAAGCGGCGCTGGAACGCCTGCTGGAACTGCAAGACCATGACTTGTGGGCATTGGTGAGCGGCAGGGACACCACCGATGATCCACGGCTGAAGCAAATGATCGAGCGGCTGCGGGAAGTTTCACCCGCCGCCAATTTTGAGTGACAGAAGCATTTCAACGGACCTGAAAGAGGATCTGATTATGAGCACGAATCGCACAGCAAGCCTGACCATAGACGGCAAGACCGTGGAGTTCCCGGTGATGACAGGAGTTCACGGCAACGATGTGATCGACATCCGCACCCTCGGAGCCAAGACCGGGTTATTCACCTACGATTCCGGCTTTCTTTCGACGGCAAGCTGCCAGTCGAAGGTGACCTTCATCGACGGCGACAAGGGCGAGTTGCTGTATCGCGGCTATCCGATCGAACAACTGGCCGAAAACTGCAACTTCCTCGAAGTCGCCTATCTGCTGAAGAACAGCGAACTGCCGAACCAGGTGCAGAAGTCGGAGTTCGAGACCACGATCAAGAAACACACCATGGTGCACGAGCAGTTGGTCAAGTTCTTCCAGGGCTTCCGTCGTGACGCCCATCCGATGGCGGTCATGGTTGGCGTGGTGGGGGCGCTGTCGGCCTTCTATCACGATGCCACGGACTTTTCGGATCCGGCCGATCGCAACGTATCGTTCAACCGGCTGGTGGCCAAGCTGCCGACCATCGTCGCCATGGCCTACAAGTACAACATCGGCCAGCCTTTCATGTATCCGCGCAACGACCTCGACTACACCGCCAACTTCATGCACATGATGTTCGGCACGCCTTGCGAGGAATACAAGCCGAATCCGGTGCTGACCCGCGCGCTGGACATCATCTTCACGCTGCACGCCGACCACGAGCAGAATGCCTCGACCTCGACCGTGCGTCTGGCCGGATCAAGCGGCGCCAATCCCTTCGCCTGCATCTCGGCCGGCATTGCCTGCCTCTGGGGTCCCGCTCACGGCGGCGCGAACGAGGCCTGTCTGCAGATGCTGGAGGAGATCGGCGACGTATCCCGCGTCGGCGAGTACATCAAGCGCGCCAAGGACAAGAACGACAGCTTCAAGCTGATGGGCTTCGGTCATCGCGTGTACAAGAACTTCGATCCGCGCGCCAAGCTGATGGGCAAGGTCTGCGCCGACGTCCTCGCCGAACTGGGTCTGGAGAACGACCGCCTGTTCAAGCTGGCCAAGGAATTGGAGAAGATCGCTCTGGAAGATCCCTATTTCGTCGAGAAGAAGCTCTACCCGAACGTGGACTTCTATTCCGGCATCGTGCAGCGTGCGCTGGGCATCCCGACCTCGATGTTCACCTGCATCTTCGCCCTGGCCCGCACCGTGGGCTGGATGGTGCAGTGGGAAGAAATGATCACCGATCCCGAGTACAAGATCGGTCGTCCGCGTCAGCTTTACATCGGCGCCGCGCGTCGCGACGTCAAGCCGCTGGGCCAGCGCTGAGGCATAAGGAGGGGCGGACCACGCCCCCCTTTTTTTTTGCTCTACCCCATTCAGAATCAGGTGATGCAATGATGAAGCAGATGCTGTCCAACTCGTATCTGTTCGGCACCAATACGCCTTACATCGAGGAACTCTACGACGCCTATCTCGCCAATCCGGCCTCGGTCGAGCCGGCATGGCGCGACTATTTCGACAAGCTCGGCACCTTGCCGGGTGCCGGCAACTACACGGGTCCCGACGTCGCCCACTATCCGGTGATCACCTCCTTCGCCCAGCGGGCGAAGGAAGGCACCCTGCAGGCTTCGTCCCGCGCCGCCAGCTCCGATGGCAAGCAGGTCAAGGTGCTGCAGATGATCAATGCCTACCGCTTCCTCGGCAACCGCTGGGCGCAACTCGATCCCCTGAAGCGCAGCGAGCGGCCGGCGATTCCCGAACTCGAACCCTCCCATTACGGCTTCACCGAGGCCGACCTGGGCCAGGTGTTCCAGACCGGGTCCTTTGCTGCCGTACCCGATACCGCCACCCTGAGGGAAATCCTCGAGGCCTGCCGGCAGACCTTCTGCGGCACCATCGGTACCGAGTTCATGTACATCTCGGACGTGGGCCAGAAACGCTGGTTGCAGAACAAGCTGGAGCCGATTCGCGGCACGCCGACCTATACGCCGGAAGACAAGAAGCGCTTCCTGGTGCAACTGACGCACGCCGAGACGCTGGAGCGTTACCTGCATACCAAGTATGTCGGCCAGAAACGCTTCTCGCTCGAAGGGGGCGAAGCGCTGATCCTGGCCATGGATCAGTTGATCCGCACCGCCGGCACGGTCGGCGTGCAGGAAATGGTGATCGGCATGGCCCACCGCGGCCGGCTCAACGTGTTGGTCAATACCCTGGGCAAGCAGCCGGCGATGCTGTTCGACGAGTTCGAGGGCAAGAAGAAATCGGCGCTCTCGGCCGGCGACGTCAAGTACCACATGGGCTACTCGTCCGACGTCGGCACCCCGGGCGGTCCGGTGCACCTCACGCTGGCTTTCAATCCGTCGCATCTGGAAATCGTCAATCCCGTGGTGGCCGGTTCGGTTTATGCGCGTCAGGTGCGCCGCGGCGCCGAGGGCAAAGTCCAGGCGCTGCCGGTGCTGATCCACGGCGACGCCGCGGTCGCCGGCCAGGGCGTGAACCAGGAGATGCTCAACTTCTCCAATACGCGCGGCTATGGCACGGGGGGCACGGTGCACATCGTGGTGAACAACCAGATCGGCTTCACTACTTCCGACCTGCGCGACTACCGTTCCTCGCTGTATTGCACCGACATCTTCAAGATGATCGAAGCGCCGATCTTCCACGTCAATGGCGACGATCCCGAAGCGGTCGCGCTGGTCACCCAGATCGCCATGGAGTACCGCCAGGAATTCAAGAAGGACGTGGTGATCGACGTCGTCTGCTTCCGCAAGCTCGGCCACAACGAGCAGGACGAGCCGATGGTGACGCAGCCTTTGATGTACAAGAAGATCGCGCAGCATCCCGGCACGCGCCGGCTCTATGCCGACAAGCTCGAAGCCCAGGGCGTCATCGCCAAGGGCGACGCCGAGCAGATGATCAAGGACTATCGCGCTGCGCTGGATGAAGGCCGGCACCTGATCGACCCGGTGATCAGCGACTACCAGAGCAAGTTCTCCATCGACTGGACGCCCTACATCAACGTGCCCTACACCGAGAAGTGCGACACCACGGTGTCGATGACCGAGATGCAGCGCCTGGCGACGCGCCTCACCACTGTCCCGGACAATTTCACGCTGCACTCGCGGGTGCAGAAAATCATCGACGACCGCAAGCTGATGGGCGAGGGCAAGGCGCCGGTCGACTGGGGCATGGCCGAGAACCTGGCCTATGCCTCGCTGGTGGCCGCCGGCTACAACATCCGCGTGTCGGGTGAGGACGTCGGCCGCGGCACCTTCTTCCACCGCCACGCCGCCCTGCACGACCAGAATCGCGAGAAGTGGGACGAGGGCATCTTCTGGCCGCTGCAGAACATCCAGGAAAACCAGGGTCACTTCATGTGCTTCGACTCGGTGCTGTCCGAGGAAGCCGTGTTGGCCTTCGAATACGGCTTCGCCACGGCGGCGCCCAACGAGATGGTGGTCTGGGAAGCGCAGTTCGGCGACTTCGCCAACGGCGCGCAGGTGGTCATCGACCAGTTTCTATCCTCCGGCGAAGCAAAATGGGGCCGCGGTTGCGGCCTGGTCATGCTGCTGCCGCACGGCTACGAAGGGCAAGGGCCGGAGCATTCGTCGGCGCGTCTCGAGCGCTACATGCAGCTTTCCGCCGATTTCAACTGGGAAGTCTGCGTGCCCTCGAATGCCGCGCAGGTCTATCACATGCTCCGCCGGCAGATGCTGCGCAAGCAACGCAAGCCGCTGATCGTCATGACGCCGAAGTCGCTGCTGCGGCACAAGGACGCCACCAGTTCGCTCGACGAACTGGCCAACGGTACCTTCCAGACCATCATCGGCGAGATCGACAAGGTCGATCCGAAGAAGGTGACGCGCATGGTTACCTGCGCCGGCAAGGTGTATTTCGACCTGCTGGCGGCGCGCCGGGAAAAGAAGATCGACAACGTCGTCCTGGTGCGTGTCGAGCAGTTGTATCCCTTTGACGATCGCCGACTCTTCGACGAGATGCAGAAGTATCCGAATCTCAAGGAACTGATCTGGTGTCAGGAAGAGCCGATGAACCAGGGTGCCTGGTACGCCAAGCATCATCGCCTGGAACGCCTGATCAAGAAGGGCCAGACCCTTGACGCGGTGGCACGCGTCTCGTCGCCTTCCCCCGCCGTCGGCTACGCCGCCAAACACGTCCTGCAGCAGAAGGAAGTGGTCAACGCTGCCCTCGGTATCAAGGAATAACGGAGAAATCATGATTATCGAAGTCAAAGTACCCCAGTTGTCCGAATCGGTGGCCGAAGCCACCCTGTCGGCCTGGCATGTCAAAGAAGGCGATGCCGTCACCCGCGATCAGAACCTGATCGACATCGAGACCGACAAGGTGGTTCTGGAACTGCCCGCTCCCGATAGCGGCGTGATCGTCAAGATCATCAAGGGCAACGGAGAAACCGTGGTTGCCGGCGAAGTCATTGCGCAACTGGACACCGAGGCCAAAGGCGCCGTGGCGGCCCCGGCCGCCGCCAAGCAAGCCGCAACCGCTGCACCGGCTCCGACCACGGCCGCGACGGCGATGCCGGCGGCGCGCAAGATCATGGATGAAAAGAGCATTGCTGCCGCCGATGTGCAGGGCAGTGGCCGCGGTGGCCGCATTCTCAAGGAAGACGTCAGCGGCGCTGCCCGGCCGCTCGCCGCTGCACCGGCCGCCGTGTCGCCAGCGCCAACTCTTGCGGCCAAGCCGGCCCTGCCGCAACCCAACGTCGTCAATGCCGACGCCATCATTGCCGATCGCCCCGAGCAGCGGGTGCCGATGTCGCGCCTGCGTGCCCGCGTCGCCGAGCGCCTGGTGCAGTCGCAATCCACCAACGCGATCCTGACCACCTTCAACGAGGTCAACATGGCCCCGGTGATGGAAATGCGCAAGAAGTACCAGGACAAGTTCGAGAAGGAACATGGCGTCAAGCTCGGCTTCATGTCCTTCTTCGTCAAGGCCGCGGTTGCCGCGTTGAAGAAGTACCCGGTGATCAACGCCTCGGTGGACGGCAACGACATCGTCTATCACGGCTACTTCGACATCGGCATCGCGGTCGGTAGCCCGCGCGGCCTGGTGGTGCCGATCCTGCGCGACGCCGACCAGATGAGTCTGGCCCAGATCGAGAAGAAGATCGCCGAGTTCGGCGCCAAGGCCAAGGACGGCAAGCTCTCCCTGGAAGACCTCAGCGGCGGCACCTTCTCGATATCCAACGGCGGCGTGTTCGGCTCGATGCTGTCGACCCCGATCATCAATCCGCCGCAGTCGGCCATCCTCGGCGTGCATGCGACGAAGGATAGGGCGGTGGTCGAGAACGGCCAGATCGTGATTCGCCCGATCAACTACCTCGCCATGTCCTACGACCACCGCATCATCGACGGTCGCGAAGCGGTGTTGGGCCTGGTCACCATGAAGGAAGCGCTGGAAGATCCGGCGCGCTTGCTACTGGATGTTTGATTAACCGCATTCAACGCAGAGGACGCAGAGACGCAGAGGGCACAGAGGATTTCCGTTTGGACTTTTCTCTGCGCTCTCTGCGCCTCCGCGATCTCTGCGTCTAAAGAGGTGTTCTGATGAGCAAAAAGTTTGATGTTATTGTGATCGGCGGCGGCCCCGGCGGTTATGTGGCGGCGATACGCGCCGCGCAGCTCGGCCTGTCCACGGCCTGCATCGAATCCGAGGCTTATGCCGACCCGAAGGGCGAGGTGCGCCTGGGCGGCACCTGTCTCAATGTCGGCTGCATTCCTTCCAAGGCGCTACTGCAATCCTCGGAACTCTATGAGCAGGCCAACCATTCCTTCGTCATGCACGGGATCTCCGCCACCGGGGTCAAGATGGACGTGGCGACCATGATGAAGCGCAAGGACAATATCGTCGGCCAACTGACCAGCGGCATCAAGGGCCTGTTCAAGAAGAACAAGGTCACGCTGCTGCCCGGCCACGGCAAGTTCGTCAACCGCGAGGAGGAGCGCTGGCGGATCGACGTCAACGGCGAGATCGTCGAAGCCACGCATGTCGTCGTCGCCACCGGCTCGAAGGCCCGGCATCTGCCCGGGATTCCGGTCGATAACAAGCTGATTTGCGACAACGTCGGTGCCCTGGCCTTCGATGCCACGCCGAAGCGCCTCGGCGTCATCGGTGCCGGCGTGATCGGGCTGGAACTCGGTTCGGTCTGGAAGCGCCTGGGTTCGGAGGTGACGATCCTCGAAGCGCTGCCGGATTTCCTCGGTTCGGCCGATCAGGCCGTGGCCAAGGAAGCCTGGAAGGTTTTCACCCAGAAGCAGGGCCTAAACATCCAGCTCGGCGTCAAGATCACCAAGGTCGAAACCGGCAAGAAAGGCATCAGCGTCGAGTATGAACTCGGGGATGAAACCCGTACCCTGCAGTGCGACCGCCTGATAGTTTCCGTCGGCCGGGTGCCTCACACGGAAGGACTCGGCGGCGAGAATGTCGGTCTGGCGATCAACCCGCGCGGCTACATCACGGTGGACAAGAACTGCCGCACCAACCTGCCCAATGTCTGGGCCGTCGGTGACGTCGTACCCGGACCGATGCTGGCGCACAAGAGCATGGAAGAGGGCGTCATGGTGGCGGAATGCATCGCGGGCCAGAAGGGGCACGTTAACCTGGATACCGTGCCCTGGGTCATCTACACGCATCCGGAAATCGCCTGGGTGGGCAAGACCGAACAGCAGTTGAAGAATGAAGGCGTCGAATATCGCACCGGCCAGATCCCCTTCGCCGCCAACGGCCGTGCGCTGGGCCAGGGCGACACCACCGGCTTCGTCAAGATGATCGCCTGCGCCAAGACCGACCGCATTCTCGGCGTCCATGTCATCGGCAACAATGCATCCGAGCTGATCGCCGAAGCCGTGGTGGCCATGGAGTTCAACGCCGCATCGGAAGATATTGCCCGCATCTGTCACGCCCATCCGACCTTGTCGGAGGCAATGCACGAAGCGTCGCTGGCCGTCGACAAGCGCGCGCTGCACTTCTGAACCTGTTGCCTGTCCTATCAGGGCGGCCGGGTCAGCCCGGCCGCCCTTGTCATTGATGCCCCACAAAATTCTCAAAGTTTCCAAAGACGGCATGATCGAAGGCTTCAATGCCGCGCTGGCCGCGCGCGGCATCGAGGCCGATCCGGCGCAGCTTGTTGCGGCCCGGCGCTTGCAGCGGTTCTATGACGAGTTGCTGGCACTCAAGGCGGCGCGGCGCAACCGCCTGCGCAAGCTGCTGGTGAATCCCGAACTGCCGCGGGGCGTCTGGTTCTGGGGCGGGGTGGGGCGCGGCAAGAGCTTCCTGATGGACTGCTTTTTCGCTGCGGTGCCCTATCAGCGCAAGCGCCGCGTGCATTTCCATGCCTTCATGCGCGAGATTCACGAGTCCCTGCGCGCGCATCGCAACGAATCCGATCCGCTGGCACAAGTCGCGGCGCGCATCGCGCGGGAAACCCGCCTGATGTGCTTCGACGAGTTCCACGTCTCCGACATCGCCGACGCCATGATGCTGGGCCGCCTGATGCAGGCCCTGTTCGACGCCGGCGTGGTGTTCTGCATCACCTCCAACTATCCGCCGGACGGTCTCTATCCGAACGGGCTGCAGCGCGAGTTATTCCTGCCGACCATCGATCTGTTGCGACGGCAGCTGGATGTGATCGAGATCGATGCCGGCATCGATTATCGTCTGCGGGCGCTGGAGCAGGCGCAGGTATTCATCGCGAACGACGATGCCGCGGCCGAGACTGTCATCGAGCAGACGTTCAGGAAAATCTCGGGCGGTCCCGGGCACACGCAGCCGGTCGAGGTGCTGGGCCGGCAACTGCCGGTGATGCATCGGGCGCCCGGAGTGATCTGGTTCGATTTCGCAACGCTGTGCGGCGGTCCGCGCTCGCAGAACGACTATCTCTGGCTGGCCAATCGGCACCACACCCTGTTCCTCTCCAAGGTGCCGCGGATGGGAGCCGACATGGCCAGCGAAGCAAGGCGTTTCACCTGGCTGGTCGATGTGCTCTACGACCATCGCGTCAAGCTCATCATCGGCGCCGCCTGCCCGGCCGAAGAGCTGTACACACAAGGCGTACAGGCCGGCGAATTCAAGCGCACCGTCAGTCGCCTGATGGAAATGCGCTCCCTCGAATACCTTGCCAGCCCGCATCGGCACGAGGATGCGCTGGCCCTCGAAGTGGAGGACCGCCGCACTTGATTCCTTCCCGGTAGACTCGGTTAGAATGAACCGAGTTCGCCGAAGAAGGAGAACCACATGCTGCATCAAGGTGAAAAAGCGCCGGAGTTTTCGCTGCCCGACGCCGATATGGAGTGGTTCGATTTTGGCTCGCTGCGCGGTCGCCAACATGCCGTGCTGTTTTTCTATCCGCGCGACGGAACCCCCTATTGCACCTTGGAGGCCGCTGATTTCTCGGATCACGAAAACGAATTCGCCCGGTTGGACTGCGTCGTGCTCGGCGTCTCGCGTGACGATTGCCTTTCGCACGCGGATTTTCGCGACAAGCACGGCCTGTCGGTGCGACTCTTGTCGGACGAGGAAGGCGATGTCTGTCGCAAGTTCGGCGTGTCCCAGTTTCGCGAACGGGACGGCCACAAGAAGCTCTGTGTAATACGTTCCACATTCGTCGTCGATAAGGAAGGCATCGTTCGTCACGCCCTCTACGATGTGCATCCGAAAGGGCATGCCGCCGAGGTTTATCAACTTGTTAAAGGCCTCAACGGCAAAGGAAAGCAACATGCTCATCGCTAGGAACACCGTCGTCACTCTCAATTACAGCGTCAAGGACGTTGATGGCACATCCATCGACGAAGGCGCGGCACCGCTGGTCTACCTGCACGGCGGTTATGGCGGAATTTTCGATCGGATCGAGGAAGAACTTCAGGGCAAAGCCTTGGGTGACGCGCTGGAAGTGAAACTGGAACCCGAGGACGCATTCGGCGAATATGACGCCGAGCTGGTCGCCATAGAGTCGCGCCAGCTGTTTCCCGAGAACATCGAAGTCGGCATGCAGTTCGAGCGCGGCAGCGAAGACGGCGAAGATGACGATATGCTGTTCACCATCACCGATATTGCGGACGACAAGGTCGTGGTCGATGGCAATCATCCGCTGGCCGGCATCGCCCTGCTGTTCTCCTGCACCGTGACCGACGTGCGTGCCGCGACGGACGAGGAAGTCACTCACGGCCACGTCCATGGCGAACACGGGCATCACCACTGACGCGGATTGACGCTCGTTTGCGCGAGGGGGCTTGGCCCCCTTTTCGCTTCCGGCGAGGGCAATGACCTATGCCTGGCTCTGATCCTTCTGTCGCCTTGAACTGGCCCACGATACCCGCCTGCTACGGCTGGCTGTCCCTCAACCGCCGCGGGTGCTGGAAATTGAAGGGGGAGGGCATCAGCCACGCCGGCCTGATTGCGTTCATCAACAGCCGTTATGCTGCCGATGATTCCGGCAACTGGATTGTTCGGAATGGACCTCAGGCGGTGTTCGTTGCTCTCGACTACACACCGTTTGTATTGCGACTGGACCTCGATGATCGCTTGACTGCACACACCGGTGCCGCAGCGGGCCTCGCCAGCGCTGCCTATCTGGATGAGGAAGGCAACATACTCCTGCAGACCGCGCTGGGTGTCGGGCTGCTCGACGACCGGGACCTTCCGGCATTCGTTGCCGCGTGCCGAAACGCGACTGGAAAGCCCGCCGACGAGGACGCCTTGCTCGAAACCATGAACGGAGGTTCTGCCGTGGTCTGGCACAGCCTGCCCGTACAGCCCATCCGGCGCTGCGATGCCGCGGATTTTTTCGGTTTCTGCCCTAACCCAAAACCTTGACTTTGCGGGTAGGGACTTATTCCGGACCGGCGTCGCGCAGACTCAGGCGCATGTACCGTCGCGGGTGTCGGTCAGGATGGGCCAGAGACCTTCCCAGGCACTGCCGGAGCACATCTTCTGACATTGCTGGAAAGCGACGGTGACCCGCTCGCCCTGCTCCCAAACGCGTACGATGCAGCGGTCGCGCAAATGGTTCAGTTCGACGTTCGGCAGGTCCCGCGTCTGGCGGAAATCCTTCAGATCGAAGCTGCAGTTGCCGCGCCGGGGAACATTAATGCTGGCCTCGAAGGACCGGACCCGTGCTCGTTCGATTGCCAGCTTCATCGATCCGCTGTAACCGGCTTCGTCGCGGAAAATACAGTCGGCCTTCACGTTCAGCGGCCGCGTCGGAATCGGGCCAGATTTTTTTGCCTTGGGCACCGCAGGCGCGATGATTACCGGCGGCAACTTCGGTTCGGGCTGCGGCGCTGCCACAGGTGGGGCCGGCTCCGGCTTGGCGCATGCGCCGAGGAGAAGGGCCAGCAGGATCGATGCAACACGATGCGGCACGCTTATCTCGGTTTGGGCAAGTGATTGATTAATTGCGTTGGACATAGGGCTGCCCAACAAGTTGCAGCCGGTCAGCAGTTGCCATACTTGCGGTGCGGGTAAGCGACAGGAGGCGACCATGGTCTTTCAAGGTAAGATTGCCGGACCGTAAACCGCACCTGATATGCAGTTTGAAATCCGGCGCGGGCCGGCGTCGGCGAATGCTGTTGGCTGGCGTGATGCATGGCTGACTGGACGATAGGCGATGGAATCGACGACCCGGCGACTGCGAAGATATGAAGCTGAAACGACTCCTTGCGCGGTCGACGCCGCAGAGCCGCCGCTGGATTTCTTCTCGCCTTTCGGACCGCTGATCGCCAGGCTCCGATTGCCGCAGGTTCTGGTGGATCGCCTCAACGCTTACGCCGATACCAAGGTATCGCCGGATCGGAGCACCGAGTTCCTGCTGCCCGCCGACTTCGTTTCGGAAGGGGGTGACGAGTCCCTCGTCCATCATGTAGCCGGCTTTATCAGGCGCTATCTCGCGCGGGCGGAAGGCTCCCGGGCCGAGCGCGTGGATTTCGATGTTTTCTGGGTCGTCAGCCAATACGCCGGAACGCCAAGCCCGGTGCACTTCCACTCGGGTGATGTCGCGGGAGTGCTCTACCTCAAGTTGCCCGTCGTCGATGAGGCGGAGGAGGCGAGAACCTATATCGCGGGCCGACAGGCCGGCTACATCAATTTCCTGATCGGCGGAAAGCAGCGCTTGTCGAAATCGCTGATCAGCTTCAAGCCGCAAGTCGGAGATTTCTACGTGTTTCCAGGATGGCTGCTGCATGTCGCGGAGCCATTTCTTGGCACGGGCGAGCGAAGGTCGATGGCATTCAATGCCGTCGTCGACGTCGAGGACCCATGATTCGGACGCACCGATCACCCCGCTTTCACGCGTCGGATATGGCAGCCAAGCGGCGGGAACGATGATGACGGTTTTGCCTGGACAGGGCAGCGAGGAGCATCCGCGCCCGGGATATTTGTGCATCGAGAAATTCATGCGCGATGCGGTCGGCGCGCGTGCCCTGCAGAGCGCGCTCGAACTGGGGCTGATCGACGACTTGTTGCGGCAATCAAGCGCCGATTTCGCCGCGCTCGCGGCGCGATCGCGAATCGATCCGCGTGGCCTGCGTCTGCTGCTCGGGATGCTGTGCGCAAATCAGGTAATCGAAGAGCGGGATGGGCGATTCGCGGTATCCGCAGCGTTCGAGACGGCCCTTCAATATCGCGATCTGCTTGAGACGAAGCTCGATTTTGCATCCCTGGTCGGCCCCGACTTTTTGGGCATGTTCTCGACCCTGTTGGTCGACCCGCGGCGCTTTTTCGAAACCTCGACGATATTCGATCTCTTCTCCTATGAACGCTGCTTCGAGCCGACGCCGGAAAATGTGTTGGCGACCCGGCGCTGGATGCATTTCACGACTGTCCTGACCAAGTATGAAGCGCAGGCCTGCATCGATCATCACGATTTCGCGTCCAGTCGGCGTTTGCTCGATGTCGGCGGCAACAGCGGGGAGTTTGCCCTGCGCATTTGCAGGGCACACGCCGGGGTGCAGGCGAGCGTCTTCGATCTGCCGCTGGTCTGCGACATTGGAATGGAGCACCTGAGAGGCGCGCCGGAAGCCGAGAGGATTGCGTTCGTCAAGGCAGGCAGGGCACGCGACGATTTCCCATCGGGCTTCGACACGGTCTGCTTCAAGTCGATGCTGCACGACTGGCCGGACCGGGAAGTCGGGCAGTTTCTTGAGGGCGCCTACCGTGCGCTTGATCCTGGCGGCACGCTGCTGATTTTCGAGCGCGGCATATTCGACCCGAAGAGCCAGCCTATCCCTTATTCGATGATCCCGATCATGCTGTTTTTCCGATCCTATCGTTTGCCGGACGAATACCTTATGCAACTTGAGCGCGTCGGTTTTCGTGACATCAATATTCAGGTCATCCAGCTCGAAATGCCGTTTCTGTTGATTACTGCCACGAAGTGACATTGCTCGACCAGCCAGGAAGCGGGTCTGCCGTCATCGGCAACTTTGAAGGAGATAGCTGATGAGCTTTCTTGAATACGCCACGGCGAATGAGGCGCAGTTCGATTTTTGCCTGTGGCCCTATACCGCGATGCAGCCAAGCGAGGGGAAACTGCGGTCGATCAATCTCCTCGCCGATTCTTTCGATGGGCAGCAGGCAGGGCAGCGTGCGATGGACATGGTGTCGGCCATCCGCAAGCAGCTCGGCGACCTGCGCACCGTCTGGGGGGTGAAACAGGCCGGGGGAGAGATCAGCTGGGAGTTCTATTTTTACGACTACGCCAGAACTGAACGCGAACGTTCGATTCCTCTAATCCTGGAAACCATTCGTCCCTGGGTGTCGTGCGATGTAACAAGCAGCGAAAATGCTCCCTACTTCATGTTCTCGCTGGATTTTTCCCGGCAGACATTGCTCATGGGAGGCGAACTCGATGAAGTCCAGATGTACATCGGCAACATTGGCAGCACGGTGTCCTCCGGTATCTGCTACGGGGTAGCAAGACACGGAATTCGTTTGAAGAACTTCTATTTCTTTTTTGATGCCCGGAAGGAAATGACTGAGATCGAGGGGAAAGTTTGCACCTCCGCCTACCTCGACGCCGCAAACTTCAGGATCGACGACGTACTGTGGCCCGAATTGAGGGACTGCCAGGTCATCGTGGTGGCAAACAAGCCCGACCGCGATGGCGTGTACTTTTCTCGGATCAGCGTGACACAATTGCTATGGTTCTTGAAACGGATGCGGTATCCTGAAAGACAGATTCAGTTCCTTGAGAGCAATATGGACCGCCTCGACCACATGCTCTACGACGTCGGTTTTGACTACCGGATGGAAGGTGGGCGCTTGAACATCCTGAAGAGCGCCTACTATGGGGTCTTCTGATCCGGCGGTGCGGCCGATCAGCTTTGCGCGGCAGGTGCCAGTGGCGGCCGGGAGGGAAGGTACGGCCAGCCGCTTCGATCACACGGATTACGTTTCATCGACACTCGAGTTCAGGTGCAACCTCAAGTGCGTCCATTGTATGATCGAGGACACCATGGATCGATTGGTGCCTCAGAGCCCGGACCAGTTGAAGGCCCTGTTGGAGCACAACGCAACGCATCGAAAATGGACCGGGTTGATCCTGACCGGATCCGAAATCACTCTGCATCGGGATCTGCCGGAGTGGGCACGTTTGGCGCGACGCAGCGGTTTCCAGCATGTACGCATCCAGACCCATGGCATGCGCCTGGCACAGGCGGGCTATTGCGAAGAATTGATCGAAGCGGGGGTCGACGAATTCTTCATCAGCGTGACTGCAGCCGATGCCGAGACCCACGATGCCATCACCCAGGTGCCGGGCTCATTCGACAAGACCTTGCGCGGCCTGGAATTGCTCGATGCCTGCGATCACGTCTCGACGATCACCAACACGGTGGTGAGTGCCCTTAACTTTACCCAGTTGCCGCGCCTGGTCGAGCGGCTCGAAGCGCTCAAGCGGCTTGCGCAGATGGAATTCTGGTTCTATCTCCCGATGAGCGAACGGGACGACAAGGGATTGATCGCTTCCCATCTGGAAGCCTTGCCTTTCCTCAAGTCCGCGATTGCGGCCCTGCGTGCCGCTGGCCGCGGCATCGAGGTCAAGAACTTCCCCGAATGCCTGCTGGGCACCGATCGCGACGTGCTCTACAACGATCAGCCGACGCTTTTCATCGACCCGGCCTTCTGGACAGAATTCGACCGCAATGGCTTTCATCAGTGCGTCTACCGCGAGCAATGTGCGTCGACCCGGTGTTTGGGGCTGAATAGCGCTTATCGGGCGAAGTACGGGGACCATGCGGAGTCGCTTGCACCGTTGCCGGACGGCCATGATCGGACGGCGCCAGATGCATCGTTTTGCTCCCGATAGACTCGTCCAGCTCACCCGCCTTATATCAATACAGAATGGACGCATAGAATTACTTCAAAGATGAATTATTACGACTTTTAAATATCTGGTTTCTAGTTTAGACTGCATGAATATCCAAGATGCCGGGGGGCATCGGATTTCGACACTTTTTTCGGGGATGGAAGCATGGCAACTCTGCTGTTCTATGAAAAACCGGTACCTCTCAATGTCGACGTGCATCTCAAGACGCGTCTAGGATCGCTCGGAACGAATGTCGGATTTGCCGCGAGTACCAATTCAGTCCCCCTCGCCACGGTAGAGTTCATCGATACGGCGCGAGAATACCCAATCGCGTTTACAGGAAAGGAAGGGGGCGCGCTGTTTCCGATTGCTTTGGTTGGCGTACGCCAAAACGAGAACCTGTTTGTCACGGCAGAGAATCGTTGGGATGGTCGCTACATACCTGCCTTTGTGCGGCGCTATCCATTTGTGCTGGCAGAGAAACAAGGCGCGGACGACTTCAATGTCTATATCGACGAGGCTTATCCCGGATTCGGGGCAGCGGATGGCGAGAGAATTTTTACCGACGACGGCGAACATACGCCGCTGCTGAAGCAGGCACTTGAATTTCTGGGGACCTATCAGGGAGAAATTACGCGTACCCGGCTTTTCGTCGAGCGCTTGCAGTCGCTCGACCTGCTGATTCCCCGCGTGTTGGAGGTGGTTCGCAACGATGAGCCGCCCCTGGTGCTTCAGGGCTTCAGCGTCGTCGATGAACAGCGCCTGGCCGCGCTGGCCGATGCAGACCTGCTTGCGCTGGCGAGGGACGGCTACCTTGCTCTGATCTATGCCCATCTTGGTTCGCTCGGCAACGTCGCCCGCTTGTCGGAGAAACTCGAGTCACGCTTGGCTAACGCAATCCCTGCGGCGGACGCGGCGGTGCTGGAATCCGGTCCAGCGGCGAAGAAGAAACGCGGTAATGGCAAGGAAGTACAAGCGGACTGAACACGGTGCGATACGTGGTGCCATGGCAGCGAGGCGTCAAAATGGCGACTGGGCCATGAGAACGGAGGGGGCAATGGGGTTGGGTAAATGGAATATTGGCTGGAACTGGACCCTGATGGTGTTGGCTCTTGGGGGGATTGGATGTGTTCCGGCCTACGGCGAAGATCTCGCGCAGGTGTACTTATTGTCGAAGGATAGCGATCCTAAGTACAGGGCCGGTCGCTTCGAGTTCGAAGCGATTGGTTATGCCGAACCGCAAGCTCTTGCGGCCCTGCTGCCAAACGTGTCGATCGAAGCATCGCAGATCGATACGCGGCAGCGCATCATCAACAGTGCAAATACGGTTTTTGCCACGGGCATGTCGCGCTATCCGACGCGCAACATGACCCTTACGCTTACCCAGCCCATATTCAAGATACCTGCCTGGCATGGTTATGAGCAGGCGAAGACCAAAGTCAAGCAGGCGGCAGCGAACTTTGCCTCTCTTGAACAAGACCTGATGCTGCGTGCCGCGACAGCCTATCTGAATGTACTCGCAGCACGCGACGCGCTGGGCTTTGCCGAGGCCGAGCGCGACGCCATCAAGCGCCAACTCGACCTGGTGCAGCAGCGTTTCAGCAGCGGACTGGTTGCCCGCGTCGGGCTTCATGAAGCCAAGGCGCGCTATGAGTTGAAAGAGGCGGATGTGGTTGCCGCCAGAAACGACCTCGACGACAAATTGCAGGCTTTGCGCGAAATGACCGGCAAGTTGCTGGTCAGTCTCAAGCCATTGCGCGAGGAGTTCCCGCTGGAACAACCGAATCCTCCCGAGATCAGCCAATGGATTGAAGCCGGGCTGCAACAGAATCTGATGCTGACTGCCCGTCGTCATGGGGTTGAAGTGGCGCAGCAGGAAATCAGTCGCCAGAGGTCGGGTCACGTACCTGTTGTCGACTTGGTGGTGACGCAAAATGGCAAGGTCACCGGAGGAAGCCTTTTCGGTGGTGGCAGCAATGTCGATACGACCGACGTGATGCTGCGGCTTACGATTCCTGTCTATTCCGGTGGCGCGACCGTGGCGCTGAGTGAAGAGGCCGCCAAGCGCTATCAGGCGGCACTCGAGGATCTGGAGCGGGATGTTCGTCAAATCGAGCGTCAGACCAGGGCCGCTTTTCAGGGGGTTACCGGAGGGACCGTCAGGATCAAGGCCTTGGCTCAGGGGGTGACTTCTTCGCTGAGTGCCAGGGAACTGAAACTCGAGGGCTACAAATCGGGATTGGAAACCATTATTCAGGTACTTGACGCCGAGCGGGACCTCTATGCCGCAAAGCGCGATTCAGCCAAGGCACGCTATGACTATCTGCTCAACCGCTTGCGGCTGAAACAGGCGGTAGGTACGTTGAGCGAGAACGATTTGGTGGAGACCAACAGACTGATGCAGTAGACGCAGAGGTATCTGCGCGGCCATCGGCACGCATCGGGAAAGCAGCAATAGCAAGGGCAGGCGATTATCTTCGCACTGCCGCAGAGTGAAGGACAGCACGATGGCACGCACACCACTGACCACAGCGCTGACAACCCTGGCGAGTTCGATCGCCAAGGCTTTTCGGTCCCCCAGCAAATTACAGGCGCCGGAACGGCGAAAGGCACTGTTCGAAGCCATGGAACAGCGCTTCTTGCTGTCGGTCGAGGGCGTGGTTCCGCCACCTCCGCCCGCGGCCCAGACGCTGCCGGCCCTGGAAGCTCCACTCAATACCGAGGCTCCGATACTGCCGGCAGGGCTGGGCGCATCCTCGGTTCCGGTCCAATACACGATCCAGGGTGACGATGGGCTGGTCGTTGACCAAAATATGCCTGAGGCATTGCAGCCCGCCGCAGCGGATCCCGGTGGCGTTACGGCCACCGTGCCGACCATTGTGGCGATCGATCCGACATTGCCAAACGACGGTACCGGGTCGGACTTGAACGAACCGGCGGCGGCACCTTCGGCAAACACGGATCAACCCGAATCCTCCGTCACGGTTGCTGTCGTCGCGCAGGATGACCAGCTCTCGCCGCAATTGCTCGCCGAGGTCGCGGGCAGTGCCGCGGATGCCGAGACTGCGCAGAGGATTTCACTCGCTGCCTACACTGCATTCGTGCAAAGCCGGCCGGCGCCGGCGCAGTTGGTCATCGTCGATTCCGCCGTCACCAATTACGAGGAGCTGGTGAGGAATCTGGTCAGCTATGGTGCGGCCGAATCGACAAGCCTGGCGGCTACTGGCGACAACGGTGGCTCAGCCGAGACTCCGGTGATGCAATCGGCGACGGCTACCCAAGCCAATTTGCCGGCCATTGACGCCGATGTCGCCGATGCAGACGAGTCATCGTCAATGGCGGCGCCGCAACTGACGGTTTCGCGTTTCGGCGACATCGAGGTAGTGGTGCTGGATCATCGCTACGACGGCATCGAACAGATGACCGACATTCTTTCCGCCCACTATGGACTGGCAGCGGTGCAGGTTCTTTCCCACGGTGCGAGTGGAACGCTACGCCTCGGATCGACCCAGTTCAACGATGGCAGGCTCGAACAGGAAAAGGCGCGTGTGGCGAACTGGGGCAAGGCACTGCGTCCCGGCGGCGACGTCCTGCTCTATGGCTGCGACGTGGCCAAGGGCGTGGAGGGCATGCAGTTCCTGCAGAACCTCGCGCAGCTTACCGGCGTCGACGTTGCGGCGTCGACCGATGCGACCGGCAGCGCCGCACGCGGCGGCGACTGGACGCTCGAATACAGCACCGGCACGATCGAAAGTGGGCCGCTGTTCCAGGCGGAAGACCTGGTGGGCTATGAGGACTTGCTGACCGGCCTGACGCCGGTGGTGTCGGGCACTACCGCCACGTTCACCGGATCGGCCGGCGCCGACGTCCTGCATCTGCGCGTCAGCGGCTCCGGCGATCTGGAATACCAATGGGATGGCAGCGTTACCTACACAGTTCTTGGCGGGTTCACCCTTGCCGGTGGCACGATCAACGTCGATCTTGGCAGCGCGGACGATGCGTTCTACTTCGACGATGCGTCCAGCCTGAGCGCGGTCGATCTCTCCATCCTTGGTGGCGCGGGCACAGACTCGGTGACGCTTGGTGAAAACTTTACGCTGAGTGGTGGCGTCAGCGTTGACGCCGAGTCGATCACGCTTAGCACCGGCTTCACAGTCACGACGGGAACCGGCAACATCGCCTTCACCGCGAGCGCGGTCGATGCAGCGCAGGTCACCGATGCGAGCCAACTCGTCACGAGAACCGCGTCGATCCAAGTCCTCGGCAACCTCACCTCGACCAGCGGAAATATCACCCTGGTTTCTGAGGTGGTGCGCAACGTCGCGGTCAGCGACGCCCTGACGGCGACTGTGAACTCCTCGTCCAGCGCGACTGCGGTTGTCAGTGGAAATGTGGCGACGACTGGCATCCTGTCCATCACTGCCAAGACGCGGGGCAGCGTTTCGGCCGCGACCTCCGGCCTTGCCGGACTTACCGCCACCAACACATACAGCGACACGGCAACCGCGCGTATTTCGAACAGCGCAAACATCAATGTCGGCAGCCTGGATTTGAAGGCGCTCAGTTCTACGACTTTTTCGGCGTCGTCGCGATCGGCCTTCAACGACATCTCGGGCAGTACCAAAGCTTATATCGAAGGCAGCATCGTCACTGCCGGCGCCTCCGGCATGTCGGTTTTCGCGTCGGATACCTCTACCGTGTCCGCCACGTCGACCGCCAACGCATTTGATGTCCTGGGCTTGAGTGCCCCGGTCGATATTTCAGTGGCCGCTGCACGTAATCAGGTGAACAAAAACACCGAGGCCTATGTCAAGGACTCGAGTGCGACGGTTGCCGGTGACATCAGCCTGAGTGCGCTGAGAAATACCGTGCTGAGCGCGAATGCGAAGTCCACGGCGATCAGCAGCAGCGTCCCCGTCGTGTCCAACCCTTTCGCGCTCAGCATAGGCGGGACGTACGCGTCGAACGTGGTACTGGGCGACGTGAATGCGTACATTTCCGGTGGCACGATCACGACCACTGGCGCTGGCAGCGACGTCAGCGTGACCGCTGCGGATACCTCGGTCATCCATGCGAAGTCCGAGGGGAGTGCAACTTCCAACTCGACCTTCCCCAACCTGGGTACCGCTGCGACCGCGACTGGCGCCTCGATCGCATTCAACTCGATTGGCTGGGCTCCGGCCAATGCCTTGTTCAAGACAGTGGACGCGCTGATCGGCACCGATATCGGCACGGAACAGGCAGAGAAGGTCCAGGCATACATCGTCAATTCCACGGTCACTTCGAGTGGCGCCGTGTCGGTCACGGCGAAATCCGATGCGCAACTCAATGCCGTGGTCAGCAATGCAGCGAGTTCCACGGGATCGGGCCTTTACCAGGCAAGCAGTTCGGCCACCAGTGCGGTGCTGGCCAGCAACATGGTCAGCAGTACCGCCAAGGCATACATCGAAGATTTGGCCACCGGGCGCACGCGGACGGTGACGGCGGGCGGCGCGATCACGGTCAGTGCCGAAGACAACGCCGGGATCTACGCCAACAGCAAGATCGTCTCGTCCTCGATCACCACCAGCGACGGCGGTGCGGCGCTGTTGCAGGGCGTAACCAACTTTCTGCTGCCGGCGGATTACAGCACGTCGGACGGGACTCTCATCATCAATTTCGGCGAGAAGGTACGGCTGGCGAACGACTATATAGTAGAAAACTTCACGACGAGCCAGGGGGGTGGCACGGCGACCGTGGCGACGAACAATGTGGTTCGTCTGGCCGACGACTACGGTGCAGAAGACTTCACGACGGACTCGGGCAAGCGGCTGCTGCAGGCGGGCGACAACGTCCTCATCGAAGACGACTACGACGCCTTGCTGGGCGAGATCGGCAGCGTGTACCAGTACCTGGGAGCCAAGGGCCGGGTCGAACTGGGCGTGCAGGACTACACGGATGCGACGAAGTGGAAGCGGATCACGGGCGAGGCGGGCAGCGCCTACCGCTATATCGGGCTGGGTCTGACGGGCGCGAACCTGGATGCACAGGATTACGCGGACACGACGAAGTGGGCCAAGCTGGCCGGCACCCCCGGCGCCGTGTATCAATACATGGGCACCACGCAGGCGCGGAACCTGGGCACGCAGGACTACGGTGATCTGGGCCTGTGGAAGCCGGTACTGGGCACGCAACTGGTCCCGCAAGGCAACAACATCAGCGATTCCAACGCCATGGCGCTCG